>NZ_JBNJOI010000013.1:0-108692 GCF_050113675.1 Vibrio sp. TRT 21S02
CAGAAGTGAAACGAATTAGCGCCGATGGTAGTGTGGGGCTTCCCCATGTGAGAGTAGGACATCGCCAGGCTTTAAATTTAGACTTTAAGTCTAACCAGTGCGGAGCGGTAGTTCAGTTGGTTAGAATACCGGCCTGTCACGCCGGGGGTCGCGGGTTCGAGTCCCGTCCGCTCCGCCACTTATTCGAGAGTCGTCTCATAAAATACGAAACTTAGGGGTGTAGCTCCAATTGGCAGAGCAGCGGATTCCAAATCCGCGTGTTGGGAGTTCGAATCTCTCCACCCCTGCCATATTTAAGGCCTTAGTCGAAAGACTAAGGCCTTTTTGCTTAAACCGCTAACTTCCATTCTTTCTGCTTCGCTTTTTCTCCAAGAGTATACCTTTCGGAACTGCATCAAAATATCTGCATACGGCTAGTTACTTTGATACTTGTTGTGTTGTTGAAATAATTCAACCTAGTTACATGAAAGAGATTCAGAAAATTTTACAGCTAAAGTAAGTTTTCAACTTTTTTCCCACCAGAACTCGTGCATATATAGAAGTCACTTCCTGTTTTCTGCGAATCAGAAAATGTAGGAGTTTCATTTACAAGTCGTGTAGTACAAAAAAGCCCACTCTAATTAGTGGGCTAAGAATTCAGCTGTGACGGAGTTAGTATTATTTCAAAATAGCATTGTTGCCGTTTTCACGAACATGTTTTAGTAAGTTTTTAACGCCGCGTGCGCTAGATGCTACAACGTTACCTGACTTCATGTATTCTGTGCCACCAGCAAAATCGGTAACAATTGCACCAGCTTCACGAGCAATTAGCTCACCAGCTGCAATGTCCCATGGTTTTAAGCCAAGCTCAAAAAAGCCATCTACACGACCTGATGCTAGGTAACATAAATCAAGTGCCGCAGAGCCTGTGCGACGGAAATCGGCACAATCAACGAACAAAGAAGATAAGATCTTAAAATAAGATTCAGAATGCTGCTTTTGTTTGAATGGGAAGCCAGTTGCTAAAACAGTGCCTTGAAGATCTTTTACTTCTTTCACACGGATGCGAGCATTATTAAGCTGAGCACCGGCACCGCGCTGCGCAGTAAATAGTTCATTCAGCATAGGATCGTAAACACAGGCTACTTCTGTTTTGCCTTTCAGGCGTACAGCGATAGAAACAGAGAAGTGAGGCAAACCTTTAACAAAGTTTGTAGTGCCATCCAGTGGGTCTATGATCCATTGCACGTCTGAGTCTTTACCTTCAATAAGGCCGTTTTCTTCGGCGATGATGCTGTGATCAGGGTAAGAGTTTTTGATCACATCAATAATGATTGCTTCTGCTTCTTTGTCTACGTTAGTTACAAAGTCATTAGTGCCTTTCTGAGTAGATTCAATTTTCTCAGAGTTTTCAAGTGATTTAGCAATATGATTGCCTGCTTTTCGTGCAGCACGAATAGCAATATTTAGCATAGGATGCATAGAAATTTCCCAACGGATGTTAAAGAACAGAAAAACGGGCGCAGTATACACATACTCTACTCAAAATGGAAGTGATGTTTTTTTGAACTTTCAATCGGTGAATTATCATAGGACCTGACTATTTTAGTCGGGTATGTGGTAAGATTCTGCGGCTTAATTTGTACTGGAACTATCACATGCTAGACAACGTAAAAGTCGTACTCGTAGGAACTTCTCACTCTGGAAATATTGGCTCAGCAGCAAGAGCGATGAAGGTGATGGGGTTAAGTCGTATGGTGCTTGTTGACCCACAATGTGAAGTCGATGCTCAAACAGTAGCGCTTGCCGCTGGTGCTAGTGAAATTGCTTTGAATGCAACGGTCGTGTCGACGTTACAAGAAGCGATTGAAGATTGTAATCTAGTGGTTGGTTCGAGTGCTCGCTCTCGGACATTGGAATGGCCAATGTTAGAGCCTAGAGAGTGTGGTAAAAAGTTCGTTGAGTTTGGTAAGTCCTCAAATGTTGCTTTAGTTTTTGGGCGGGAAAGAACAGGACTGAGTAATGATGAATTACAAATGTGCCATTATCATGTTTGCATACCTGCAAACCCTGAATACAGTTCACTTAATTTGGCAATGGCAGTACAAACATTAAGCTATGAAATAAGAATGGCATTTTTGGAGGATCAAGCGGCTGAATATCCAGTTCAACCAGAGCATGATTACCCAAGACATAAAGAGCTCGAACTTTTTTATGCACACCTTGAAAAAGTGATGCTCAATACCCAGTTTTTAAAAGAGCAACAGCCCGGAAAAGTCATGAATAAGATTCGTCGCTTGTTCAGTCGTGCTAGACCAGAGAGCCAAGAGCTCAATATTTTACGAGGCATTCTAACTGCAATAGAGCGTAAGATATCGAACTAACTAATCCATATTAATTTAATGGTTAAATACCTGACTAATTTAGTCAAATAAATACTTGACCAATTTATGTGGTTATGAAAAACTTCATAGTACATAAACGATGTGGATACGGGTGAGTTATGAGACTTACATCTAAAGGAAGATATGCTGTTACAGCCATGCTGGACGTTGCGTTACATTCACAGCAAAGCCCAGTACCTCTTGCTGATATTTCTGAACGTCAGGGAATTTCTCTTTCATACCTAGAACAACTGTTTTCTAAGTTGCGTAAAGCAGGCTTGGTTGCGAGCGTTCGAGGCCCTGGTGGTGGTTACCGCTTAGGTGCAGAAGCAGATACAATTGCTATCGGAACAGTGATCGCGGCTGTAGATGAGTCGGTTGATGCAACTAAATGCAACGGTAAGGGTGATTGCCAAGGTGGTAGTCGCTGTTTAACGCACACTTTGTGGCGTGATTTAAGTTCTCGAATCAGTGGTTTTTTGAACAACATCACTTTGGGTGAACTGATGCGAGATAACGAAGTCCTTGAAATTTCAGATCGTCAAGATGTTGATTTGGCGATCAATCATGGGTTGGCAAATAAAAAAATCAACACCGCACCCATTGGTGTAAATGCCCGCTCGTAATGCGGTCAGTGTTTTTACATTGGAGTAGAGAATGAAACTGCCTATTTATCTAGACTATTCGGCAACATGCCCTGTGGATCCTCGTGTTGCTGAGAAAATGGTTCAGTACATGACGATGGATGGTACCTTTGGTAACCCAGCATCTCGTTCACATCGTTACGGCTGGCAGGCAGAAGAAGCAGTAGATACCGCTCGTGAACAAATTGCAGACCTCCTAAATGCAGATCCTCGCGAAATTGTATTCACATCTGGAGCGACAGAGTCTGACAACCTTGCTATTAAAGGTGCAGCACATTTTTACTCTAAGAAGGGTAAACACGTAATCACTTGTAAAACAGAGCATAAAGCGGTACTTGACCCATGTCGTCAACTAGAACGCGAAGGCTTTGAAGTGACTTACCTAGAGCCAGAATCAAACGGTCTGATCGATCTAAACAAACTTCAAGCAGCAATGCGTGAAGACACTGTTTTAGTATCAATCATGCACGTTAACAACGAGATTGGTGTCATCCAAGACATCGCTGCAATCGGCGAGCTATGTCGTGAACGTAAGATTGTTTTCCATGTGGATGCTGCACAGTCTGCGGGCAAACTACCAATCGATGTTCAAGAATTGAAAGTTGACCTAATTTCACTGTCTGCGCACAAAGTATACGGTCCTAAAGGCATTGGCGCACTTTACGTACGTCGTAAGCCTCGTATCCGTCTGGAAGCGCAAATGCACGGTGGTGGTCATGAGCGTGGCTTCCGTTCAGGTACACTTCCAACTCACCAAATCGTGGGTATGGGTGAAGCGTTCCGTGTAGCGAAAGAAGACATGCAAAAAGATTACGATCACGCGCTAGCACTTCGTAACCGTCTTCTAGATGGCGTTAAAGATCTAGAAGCAGTAACGGTGAACGGTGACCTAGAACAGCGTGTTCCACACAACCTAAATGTGAGCTTTGCATTCGTAGAAGGCGAATCGCTATTGATGTCACTGAAAGACCTAGCCGTTTCTTCTGGTAGTGCTTGTACATCAGCGAGCTTAGAGCCATCTTACGTTCTTCGTGCACTTGGTCTAGATGACGAATTAGCGCACAGCTCAGTACGTTTCTCATTTGGTCGTTTCACGACTGAAGCAGAAATTGATTATGCAATTGAACAAATCCGCGTAGCCGTTACAAAGCTACGTGACATGTCTCCTCTATGGGATATGTACAAAGAAGGGATTGATTTGAGCACTGTTGAATGGGCTCACCATTAATCATTCCAAGGAAAGGTAGAGGATTCGAGGTAATTTATCATGGCATATAGCGAAAAAGTAATTGATCACTACGAGAACCCACGTAACGTTGGTTCGTTCGATAAAGAAGACCCAGCAGTAGGCAGCGGCATGGTTGGCGCGCCAGCTTGTGGTGACGTAATGAAGCTTCAAATCAAAGTGACGCCAGAAGGCATCATTGAAGATGCGAAATTCAAAACATACGGTTGTGGTAGTGCAATCGCTTCAAGCTCTCTTGTAACTGAGTGGGTTAAGGGTAAGAGTATTGATGAAGCGGCAGCGATTAAAAATGCTGAAATTGCAGAAGAGCTTGAATTGCCACCAGTGAAAGTACACTGCTCAATTTTGGCAGAAGATGCGATTAAAGCAGCGGTTGCTGACTACAAGAAAAAACACCAAGATTAAGTAATCTGTATATAATGGGAGCCGTGCTCCCATTCCGAAACGTAATTTAGACAGACTAAGGTGCAGTATGGCCATCACAATGACAGAAACAGCGGCAAGTCGCGTAAAAGCATTCCTAGATAACCGAGGTAAAGGGATCGGTTTGCGTCTTGGAGTGAAGACGACAGGCTGTTCCGGTATGGCTTATGTACTTGAGTTTGTTGATGATCTAAATGAAGAAGACGAAGTATTCGACCACTCAGGTCTGAAGATCATCATTGATAAGAAAAGCCTAGTATACCTAGACGGTACTGAGCTGGATTACGTTAAGGAAGGGTTGAATGAAGGCTTTGAGTTCAACAACCCGAACGCGAAAAGTGAATGTGGTTGTGGTGAAAGCTTCAACGTCTAATTGATTGTCCTTCTGGGCAAACGAGTCCAGAAGGCTTTACTAGGACCCGATCTTAATGAATCACTTTGAATTATTTGGGCTACCAAGTCAGTTTCAGCTGGATGGTAGCCTTCTTTCTTCTCAGTTCCGAGAACTACAAAAACGCTTCCACCCAGACAATTTTGCGACCGCCTCTGAGCGCGATCGCTTGATGGCTGTCCAAAAAGCAGCGCAAATCAACGATGCGTATCAAGTACTTAAGCATCCTATCTCTCGCGCTGAATACATTCTGGCAGAAAACGGCACAGAAATTCGTGGTGAGCAACAAACCATGCAAGATCCTATGTTCCTAATGGAGCAAATGGAACTGCGTGAAGAACTGGAAGACATTGCTGACAGCTCTGATCCTGAATCAGCGCTTTTTGACTTCGATTCTAAGGTCAGCAAAATGTACAAACAGCATTTGGCGAGTGTAGAACAAGAACTTGATCAAGGTCTTTGGGCGGAAGCTGCAGACCGAGTTCGTAAACTCAAATTCATTGCCAAGCTAAAGAACGAAATTGAACTGGTTGAAGATAAACTCCTCGGCTAGTTAGCGCGACAAGGACCCATCATGGCACTACTTCAAATCGCAGAACCGGGCCAAAGCTCGGCACCTCATGAGCACAAGTTAGCAGCGGGTATCGACTTAGGTACCACCAACTCTTTGGTTGCATCTGTTCGCAGCGGCGACGCAAAAACACTGACAGATGACCAAGGTCGTAGCATTTTGCCGTCTGTGGTGAACTACGCACAAGATACGGCGTTAGTTGGTTACGAGGCCAAAGCAAAAGCAGAGCAAGAACCAGAAAACACCATTATTTCAGTAAAACGTCTGATTGGTCGCTCACTAAAAGACATTCAAGCTCGCTACCCATCTTTGCCTTACCAATTTAAAGAAAGCGACAACGGTCTGCCTATTCTGCAAACTGCGCAAGGTGACAAGAACCCGATTGAAGTGTCTGCCGATATTCTTAAATCACTAGGCAAACGTGCTGAAGAGACACTAGGTGGTGAGTTAGCTGGTGTGGTTATTACTGTTCCTGCTTACTTTGATGATGCTCAACGTGCTGGTACAAAAGATGCGGCGAAATTGGCGGGTCTTCATGTACTGCGTCTGCTTAACGAGCCGACAGCTGCAGCGATCGCTTACGGTCTAGACTCTGGTCAAGAGGGCGTGATTGCGGTTTACGATCTAGGTGGTGGTACATTCGATATCTCTATCCTACGTTTGTCGAAAGGTGTATTTGAAGTATTAGCAACAGGCGGTGACTCTGCGCTAGGCGGCGATGATTTTGACCACCTATTAGCGGATTACCTAATGGAGCAAGCTGGCCTAGAAGCACCACTTTCTGCTGAGAAAAACCGTGCACTACTGAACATTGCAACAGCAACTAAGATTGCTTTTTCTGAGCAAGACAGCGTTGATGTTGATGTATTTGGCTGGGAAGGCTCAGTGACTCGTGAGCAGTTCGAAGATCTGATTCGTCCGCTAGTGAAGAAAACCCTGATGTCTTGCCGTCGTGCACTGAAAGATGCAGATGTGGATGCGGAAGATGTACTTGAAGCTGTTATGGTCGGTGGTTCAACACGCACATTGCTTGTTCGTGAAATGGTTGGTGAGTTCTTCAGCCGTACACCACTGACGAGCATTAACCCAGATGAAGTTGTTGCAATAGGCGCGGGTATCCAAGCAGATATCCTAGCGGGTAACAAACCTGACTCTGAAATGTTGCTTCTGGACGTTATTCCTTTGTCCCTTGGCATTGAAACCATGGGCGGCTTGGTTGAGAAAATCATTCCACGTAACACCACCATCCCAGTGGCTCGCGCACAAGAATTTACGACGTTCAAAGATGGTCAAACGGCAATTAGCGTGCACACCGTACAAGGTGAGCGAGAAATGGTGGATGACTGCCGCTCACTGGCTCGTTTCTCATTGAAAGGCATTCCACCAATGGCGGCTGGTGCTGCACACATTCGCGTGACGTACCAAGTGGACGCTGATGGCCTGTTGTCTGTCACCGCGATGGAAAAGAGCACGGGTGTCCAAGCTGAAATCCAAGTGAAACCTTCTTACGGCCTAAGCGATGATGAAGTAGCAAATATGCTGCGTGACTCGATGACTTACGCGAAAGAAGATATGCAATCTCGCGCACTGGCTGAGCAGCGCGTAGAAGCGGACCGTGTGATTGAAGGCTTGATTGCAGCGATGCAAGCTGATGGTGATGAACTACTATCAGACCAAGAGAGACAAGACCTAGTAAAAGTGATTGAAGCGCTGATTGAACTGCGCAACGGCGAAGATGCGGACGCCATCGAGCAAGGCATCAAAGACACCGACAAAGCAAGCCAAGATTTTGCGTCACGCCGTATGGATAAATCGATTCGAGCTGCACTGTCAGGTCAGTCAGTTAATGATATATAAGAGATAAGTAGTTATGCCTAAGATTATTGTATTACCACACGAAGATTTGTGCCCAGAGGGTGCAGTGTTGGAAGCAAACACTGGTGACACCGTTCTAGACGTAGCACTAAAAAATGGCATTGGTATCGAGCATGCATGTGAAAAATCATGTGCATGCACTACCTGTCATGTGATCATTCGTGAAGGTTTTGATTCGCTAGAAGAGAGTGAAGAGCTAGAAGACGACATGCTAGATAAAGCATGGGGTCTGGAGCCTGAGTCTCGCCTTGGATGCCAAGCGAAAGTAGCGGATGAAGACTTGGTTGTAGAGATCCCTAAATACACGCTAAACCACGCATCAGAAGATCACTAATACTATCTCCCCAATATAAGGGATGAAGCAAAAGGAAGACGAGCAATGAAATGGACAGATTCACGCGACATCGCGATTGAGCTTTGTGATAAGTTTCCTGATTTAGATCCTAAAACTGTACGTTTTACCGATCTCCACCAGTGGATCATGGAACTAGATGAGTTTGACGATGAGCCAAGCCATTGTAATGAAAAGATTCTAGAAGCGGTTATTCTGTGCTGGATGGATGAGATGGACTAGAAATCTCACAGAGTTAACAAATTTTACTAAAAGAAACGGACCTTCGGGTCCGTTTCTTTATCAAATTGACATTTTAACCCTACATAATGCTAACATCCGTTAGTTACTACAATAATGGCGACAAAACGCTAATTAAGACAAGGAGAAACCATGTCTACACAGATGTCGGTATATTTAAGCCAAGAAGCGGCGGCTGCCCAATGGGGCGATAAAGCTATTCTATCTTTCAACGAGAGTGGGGCAACGATCCACCTTGGGGAAGGTCATGATCTCGGTGCGATTCAACGTGCTGCGCGCAAGCTTGAAGGGCAAGGCATTCAAGCGGTATTTTTGGCGGGTAATGGCTGGGACTTAGAAACAGTTTGGGCATTCCAACAAGGGTACCGAGCGCCAAAGAAAAAGGCGACACTAGAGTGGACAGCGTTAAGTGAAGAAGACGAAGCTGAACTGAAGGCTCGCATTAGCGCGACAGAATTTGTTCGCGATATCATCAATAAGCCAGCTGAAGAAGTTGCACCACGTCAGCTTGCAACCATGGCTGCTGAATTTATTAAGTCTGTTGCACCTGAAGGCACAGTGACAGCAAAAGTTGTAAAAGATAAAGACTTACTTACCGAAGGGTGGGAAGGTGTTTATGCGGTAGGTCGTGGCTCTTCACGCACGTCAGCCATGCTGCAGCTAGATTTTAACCCAACGGGTGATGAAAACGCGCCAGTATACGCATGTTTAGTGGGTAAAGGCATTACGTTTGATTCAGGTGGTTATAGCATTAAACCATCTAACTTTATGACCGCGATGAAAGCTGACATGGGCGGTGCGGGTACTATCACTGGTGGTTTAGGGCTTGCGATCATGCGCGGTTTAAATAAACGTGTGAAACTGATCCTTTGCTGTGCTGAGAATATGATCTCTGGCCGTGCACTTAAACTTGGTGACATCATTACTTATAAAAATGGTAAGACGGTTGAGATCATGAATACCGATGCGGAAGGTCGATTAGTATTGGCTGACGGTCTTATCTACGCAAGTGAACAGAAGCCTGAGCTGATCATTGATTGTGCAACGCTAACAGGGGCTGCGAAGAATGCTTTGGGTAATGATTACCATGCATTAATGAGTTTTGATGAGGAGCTCTCTCACCAAGCTCTTACTGCTGCAAATCATGAGAAAGAAGGGCTATGGCCATTGCCATTGGCTGATTTCCATCGTGGTATGCTGCCTTCAAACTTTGCTGACTTGTCTAATATTAGCTCTGGTGATTACTCACCTGGTGCAAGCACGGCTGCGGCATTCTTGTCTTACTTTGTTGAAGATTACAAGAAAGGCTGGTTACACTTTGACTGCGCAGGCACGTACCGTAAGTCAGCGTCTGATAAATGGGCAGCTGGCGCGACAGGCATGGGCGTACGGACTCTGGCTCGCATTCTTACAGAACAAGCTAAATAAAAGCTTTGAGCAGCCTGAAAGGGCTGCTTACTATAACTACAAAGACTGAAGTAAAAGGATACCTTATGGCTCTAGAAAGAACTTTTTCTATTATCAAGCCCGACGCTGTAGAACGTAATCTTATTGGTGAAATCTATCACCGTATTGAACAAGCCGGATTACGTATTATCGCTGCAAAAATGGTTCATTTAACGGAAGAACAAGCCAGTGGTTTTTACGCTGAACATGAAGGAAAGCCCTTCTTTGACGATCTAAAAGCCTTTATGACCTCTGGGCCGATCATGGTTCAAGTACTTGAAGGTGAAAATGCGATAGCGAATTATCGTGAGCTAATGGGTAAAACCAACCCGGAAGAAGCGGCGACAGGTACGATTCGTGCGGATTACGCATTGAGCATGCGTCATAACTCAGTCCATGGTTCAGATAGCCCAGTATCTGCAGCAAGAGAAATAGAATACTTTTTCCCTCAAGCTGAAATTTGCCCACGCAAATAATCACAATGCATAAAGAAGAAGCCTCAGCAACTGCTGAGGCTTTTTGTTTTATAGCATGTCAGCTGCTTTGTTGACGGCATTGATGAACTGAGCAACATCTTCTTCAGTATTGTAAGGACCAAACGATACTCTGATGGTACCAGAAAGGCCAAGCGCATCCATTAAAGGGTGGGCGCAATGATGTCCGGCTCTAACTGCAATACCTTGTTGATCCAGTAATGTGGCCATATCTTGATGATGAACCCCATCCATCACAAAGGTGAGCACTGAAGCATTGGCCTGATAGCCAATAACCTGAATGTCTTCAATTGAAGAGAGGGCATTATATGCTAGTTGCTGAAGGTGATGTATATGACATTCTACGTCTGCTTGATCATATTGTTGATACCAGGCGATGGCTGAACTCAATGCAATGGCACCGGCAACATTAGGGGTGCCTGCTTCAAACTTTCCCGGAAGTTGTGAGAAGGTTGTTTTTTCAAACGAGACTCGCTCTACCATCTTGCCACCGCCGTGCCAAGGCGGCATGGATTCTAACAACGCTTGTTTGCCATACAGTACACCAATGCCTGTGGGAGCATAGAGCTTATGACCTGAGAATACGTAAAAATCGGCATCGAGATTGTGTACATTAATGTGTTCATGAACAATGCCTTGAGAACCGTCAATCACTGCAATCGCACCGTATTGGTGCGTAAGCTCAATAATTTTCTCGATTGGTAAGCGCGTTCCGGTCACATTGGTAATATGAGCCACTGCCACGATACGTGTTTTTTCTGAAAGTAACGAGTGAAAGGCATTCAGATCAAAACAACACTCTTTTGTCATCGGGATTTTGATGACTTTCGCTCCTGTTTGTTCGGCGACAATTTGCCAAGGTACGATATTGGCATGATGTTCCATTTCGCTAACCAGTATTTCATCACCAGCTTGCAGGGTGTTTCTGGCATAAGTTTGCGCGATCAGGTTTAACGCTTCAGTTGCCCCTCGTGTCCAGATGATTTCTTTACTGCTTATTGCCCCGATGAAGTCGGAAACATGGCTGCGAGCAGCCTCAAATTCAGTGGTTGCATGAGCGGTGAGGCTATGGCTACCTCGATGCACGTTTGCATTTTGACGGCTGTAGTACTGAGTGATGGTGTCGATCACTTGTTGGGGTTTTTGGGTTGTAGCTGCGCTGTCTAGGTAAACTAAAGATTGCCCGTTCACTTGCTGAGCTAAGGCTGGAAACTGCGCTCTAATTGCTTTTACATCTAGCATACTTCGTCACCCAACTTGTGATATTGCAGGGTCGGGATAGTAATCATAGGTTCTGCAACTGTCCAAGCATGCTGTTTTCCTGAAAGGCGAATGATGATCTCCATTGCGAACTCAAGTGCCGTTCCAGGGCCTTGGCTTGTGATCAGGTTATGGTTAACGTCAATAGTCACACGCTTCACCCGCCATTTCTGCTCAGGGATGTGAGATTGAAAACTTGGATGACAGGTCATTAGTGCATCAGGGTAAAGATGGTGATGTTGAAGAACCAACGCGGGCGCGGCACAGATTGCTGCCACTAATTTCCCTTCGTACATTTGTTGGCGAACAATCTCAACCAAAATGGTGCTATCTCTAAACGTTTCCGAACCACCGACACCACCAGGAAGTACAATCGCATCAAACTCATCATCTGCGATATCTACGAGTTTACAGTCAGCGGTTAGAGTGACGCCACGAGAAGCTTTCATTGTAAGTTTGCCGTCGGAATCAGCACTTGCAACGACGACATCATAACCTGCGCGAACCATCATATCGATAATGGTGACGGCCTCCATCTCTTCAGTTCCAGAGGCAATAGGGACGAGAATTTTCTTACTCATGATTCTTTCCAACTGTTTTCTATTTGTTTGATGCGGTTATACAAGTCGCGGTTTTTTGGTGTTTCAATATGATGTTTGTCAGCTTGCTGCAGCATGTACCCAGTAATGAAGTCAATTTCAGTTTGACGTTGATGAGCAATATCTTGCCTCATTGAAGAGTAGTTCTCGCTGGTGGCTTGTGCGACATTCAGTATCGTTTCAAGTAGCTCTTTAGGGTTGGTGTCGATGTGTTCAAGCATCATGACTTCAACCAACTCTTGAGTGAGATCTCGAAGTGTTGTTCGCCATTTTTCTTGAGTCAGTTGACCATTCTTAAATTGATGGATACCCGTTAATGGATTGATGGCGCAGTTGATCGCCAGTTTCGTCCACAATGCTTGGCGAACATCTTGATTCCAACTGACAGGCGCCAAAGCGTGTTGGAATACCTCGGCTAAAAAGTTGCATTGCTTACCTAACGAGTTATAGCCACCGAGCTGGGTATGACCTGCTCCTGTGTGATGAACCTGCGATTTAGTCGATTTATAGGCTCCATGCGTAGTAGTTGCAAGAATAATGGGATTCTTTGGTAGCAACTGTGCGACGATCTCTGCTGTGCCCATTCCATTATGCATAAGAGTAATTATGGTATCACTGTGTAGCCATGGGATTAGTGGTGTGATCGCTGTTTCTACTTGCCATGCTTTAACGGTCACTAGAAGGAGATCTGCTTGAGAAAGCGATTGGGTACTGCGGTGAGCAAACACTTCTGGTTGGTTTTGATCTAACTGTACTAATGCTGTCTCTGACTGAGACGTACCCCAAAGAGAAACTTGGTGCCCTGCGTGTTTAAGTTTGAACGCCCACAGTGAGCCAATGGCTCCTGGGCCTAGAATGACAATATTCACCCAATGTTCTCGGTAAAAAGCTTTGCAGCAAGGATAATGGGTGGAATTGGGAAAGCAAATAAAAATGGCGCTAAATAGCGCCATTTAAATGTGGTTTTTATTCTACTTGCTTAGAACTTGTAAGTTACTGCAACGTAGTGGCCAAAGCCTGTTGATTTGAAACCGTCACTATCTTTGATACCGTATACGTCTTTGTATCCTTTCAAACCGTAACCTACAGCGAAGCGGTCTGAGTGCCAGTAGATACCATTAAACATCGCACCACCGTTACTCGCTGTTGAGTACTCATCCTTCATGCCAAATTGGTAATCAATGTAACCTTGGTAAGAAATGAATGAACCATTTTCGAAGAAGTAGAAAGGTTTAAACCAGTTTGTCGAGATCTGGAAACCATTCCAATCTTTACGGTTACCATCGTAGTTTCCGTATAGGTTTAGGCCAATTTTGCCTAACCAAGGCACATTTACGTCAGAGCCAATACCAACTTTTTGGTTGTTTACTGAGAATGGGTTTGTTTTGTAGTCAGTACCATCCCATTCAAATAGCGTTGCAACGTATACTTCTTGAACTGGACCAAATGAAAGATCTGCACCAGTTAGAGCATCTAGCGACATACGCGGTGCAAACTTCATAAAGATTTTTGGATCGCCAGCTTTATCGCTACCTTTATCTGAAGTTAGGTTAAATACATCAACGTAACCGTATAGATCGAAGATACCTGAACGACCACCAAACTCCATTTCTAAATAGTCATGGCTTGACTCGCCTGGTAGCTCATCGAAAGCACCCATAAGGTTAAACTGAAGCCACTTGTAATCGTTTTTGTGGATATCGCCGTCTGAGTAGTCAGCAGCTAGAGCTGGTGCAGAAGTTGCTGCAAGCAGGCTAAGAGCTAAAAGTGATTTACGCATAAGGGAACTCTCTATGTCTGTTTATTTTACATTTAGCTAACCTATGTCGTGGGTTGCACATTGGCTGCTATTTATTGTCTGCGGCGAATAATATCGATAAAAATCTCAATTTGAAGTGCTATAGAGTGTAAAAAAATCTAAAACGAGTGATCGTAGTCACATTGTTGATATTAAAAATGAGTCAAATGCAAGGTTTCAGTGATTTGCACACAAAGTGATATGGGTATCGTTTACGCAAGCGTTTACTTGATTTTTTATGTTTATCGAATAACCAACATTTCTAGTTAGTGATCTCTTTGTCTCTTTCAACGTACATGTTACTGAAAGGTTGTATTTTGGAGTGTTCATGACAGAAATAATGCTATTTCCTATCAACGCAATTGTATTACCGGATGGTGTTGTAAAGCTGAGAATATTTGAGTCTCGCTATCTACGTTTAGTAAGAATAGCCTCAATGTCAGCAGCAACTTTTGGTGTTTGTTTGTACGATGTTGAAGAGCAAAACATCTCTAAGGTTGGGACCTTGGTTAGGATTGTCGATTATGAATGGCTTTCTGGTGGGGTCTTAGGGTTATCTGTTGTGGGCGAGCAGCGATTTGAAATTGAAACTCTTCGTCATGATTACGATGGATTACGTTGGGGAAAAGTAAATTATTTGCCTTCCTGGTCAATGCAGAGTGATGCTCTGAGTTATGCGCCATTAGTGCAAAAGTTGGAAGCCTTGTTTATCAATATTCCACAGCTTGCTCAGCATTATGATGAAAGACGTTTTGATGATATTAGTTGGGTCGTCCAACGTTGGCTAGAGTTACTGCCATTAGCTAAGAAAGAATCTGAGCGCCTATTAAAAGAAGAGGATGGTACTAAAGCGTTGGAGTATGTGATGAATGCGGTATCTGATAAAAATTGCAGATTAAATTGATCGTTTTTTTTAGGGGCGCGTATTCTAATAATAAGAATGATAAGTTCGCATTGAGGTGCCTAGATGGAAAACAAAGAGCCAACGAACTTTTCCAAAGCAGACTGGATTGAGTGTATGGAGCGAGTGAAGTCCAAAGACAAGCATGCCTTTGAGCTTATATTTCGTTTTTTTGCTCCCAAGTTAAAGAGTTTTGCTTTCAAACAGCTGAGAAATGAACAAGTCGCAATAGAGTTGGTACAGGAGTCATTGGCGATTGTGTGGCAGAAAAGTCATCTATTTGATGGTAACAAGAGTGCGTTGTCGACTTGGATTTATACTATCGTCAGAAATCAATGTTTTGACACATTACGTAAACAGAAAGGTTCAGCCTCTTTATTGTTAGCTCAAGATATTTGGCCTGAAGATGTGAGCCCTCCTGAAATGGTAGAGCTCTACACGCCAGAACATGATCTAATGAAAGAACAGGTGGTCAAATTTTTGCAAACACTACCAGAAGCACAAAGACAGGTTGTGGAGGCGGTTTACTTGGAGGAGTTGCCTCATCACGCTGTTGCTGAGCGATTTGATATTCCAGTTGGTACGGTGAAGTCTAGGTTGAGGTTGGCCGTGGAAAAATTAAGGCATTCGATAAAGGTGGGTCAGTTATGAATCATCATCCAGACAAACACTTGTTACAAGCTTATGCTGAGGGTTCTATTGATGCTGCCAACGGTTTTGCCATTGCTATTCACCTAGAAACCTGCCCGCAATGTAAAGCGATTGTGGCTCAAGCTGAGGAGTCGTTGGCAAAACAGTCTTTAAGCCTAGATAGCGGCCTCAAGAGTGAGTTGGATCGTTCGTTTGATAATATGCTGAGTCAGATCACGGCATTACCTCAAGAAGAGGTTGGTAGGGTTCTCCTAGAATCTCCACCTGAGGTAGAAGTTAACGGTAAGTCTTTTCATTTGCCTCGTGCATTGAGCCGTTTTACTGATCAACTCGGCAGTTGGCGAAGCTATGGTGGGCGCGTTTATAGTTCCGCAATTGATATTGGTGAGAAAGCTCGGGTAAGCCTGTTGTACATCGGCGAAGAGGTTCAAATCCCCCAACATACGCACAAGGGAGTCGAATCGACATTGATACTTCATGGTGGTTTCAGTGATGAAGATGGGCATTATGAAGCGGGTGATTTTATTGTTCGAGATACGCGCATTGTGCATTCACCATATACAAGCGTCGGGGAGGATTGCTTATGTTTAGCGATTTTGACGGAACCGATGCTATTTACTCAGGGTGTTGCGCGTATTTTCAATCGATTTGGTAAAGGAATGTACCCTTAATAAGGTATACAACAGGCATATTAAGTGAAATAAAAAGGGTTGCACTAGTGCAACCCTTTTTTAATGAGATGGCTAGTTAGTTGTTTCCTGAGAAGAGAGTTTAGCTTCTTCATCTGCAGCGTTGGCTTTGGCTTTCTCTAGCATGTTGGTAAAGTAATGTCGTAGCGAGTACAACATGATTAGGCTAGGTATCACCATCAATGCGGTTAAGATGAAGAAGGTTGACCAATCATTGAGGTAATCAACGAGCTCACCACTGAATGACGCCAATGTTGTTCGACCAAAGTTCCCTAAGGAAGCTAATAATGCATATTGTGTTGCAGAGAAGGCTTGCCCAGTAACTACTGTTAAGAAAGAAACAAAGGCCACGGTAGAAAACGCAGAGGTAAAGTTATCGACAACTAAAGTCGCTAAGAATAGCTGCTCATTCGGTCCTACGTTGGCAATCCAAGAGAACATCAGGTTACTTGCTGCCATTGCAATGCCGCCAATCATCAAACCGCGAACAATACCGAATTTCACGTTGACCATACTGCCTAATAACGTAAATAGAATGGTTAGTCCCCATCCAATCAACTTGGAATAGTAGCCAATTTGTTCGTTTGAAAAGCCGATTTCTTTATAGAATGTTATCGACATTCGGCCAAGGAAAGCTTCTCCAATTTTAAATAGGAAAACAAACAGCAGTAGCGTAAGGGCGACACGGAAGCCATTTCTTCTGAAAAAGTCCAAAAATGGTTCAGCAACGGTTACGGTTAACCAAGCGATCACTCGATTTCCAACGACATCCGAGTGGCGCTTTTCTGCTTGTTGTTGTAATGCATCTCGCTGTGTTTTTGGTTCGCCTACAAGTAAGGTGAACACCATCAATAAGCCCACAATGGCAGCCATGCCGTAGTAAACTCCATTCCAGCCGATGGAATCAGCATTAATAAACGCCAGATAACCGGGTAGTGAGTAACCTGTCCACCAACCAATTACAGCCATAGCTGAGGCTTGAGGAAGTTTCGAAGGTTCAGATTTAGGGAAGGTGTCGATACGGAAAGCATCAATGGCAATATCTTGTGTTGCGGAGGCTATTGCTAACCCCAGTGCAATTAAGGACAACGTAAGAATAACGGAGTTATCTACCAGTACAGAACCCGCATTTTTTGTTTGTAAAAACTGTTTATCTTCATCAGTATTGGATGCAGAAATATCATGCTTTGTTATTGGTAAATAAATACTTTTTTCTTCATTTAAATGTTTTAAATGAATGTCATTTATTTGTGTATGGCCTACACCAAAAAAAGTAAGCTGTATAGAGTCTATTGCAGCTTCTGGTAAGGTATCTAGAGTTTGTTTGATTGATTGTTCTGATAACGATAGAGGGATCTGGCTTCTATATATTTCATCAGTACCAGCTTTTAAGATTAAGGCAGCACTTTCAAAGCTATTGTTGTGGGTCGAAAGTGACAAATACTCATAATCTTTTAGGTTAAATGTTTCTCCTTCAGGAGCTTTCCAGAAAACTGTTGAGTCATTGTATTTCCAATGCTCTCTGTTAGTCAAAGAGATCGAAGAGTTTGATTCCGATGTACTGTAGCTGATACTGGGGCCAACGATAGCCATAGCTACTGTAGATAACAGCATTACTAACTGCATAGAGAAAACCCAGCTACGTCTTTGCCCAAGTACAGCGTGTAAAACAGGAAGCTTTACGCGATCCACTAAAGGTGCCCATAGAAAGTTAATGGCATAAACGGCAAATACACTACCAAAGTAACCAATCGCAGCGCGTGTTAATCCCGCATCTTTTAGCCAGCCAGACATATTGGAGCCGATGAGTACCCACGGGAAGCCACTGGAACAACCCAACATGAAGACCCACAGCAAGCGTTTATCCATGTAGCTGCGAATCGTCTCAGCCCAAGATAAAGAAGAAGAGCTTGAAGACATAAACAAGTCCTTATTTATAAAAATAGAAAAGGCTCTGTATCGTTCAGAGCCTTGATGAGTTACTTAAGTACCGTTGCATTGATAATAATAATGGGTTGAACCGGTACATTCTGATAGCGACCCACATTATGCGTTGGTTTGGTGGCCATTTGTTTTACAACATCAAAACCTTGAGTCACTTTACCAAAAACAGCGTAACCGGGAGGCTGTTGGTCATAGTCAAGAAAGGTGTTGTTATTGTAGTTGATGAAAAACTGGCGGGTTGCGGAGTCAGGATCGTTGGTGCGAGCCATCGCAACAGTAGCAACTTCGTTTTTTAGTCCATTTGAAGCTTCATTTTTAATTGGAGCATAAGTTTTTAACATCTTCATGTCTTTATCAAAACCACCACCTTGAGCCATAAATCCTGGAATTACACGATGGAATTGGCTACCAACATAGCTACCATCTTTAACGTATTTAAGGAAGTTAGCGGCTGTTATCGGGGCTTTTTCACTATTTAATTCGACAACAAATGGTCCAAGGTTTGTTTCAAACATCACTTTAGGGCCAGCCACAGCCAGCTGGCTGACAAGAGCCAGAGAAGCAATCAGTAATTTCCACATATTTAGAAGCGCTCACTCATGTAGTTTTGTAATTCGCGATCATTGGCTACTTCTTTGAGTACAAGGTTAGCCACGTCATTTAGCACTTCTTCGATATCATCGTTTGAAGCACTTAAAGCTCCATTGCGTTTACCTGTACCAGTGTAAGTCTTTACTAACTTGCCAGCAGGTGTTTCAGCGGTGACTTCGAGAACGATTTTCGCATCCATTTGATTCTCCATCACTGAATGCTTAACTGTCACTAACGCTTCTTGAACTTCAACTTCAATTGAATTCTGGCTACTTACTGTGCTGTGGAAGCCTTGAGACTGAAACAGTTGTTGAAGCGCGTTTTCTAACGTAATGCGAATATTTTGTTTTGCATGGATCGGCTCAATGTTAGAGCGACCACTGTCAACCAAAGCGACATATTGAGCCGCGCGTACATCTTTACTGGTTAAAGAATACGTTTTGCCTTTAACTAAGCTGTTTGTGCTCAGCTCGGCTTGAGGCATAAAATTAACTTGCTCTTGTTGTGGAGCGGAACAAGCTGTAAGTAGAACCATTGACGCAGCGAGAACCAGTTTTCTCATCATTTTTTCCTTTTTCTTTTACTCTCAAGTGAGAATTCAATAACTAGAGAGATAATAGTTAACTATTTAGTCGCTTGTAAAATAACAAATTTCTTGTTTGATGCGACAATCTCTACATTCGACTTGCCAAATAACCGACTTAACTTCCCATCGTAGCCGAGGTGACGGTTACCGATAACTAATAATTGGCCACCGGTTTTCAGAACATGCTTTGCATCACAGAACATTTGCCAAGCGATATGATCCGTGACGGTTTGTTGTTGATGAAACGGCGGGTTACAAACCACGAGGCTAGCGCTGTTTTTAGTAAAACCGTCAAGGCAGTTGTTGGCGATACAGTGAATATCTCGTTCTTGGCCTAAGTTGTGAATTAAATTTCGTTTTGCAGATTCCACCGCCATATGACTTTCATCAACACATGTTATTTTTGCCTGTGGGTTTAAACGCCCAAGTGCGACAGACAAAACCCCATTACCACAACCTAAATCAACAAAATCACTTAATTCTGGGTCTTGCGGCAAATGTTGCAAGATGAATCTTGCTCCTAGGTCTAAGCTCTCTCCGGAATAAACGTTGGCAAGGTTTTGCAATTCAATGCCTAATTCATCAATAGTCCATGTGGCTGATTCATCCACGGGCTTGACTGGCTGACAATTTGCTTTGCTAAAAACAAGGCGATGTTTTTTCCATGCTAAAGATGTTGTGGTATCACCTAAGTATTTATCAAACAGCTTTAGCGTAGAAGTGTGAATTTCACGAACTTTGTTTACTGCGATAATTGGGCAGGTTTCTGGCAATGACTGCCTGAGCTGGGTCAGTTGCCAAACTAAATGGCGATTATTTTTTGGGAGCTGATAAAGGACAAGATCAACGTTATCAGGAATAGTGTCCATGGTGGAATGAAAATGGACTTTATTACATTGATTTCGTTGTAAGTTTTTGAGTGTGCCTAAGTGAGAGATGTGTGAGTCACTCATCATGCTCACCTGATGTTGTCGTGAAAACCAACAGGACAAGGCACCGAACTGATCGTTTAAAATTAAGACATGCTTTCCAGGCTCTAATTGCAGCTCCTGTTCAACATAATTGATTAGGTATTCATCACCTGCGTCCCAAGCCTGTAAAGATTCATTGGCTAGCTTAGGGTAACGGTATAGCGTTAAAGTATGGTCATGAAGCGTAAGCTCAGTTTTCATTTTTGCAAGGTTACTGGGTGATTGGAAAAGTGAATTGTCTCAGAAGGCGGGAAAACAAGAAACTAAAACCTTGGGTTCAGGCATAAGTGAGCTTATGATATCACTTCTCTTAGACGTGAATATGTCACTTTATTAACAAAAGATGAGAAGAAGAATATGATCCAGGAAGTCATTGAATCAAAAATCAATACTGCGTTAAAACCAAGTCATCTAGAAGTGCTGAATGAAAGTTATATGCATAACGTTCCTTCAGGCAGTGAAAGTCATTTCAAAGTGATTATTGTTAGTGATGAGTTTGAAGAAAAACGTTTAATTGCACGCCATCGCATGGTTAACCAGATTTTAGCAGATGAACTTGCTCATCATATTCACGCTTTAGCGATTCACACTTATACACCTGATGAATGGACAAAGCAGCACGGTTTTTCCCCTGATAGCCCTATGTGTCTAGGTGGTTCGAAAGAAGAGTAGGTGGATTATTTCGTGCTAGTATTACTTTGAGATATCTCTAGTAACATTGTGTAAACAATTGGCTGTCATGAGAGTAATTAAAATGGATTGTTTCACTTTGTTAATGAAGAAGGTCAATGCAAACCGTATGGTTACTTTTCTTTGTGCGATGGCTCAAAGTTATGACTAATATTTAGCCTTTTAACCTCAATTCCTTTCAAATATCCCTACTTATCCTATCTTTGGTCATGGCATCGTATTCCTAAAAAATGCTAGACTATCGCACCTGATAAATCTCGCTTTCAATTTGTGATGAGATTTTTACTAGGATGTTGCGATTTTGGTGTTTAAAACAGCACCGAAACCGGACACTAATGTCGTGTCTAAAAGTTACGCAAACAAAGAATCTTTTTCCCGATAAAAGTAGTGCAAGTGCGTATGATTACAATAAAGAAGGGTTTGGATCTTCCTATTGCAGGAGCTCCTACCCAGGTGATTAATGATGGTAAGTCCATCAAAAAAGTCGCCTTGCTTGGCGAAGAGTACGTTGGCATGCGTCCTACCATGCATGTCCGCGTTGGCGATGAAGTGAAAAAAGCGCAAGTTCTTTTTGAAGACAAGAAGAACCCAGGCGTGAAGTTCACTGCTCCAGCAGCCGGTAAAGTGATCGAAGTTAACCGTGGCGCTAAACGTGTTCTTCAATCAGTAGTGATTGAAGTGGCAGGTGAAGAGCAGGTTACATTTGATAAGTTCGAAGCAGCTCAGCTAGCTAGTCTAGATCGCGAAGTGATCAAGACTCAATTGGTTGAATCTGGCCTTTGGACCGCTTTACGTACTCGTCCGTTCAGCAAGGTTCCAGCAATCGAGTCTTCTACTAAGGCAATTTTCGTCACTGCAATGGATACTAATCCACTCGCAGCACAGCCTGAGTTGTTAATTAATGAACAACAAGACGCATTCGTTGCCGGTCTAGACATTCTTTCAGCCCTGACAGAAGACAAAGTTTACGTATGTAAATCTGGTACTAGCTTACCTCGTTCTTCTCAGTCAAACGTAGAAGAACACGTTTTCGATGGCCCTCACCCAGCAGGTCTTGCTGGCACCCACATGCATTTCCTATACCCAGTGAATGCAGAAAATGTGGCATGGAGCATCAACTACCAAGACGTTATTGCGTTTGGTCAGCTTTTCTTAACTGGTGAGCTTTACACTGACCGTGTTGTATCTCTAGCTGGTCCTGTTGTAAACAACCCACGTCTTATTCGTACTGTTTTAGGTGCTTCTCTTGAAGATCTAACAGATAGCGAGTTGATGCCTGGTGAAGTTCGTGTGATTTCAGGTTCGGTACTGTCTGGTACTCAAGCTTCTGGTCCACATGCTTACCTTGGTCGTTACCACCAACAAGTTTCTGTATTACGCGAAGGTCGTGATAAAGAGCTGTTTGGTTGGGCGGTTCCTGGTAAAAATAAATTCTCAATCACGAAATCTTTCCTTGGTCATATCTTCAAAGGTCAGTTGTTCAATATGACAACGACGACTAACGGTAGTGACCGTGCAATGGTTCCAATTGGCAACTACGAGCGTGTAATGCCTCTTGATATGGAACCTACATTGCTACTTCGTGATCTATGTGCTGGCGATACGGATAGTGCTCAAGCACTGGGTGCGCTTGAACTGGATGAAGAAGATCTAGCATTGTGTACCTTTGTATGTCCTGGTAAATACGAGTACGGTCAGCTACTTCGTGAATGCCTAGATACCATTGTGAAGGAAGGGTAATCCATGCTTAAGAAATTCATAGAGGATATCGAGCATCATTTTGAACCAGGTGGTAAGCATGAAAAGTGGTTTGCTCTGTATGAAGCAGCAGCGACACTATTCTACACACCAGGTCTAGTAACAAAACGTAGCTCGCACGTTCGTGATAGCGTTGACCTAAAACGTATCATGATCATGGTTTGGTTTGCGGTATTCCCAGCAATGTTCTGGGGTATGTACAACGCAGGTGGCCAAGCTATCGCAGCGCTTAACCACATGTATGTAGGTGACCAACTAGCAGCTGTTGTTGCTGGTAACTGGCATTACTGGCTAACCGAAATGCTTGGCGGCTCTTTAGGCGCTGATGCTGGTGTCGGCAGTAAAATGCTACTAGGTGCGACTTACTTCCTACCTATCTACGCAACAGTATTTATTGTTGGTGGTTTCTGGGAAGTGCTTTTCTGTATGGTGCGCAAGCACGAAGTAAACGAAGGTTTCTTTGTAACTTCTATCCTATTCGCACTTATCGTTCCACCAACGCTACCTCTATGGCAAGCAGCACTAGGTATTACTTTTGGTGTTGTTGTCGCTAAAGAGATCTTCGGTGGTACAGGTCGTAACTTCCTTAACCCAGCACTTGCTGGTCGTGCATTCCTATTCTTTGCTTACCCTGCTCAAATTTCAGGTGACGTTGTATGGACTGCGGCTGATGGCTTCTCTGGTGCGACAGCACTTAGCCAATGGGCACAAGGTGGTAACGGCGCACTAGTGAATACAGTGACTGGTGCTCCAATTACTTGGATGGATGCTTTCATCGGTAACATCCCAGGTTCAATTGGTGAAGTATCGACTCTAGCACTATTGATCGGTGCAGCAATGATCGTGTACATGCGTATCGCTTCATGGCGCATCATTGCGGGTGTAATGATCGGTATGATTGCTGTTTCTACACTGTTTAACGTGATCGGCTCTGACACTAACCCTATGTTTAACATGCCATGGCACTGGCACCTAGTTTTGGGTGGTTTTGCATTCGGTATGTTCTTTATGGCGACAGACCCTGTATCTGCTTCATTTACCAACAAAGGTAAGTTGTGGTACGGCATCCTAATCGGTGCAATGTGTGTAATGATTCGTGTGGTTAACCCTGCATACCCAGAAGGTATGATGTTGGCTATCCTATTTGCGAACCTGTTTGCACCTCTGTTCGACCATCTAGTTGTTGAGAAGAACATCAAGCGGAGAAAAGCGCGCTATGGCAAGTAATAACGATAGCATTAAAAAGACGCTGTTTGTTGTTATCGCGTTGAGCCTGGTGTGCTCAATCATCGTATCAACAGCAGCAGTAGGCCTGCGTAGCCAACAGAAAGCAAATGCAGTGTTGGATAAGCAGACGAAGATTATCGAAGTTGCAGGAATTGACACTGAAGGTAAGAAAGTACCTGAGCTATTTGCACAGTACATCGAACCTCGTCTTCTTGACTTTGATACTGGTAACTTTGTTGACGGTAATGCAGCTGAGTACGATCAGCGTAAAGCGGCTAAGAACCCTTCTGAGTCTATCAAGCTAACTGCTGAACAAGACAAAGCGAAGATCCTACGTCGTGCTAACACTGGCGTTGTTTACTTAGTTAAACAAGGTGATAACGTTGCTAAGATCATCCTACCTGTTCACGGTACTGGTCTATGGTCAATGATGTACGCATTTGTAGCAGTTGAAACAGACGGTAACACAGTTTCTGGCATCACATACTACGAGCAAGGTGAAACTCCTGGACTTGGTGGTGAAGTTGAAAACCCAACATGGCGTGCACAATTTGTTGGCAAGAAACTGTTCGACGAAAACCACAAGCCTGCAATCAAGGTTGTGAAAGGCGGTGCACCAGCTGGTTCTGAGCACGGTGTTGATGGTCTATCTGGCGCAACACTAACTGGTAACGGTGTTCAGGGTACATTCGACTTCTGGTTAGGCGATATGGGCTTTGGTCCTTTCCTAGCAAAAGTTCGTGACGGAGGTCTGAACTAATGTCTAGCGCACAAAACATTAAAAAGAGCATTATGGCGCCGGTGTTGGATAACAACCCGATCGCGCTGCAAGTTCTTGGTGTATGTTCTGCTCTTGCAGTAACAACTAAACTAGAAACTGCATTTGTTATGACTCTAGCGGTAACGTTTGTAACTGCTTTGTCTAACTTCTCAGTATCTCTAATCCGTAACCACATTCCTAACAGCGTGCGTATCATCGTTCAAATGGCGATCATTGCATCTTTAGTAATCGTGGTTGACCAAGTGCTAAAAGCATACCTATACGATATCTCTAAACAGCTATCTGTATTCGTAGGTCTGATTATCACGAACTGTATTGTAATGGGTCGTGCTGAAGCATTTGCGATGAAGTCTGAACCATTCCCATCATTTATCGATGGTATTGGTAACGGCTTGGGTTACGGCTTCGTTCTTATCACTGTAGGTTTCTTCCGTGAACTATTTGGCTCAGGTAAGCTATTTGGTATGGAAGTTCTACCTTTGGTGAGCAACGGTGGTTGGTATCAGCCAAACGGCATGATGCTTCTTGCACCGTCTGCATTCTTCCTGATCGGCTTCCTAATCTGGGTAATCCGTATTCTGAAACCAGAACAAGTAGAAGCGAAGGAGTAAGGGCGTCATGGAACATTACATTAGTCTATTAGTTAAATCGATTTTCATCGAAAACTTAGCACTATCGTTCTTCTTAGGTATGTGTACTTTCCTTGCCGTATCTAAGAAAGTTAAAACTTCGTTCGGCCTTGGTGTTGCCGTTGTTTTCGTACTGACAGTAGCAGTACCAGTAAACAACTTGCTTTATAACCTCGTACTGAAAGAAAACGTGCTAGTGGAAGGTGTGGATCTAAGCTTCCTTAACTTCATCACCTTTATCGGTGTAATTGCCGCACTAGTACAGATTCTAGAAATGATCCTCGATCGTTTCTTCCCACCTCTGTACAACGCACTAGGCATCTTCCTTCCACTGATCACAGTAAACTGTGCGATCTTTGGTGGTGTGTCTTTCATGGTGCAGCGTGACTACAACTTTGCCGAATCTGTAGTATATGGTTTCGGTTCTGGTGTGGGTTGGTTGCTGGCAATCGTTGCTCTTGCAGGTATCCGTGAGAAGATGAAGTACTCAGACGTGCCTCCAGGTCTTCGTGGTCTAGGTATCACGTTTATCACTGTAGGTCTTATGGCGTTAGGCTTTATGTCTTTCTCTGGTGTTCAACTGTAAGTCGGGTAAACCGCAACAATTAAGGAATAGTCAATGGACATTATTCTTGGTGTAGTGATGTTTACTCTGATCGTACTTGCGCTAGTTCTAGTGATTCTTTTCGCTAAATCTAAGCTTGTACCAACAGGTGACATTACAATTTCGGTGAACGATGACCCATCACTGGCGATCGTTACACAACCAGGCGGTAAGCTTCTGGGTGCTCTAGCTGGTGCTGGCGTATTCGTATCTTCTGCTTGTGGTGGCGGTGGCTCTTGTGGTCAGTGTCGCGTAAAAGTTAAATCAGGTGGTGGTGACATTCTACCTACCGAGCTTGACCATATTACAAAAGGTGAAGCGCGCGAAGGTGAGCGTCTAGCGTGTCAGGTTGCAATGAAAACTGACATGGACATCGAGCTTCCTGAAGAAATCTTCGGCGTTAAGAAGTGGGAATGTACTGTTATCTCTAACGATAACAAAGCAACATTCATTAAAGAGCTTAAGCTACAAATTCCAGATGGTGAATCAGTACCTTTCCGTGCTGGTGGTTACATCCAGATTGAAGCGCCAGCTCACCACGTGAAATACGCTGACTTCGATGTACCTGAAGAGTACCGCGAAGATTGGGACAAATTTAACCTGTTCCGTTACGAGTCTAAAGTAAACGAAGAAACAATCCGCGCTTACTCTATGGCTAACTATCCAGAGGAAGAAGGTATTATTATGCTTAACGTGCGTATCGCTACGCCGCCGCCTAATAATCCTGATGTACCACCTGGTATCATGTCTTCGTTCATCTGGTCTCTTAAAGAAGGTGACAAGTGTACGATTTCTGGTCCATTCGGTGAGTTCTTCGCGAAAGACACTGATGCTGAAATGGTATTCGTTGGTGGTGGTGCGGGTATGGCGCCTATGCGTTCGCACATCTTCGACCAACTTAAGCGTTTGAAGTCTAAGCGTAAGATGTCTTTCTGGTATGGTGCACGTTCTAAGCGTGAAATGTTCTATGTGGAAGACTTCGATGGCTTAGCGTCTGAGAATGACAACTTCGTATGGCATTGTGCTCTGTCTGATCCACTTCCAGAAGATAACTGGGATGGCTACACAGGCTTTATCCACAATGTACTTTACGAGAACTATCTACGTGATCATGATGCTCCAGAAGACTGTGAGTACTACATGTGTGGTCCACCAATGATGAACGCAGCTGTTATCGGCATGCTAAAAGATCTTGGTGTAGAAGATGAAAACATTCTGTTGGATGACTTCGGTGGTTAATTCCATTTAAG
The DNA here is from genome assembly GCF_050113675.1 of Vibrio sp. TRT 21S02. Classification (NCBI taxonomy): domain Bacteria; kingdom Pseudomonadati; phylum Pseudomonadota; class Gammaproteobacteria; order Vibrionales; family Vibrionaceae; genus Vibrio; species Vibrio sp. TRT 21S02. Next base: position 26,975 of record NZ_JBNJOI010000013.1, read on the forward strand.
TACTTGAATGTTATGGCTGGCTCATTTGAGTCAGCCATTATTTTTTTACCAAGTTGATATAGAAGAAAGTCATTATGTTTCAATGCAGTCTTCTATATCCATTTCATGATAATAGGAGTAAACAAGTGAAAAAGTGGCTTGTTGCATTCGCTTCTCTATTGATTCTTGCTGGTTGTGACCGAGCAACAGAGCAGGTTCATTTAAGTGGCCCTACGATGGGAACCACATACAACATTAAGTATATTCCAGCTAAAGAGAGTCCAGCTCCCGCTGAATTGCAAAAAGAAATCGATCGTCTGTTGGAAGAAGTAAACGACCAAATGTCGACGTATCGCAAAGACTCAGAGCTTAGTCGTTTTAATCAGAATCTTTCCTCTGAAGCATTTGAAGTTTCCCCTCAAACTGCGGCCGTGGTGAAAGAAGCGGTCCGACTAAACGGTCTTACTTTAGGTGCATTAGATGTAACGGTTGGGCCGTTAGTGAACTTATGGGGCTTTGGACCGGAAGCACGTCCTGAGGTAGTACCAACTGATGCTGAGCTCAGTGAGCGTAAAGCGATGACAGGTATCCAACACTTAACGGTCAAAGGGAATACGTTGCAAAAAGATATCCCGAATCTTTACGTTGATCTCTCGACGATTGCTAAAGGTTGGGGGGTAGATGTTGTTGCAGATTACATTCAGTCCCAAGGTATCCTAAACTACATGGTTGAGGTTGGCGGTGAAATGCGTCTTAAAGGTGTAAACCGTGAAGGCGTTGCGTGGCGTATTGCGATAGAGAAGCCTTCAGTAGAAGAGCGCGCGATCCAAGAGATTATTGAACCTGGCGACATGGCGATAGCGACCTCAGGTGATTACCGCAACTACTTTGAGCGTGATGGTGTACGTTATTCCCACATTATCAACCCAGAAACAGGTAAGCCAATTAACCATAAAGTCGTTTCTGTTACCGTACTAGACAAGTCATCGATGACAGCGGATGGCTTGGCGACAGGATTGATGGTTTTAGGTGAAGAACAAGGGATGAAAGTTGCGGAAGAGCACAATATTCCTGTATTTATGATTGTAAAAACGGACGATGGTTTCCAAGAGCTTGCATCATCGGCCTACAAACCATACATGAACAAATAATATTTAAGTGAGCATGTCATTATGAGTACATATCTAATTACATTTGGTGTGTTTATGGCCGTGATTGCTGCTATGTCAATCGGCTACATTATCCAAAGAAAAGTTGTGAAAGGCAGCTGTGGTGGTCTTGGGGCTGTGGGTATTGAAAAAGTGTGTAATTGTCCTGAACCATGTGATGCACGTAAAAAGCGTGAAGCTCGAGAGGCAGCTCGACAAGAAAAACTCGCCGCTTGGGAAAAAGATAGAATTGCTTAAGTAAAAAAGCCCATTTATGGGCTTTTTTTATTGATAAATCAGCTTATTCCTGCCAGCTTCTTTGGCCTGATAGAGGCGGTTATCTGCCCCAGTTATTTGCTGGGCAAGTGGGGCAAGTTGCTGATTAGCTCCAATACTGACAGTGAGGTTTATCGGGCTACCTTGATGAGAGATTGGTGTTTTCTCAACGCGTTGTCGCATTTGCTCTAACCGGGTAACAAAATCATCATACGGCCCACAATTAACGATACAAAACTCCTCTCCACCAAAACGAACAATGGTGTCGTTGGCGAAATAGATTTTGAGGATATTTGCGACCATCAGTAATGCCGCGTCTCCGCCATCGTGACCATACACATCGTTCACCTTTTTGAAATAATCGATATCCACCATGGCAACAGAGCGATCATGACAGTTTTTACATGTTTGTTCGAAGAGGTAACGACGATTCCAAAGCCCAGTTAGTGCATCTTGGTTTGCTAGTTTAAAAAGCTCATCTCGTGCTTCTTTCATATCGAGCATTTGGTGAATGCGGCAGTAGAACTCTTCATGATTAAAGGGTTTATGAAGGAAGTCGTTAGCACCTGCTTTTAGAAAACGTGCTGTCATGGTGCGATCATTACTGCCCGATACACCTAGTATCGCCATGCTATTTTTATCGTGGATCTGGCGAATTTCTTTGGTCATGGTAATGCCATCTTTCTCTGGCATGTCGTGGTCACTAATGACAAAGGTGATATCTGGGTTACGTTGAAGAATGTCTAACGCTTGCTGCCCGTTTTCTGCTTGAGTTGTTTTTATGTACTGGTGCTCCAAAAGGGAGGAAATATGTTTGCGTACTGTCGGAGAGTCATCCACAACCAAAGCATGATGGTTTGGGTTATTCATCAATCGTTTGGCTAAAGAAATAACGTAAGAGACAGAGCTAGTGCTTTCTTTGAGGATGTAATCGACAACGCCTTTAGAGATAAAATGTTCACGAGTATGTTCGTTAAACGTGGCTGTCAGTACAATGACCTTTTGTTGCCGATTTAAGACTAAGTCGATGACTTCGCCATTTTCTGCATCAGGAAGACAATAATCCAACAACGCAAAAAGGAAGTCGTCTTGCTGCTCAAGTACGTGTTCGGCTTCTTTATACGAACCAACGTCTACGATCTCAAAACCTAACGCAGAGAGTTGCTGGCAAAGGTACTTTCTAAATGTACGGCTGTCTTCAACTACGAGGATTCTGTAACTCAACCGAAGGCTCCTTGATAAAATTTTCGCCACTTTAGTTTAGCGTGATTATTAATCATATTTAATAATTTAATTTATAAATTGTATACCTAGACAAGGTTATTGGCTTCTTTGTTGTAAAATAATATACTGTTTTTTTATACAGTCCGTTAAAAGGTGTGATATGGAACCCGCAACACTCCGCAAGATCATTCATATTGATATGGATTGTTTCTATGCTGCTGTTGAGATGCGTGATAATCCAGAATATCGTCATCGACCCTTCGCCGTGGGTGGTAGCGAGCGCCAACGGGGAGTGATCAGTACGAGTAATTATGAGGCGCGTCAATTTGGCGTTCGAAGTGCGATGTCTACGGCAAAGGCCCTTCAATTATGTCCTGAGTTACTTGTCATTCCAGGACGAATGTCCGTTTATCAAGCCATTTCAAAGCAAATTCGTGAAATCTTTTCTCGTTATACAAACCTCATTGAACCGCTGTCGTTAGACGAAGCGTTTCTAGATGTGACGAATTCAACTGCATGTAAAGGCTCTGCGACACTTATTGCCCAAGCGATCCGAAATGACATATTTAAGGAGTTGGGTTTAACCGCATCAGCAGGCGTCGCGCCGATTAAGTTTTTGGCTAAAGTAGCGTCAGATATGAATAAGCCGAATGGTCAATTCGTTGTTCCGCCAGAGCAAGTGCAATCGGTTATAGATACATTGCCGTTAGAGAGGATTCCGGGGGTGGGCAAAGTATCACTCGAAAAACTGCACAGTGCTGGATTTTATTTGTGTAAGGATGTCAGAGACAGTGATTATCGTGAGTTCTTGCGTCAATTTGGGCGCTTAGGCGCTTCTTTGTGGCAGCGCAGTCATGGCATTGATGAACGTGAAGTGATTGTAGAGCGAGAGCGTAAATCGGTGGGGGTTGAGCGCACCTTTACTCAGAATATTGTGACCTATGAACAATGTTGGCAAGTCATTGAAGATAAACTTTATCCAGAACTAAAATCGCGGTTGGATGAAGCTCGGCCACAAAGAGAGATCATTAAACAAGGGATAAAAGTTAAATTTGCTGATTTCCAACTGACGACGATTGAGCACATTCATCCTAAATTAGAGTTGCAAGATTTTAAAGCGCTACTTGGTAAAATATTAGAGCGTCAAAAAGGGCGAGAGATACGTTTGTTGGGCTTGAACGTCATGCTCAAGCCCGAAGTAGAGAGTAAACAACTTAGCTTTTTTGAATAGTTAGGGTCTCAACTATATTTACTACTTGTTGAAAAGGTACGTTCGCTAGTTTCCCAAATCCCTCCATCTTATTTGCTTTCAGCTTTGTGGTGAGTGGGGTGGTAATTCCGCAGAGAAAGCGCGCTTGGGCTTGTAATGATAATTTTTGACTTGCCGCCTGAGTAAGAGGCGTTAGCCAATGATGGACTTGTTCTACCTCAACATCTTGTTGAGGTTGTATCGGAAGCTGAGCAACATTTCCTCGGCATACGGAGCAATGCCCACAATGCTCTGGTGCATTGGTATCGGCAAAATAGCGTGCCAGTTTCGCACTCAAGCAGCTATCAGACTCAAAAAATGTAAGCAATTGCCTTAACCGCTTTATCTCGTGCGTTTCTTTAGTTAAGAATAATTGATGCAGTTGTTCAGTTAGAGTCGCAATAGATTGAGGGGAGTCTTTTACGCTATAGACGTCTGTGATCTGCTTGCTTTCCAGCTCGATCCAACCTTGTTCGTGGAAGTAATCAAGTGCACTGATCACTCTTTGCCTATTTGCGCGATAATTGATCCAAAGTGCTTCGAAGTCGAGTTGGCACCATAATCTGGCTTGCGGAGCACATTGAAAAATCGCTTCAACAAATTGTCTACGTTCCGCTTGAAAGTGTTGGATGATCTGCTCTTTAGGACGGATAAACTTAAAGCGATAATCGGCAAAGTAGCTGTATTTGGGCTCAATGACATTGGCAAGTTCTAGATAAACCAATAACGTTTTTAAAGGGAGCTGACGAATATTACTCTCTTGCGATAAACGGTTGAGCATGAGTTCCCATTGCGGGACGTGTTGGATTGCTTGCTCAATCACATACTGTATGGCAGTGGCATCTGGAGTGTCGCCAAATACAAAGTTTTCTAATGTATTTAAGCCGTTTTGATTTGCCAAAAGTAAGCATTGTGATGGTTGTCCATCTCTTCCTGCTCGGCCGATCTCTTGTGAGTAGTTCTCGATCGACTTAGGTAAGTCATAGTGGATCACGCGGCGAATATCCGCTTTATCTACTCCCATACCAAAGGCGATAGTAGCAACAATGCAAAAAACCTTCCCTTGCATAAATTGTTGCTGCAGTTCGCTTCTTACTTCACTTTTTAGTCCTGCATGATAAGCCAAAGCATGAATACCACTGTCTCTTAGTGCGGCAGCTACTTGTTCAGCACTTTGCTGCAATGTGACATATACAATGGTGGGGGCATTAGGCTGCTGGTTTATGATTGAAATTAAAGTTGGAAGCTTTTCTTCATCTTGGCAAGGCTGAATGGTTAGATCTAAATTTGAGCGATAAAAGCCCGTTACCGTAATGTTTTCGGGTGCAAGTGCAAATTTACTCTTCATGTCGGCAATGACATCATTTGTTGCCGTGGCAGTGAGTAGCAAAACCTGCGGAATATTCAGTTGGCGTTGGTAGTCTGGAAGTTTTAGGTAGTCCGGACGAAAATTGTGCCCCCATTCAGAAATACAGTGGGCTTCATCCACGACCAACAAAGAAATTGGAATTTGCGAGATAAATTGACGAAAGCGCTCGTTTTTTAATCGCTCAACGGAAATCATGAGGATCTTCGTTTGGCCTTCTCGTACTGACTGCATGACCTGTTGGGTGGTTTGGCGATCTTGTCCGGAATCAATTGAAGCGGCAGCGATTCCTTTACTGTGCAGAAAACTCAGCTGATCTTTCATCAAAGCGAGTAAAGGAGAGATCACCAAGGTCAGATGTGGCAGGTGAAGTGCTGGAAGTTGATAACAGAGAGACTTACCAGAACCCGTTGGAAATATTGCAGCGCAAGAGCGTCCTTCTAGGATGGCATCAATCACTTGCTTTTGTCCTAGGCGCAGTGAATCGAAGCCAAAGGTGGTCTTTAAAGTGTGTTCTAGCATGGCATTTATCTCTGTATCAGTATGGCGCTTATACTACCGGATTTTTACAAAACCTGTACCTGAAAAGGGCATGCGTATAAGCTGTCGCCATGAGCAAATTGACATTGAATAGTATGAATAAGTTTGAGCTTGTAGAAAAAATTTGTCAGCAGTTAGAACACAACCTGAAGATTGCTCAGTCAGCGACACAACAGGCAATGTCGGCGGCAACGGATGAGGAAACGGTCCCTGAGCACAAGTACGATACATTGGCGTTAGAGGCCTCTTATTTGGCTCATGGCCAAGCAATGCGCGTTGCAGAATATGAAGCTGATTTAGCGCAGTATCGTGCTTTAATTATGAAAGAGGGAATGGATAAAGTGGCATTGGGGGCGTTGGTGGAACTGGTGGATGTTGAAGACAGTTATCGCTACGTCTACCTTGGCCCATGCGCTGGTGGAATCAAAGTCTATCACGAAGGCGTCGAAATTAGTGTTGTGACGCCAAAGTCGCCAATAGGCGCGGTACTCATTGGCAAAGTATTGGATGATGAAGTCAGTTATCAGATTGGAGACAACGTATTTAGTTACGAAATTAGCGCGATTGATTGACAGTTTGATAACGATAACTGAACCTAATCTGTTATGTTGTGATGAAAAGCTATGATGAGTAGATGATGATGAAACGTTTTATTTTTACCTTACCATTCTTATTTACCAGCCAGATTTGGGCGGCGCAGTGTCAGGTCGATCTTAAAAATGAAATCCGCCTTGGTGGTCAACAGCTAGAGATCCATCAAGCAAATGGTGAGACCGCAATTCTGGATGACAATGATAACTTAGTGATCCACGGTGAGAAAATTGAATTAGATGCAGGGCAAAAAGAAGCCATTGCTCAATACCGCCAACATTTGAATGATCACTTACCGCGAGCTAAGCAGATCGCTGAAGATGGTCTGAATTTAGCGAATGATATCATTGATGATGTCGCTAAAAGTTTAGATTCTCCCGAAGCATTCGATAGCGTCAAAGTTGCGATGAAAGATTTTTGGGCAAGCATTGAAGCCCGTTATTATAAAAATGGTGATTTGATTTTACCTGCTGAAAGTTTTGAATCCATGAGTAACACTTGGATGGAAGACTTTGCCAAGGCAAAAGACATATTTAATGATGAGTTCATTACCAGTGCCTTTGAAGCCATGTCTACCAAAATGAAAGAAGAGGGTGGTTTGAACCTAACTGAGATGGCGAACAGCATGACTGAGCTCAAAGCTCGTATTTCTGAACGTATTGAATCTCACTCGGCAGATATTGAACAGCAAGGACAGGAGTTTTGTGACTCTTTAAACCAAATGGCAGAAGAAGAGCAGCAACTTCATAAGAAGATCCCAGAGCTAAAAAATTATCAGATCTTCACCATATAATTTAGCGTCCTAGATAAAACAAACGACTGAGAAATAAAGAGCGCCATATTGGCGCTCCTTTAGTTTCTCTCTATTGCCCGTTATTCATTTGGGTCAGCTTGTTCCCCACTGGCGTCGAGAAGTTAAAGCCATCATGTTGATCCCAGTTTATTGACCATGTCATGACGCCTGCATAATTCGGATAATTAAATGCAGGAACAATTGAGCCACATTTACTGCTTTTGGTCAGGCAATCCAACGCATCTAAAATATTTTGTGTTGGAGCTTGGCCTGAGTTAGCAGAACTTGGGCCCGAAGGCAGCCCGATAGCAACTTGATCATCACGTAGCGGTGCAAATAGGGTACCGTCTGCCAGTTCAAAACCTTCAATCAACATTTTTGATTGTGCAACCATCATATCTACAGAGCCTTCCGGAGCGCTACCTGGCATGTATGGGTTAGGTAATCCTCCGTTGTTGTACAACTGAACATGCAGCAGATCCAAGGTACTGCGTGTGTCATTGATCACCGGGATATAAGCCCCCCAAATTCCACTGTAAGCAACGTAGCCACCTTGAACATATGGATGTTCCGGCGCCATCGTCAAGTACATGTCTCCGCCCATGTTTTGCTCAATTTGCAGTAATGCACGACCTAAACGAGCTTGAATTTGTGAACCATGAACGAGATTCGAACCACTTTCTAGATCCACATCTAAACCATCAAAGCCCCATTCTTGAATGATCGCGGTGAGACTGTTGACGAAGTTCGCCTCATCGGTGTCTGTGTTGAGTGTAATGGTACCTTCAGCGCCACCTAAAGATAGAACAAACTTCTTACCTTTCGCTTGTAACGCTGCCATATCTTGTTTGAACTGAGCTGGGTCTAAGGCAGGACAGCTGCTATGGATATCACCAGAGTAAAGATTGAAGTGAACCGTACCGTCGCTATTGCGATCGTTTTCTGCAAAAGCAATATCAATCACATCCCATGCTTGTGACATGTCAGCCAATCGAATCGGACAACCTGCACCATTGACGAAGTTGTGCCAGTAACCGATCAATTGATGTTTCTTCTGCGTTTGTTCAACAACGGTTACCGCCGCTGCATCGGACAATACGCTGCTGCCAACTGCATCGGTTGCTTGTGCTGCAACGGTGTAGTTACCAACGGCACCCGGCGTCCAGCTATAAGAGTAGGGTGCTGTTGTATCCGTGCCGACGACAGCACCGTTCACCATAAACTCAACTTTGTTGACTGAGCTTGTCAGAGAGGTCGCATCAGCGGCTAGATTCAATGCCTTACCTAATCCCACTGTTTGACCAGAGGTTGGAGAGGTAAGTGATACGACCAAGTCCTGATCACTGACCGTGACGGTAACGCTGCTTTCAGTGGTGTTACCATCATTATCGGTGGCGATGGCTTTCAAAGTATTCGCACCGATATTTGTTGCTAACCAATCAACACTATATGGCGCTTGAGTGATGACACCAAGTGAGGTGTTACCAGCAAAGAACTCAACGCCAGTGACGCTACCATCAGCATCGCTTGCTGAAGCGCTGATCGTTACATTAGCACCCGCCAGTACAACCTGATTGTCTGTTGGAGAAGTTATGCTGATGCTTGGCGGTGTGCTGCATGCTCCTAAGCCTGTCCATGCTTCTTGCCAGTAATCCCCTTTGCCAGGCTCGTAAGCCCAAGCCGAATCAGAAGAACACCAGCCTGCAATGTCACATTGATATTTCTGATTTAAGTTTTGTACTAACTGGCCTGCTGAATAGCTGGTTCCTGCAACATAGTGAGGTAATCCAGCACACCCGCCATTAGATCCGCCTGCAACTGAAAGAGATACTTGAGCACTATGGGTTGATTGATTGTCGTTGTCGGTTGCTTTAGCTGAGAAGGTTTGGTTGCCAGAAACGGCGCTCCAATCATGTTGGTAAGGTTCGGTTGTATCCGTTGCAACGACCTGTCCATTAACAAAAAACTCTACTTTTTCGACGCTACCATCACTGTCGCTGGCGTTGGCACTGAGCGTGACCACATCGCCTTCGCTGGCCTGTTCTGATCCTGTCGGACTGGTAAGTGTGACACTTGGAGGGACTAGTGTGCCTGATGGGGTTACTGAAATCGTTGCGCTGCTGGTGGTTGAGGCGTTCTCGTTGTCAGTAGCGGTTGCTTGGATCTGGCTTGCCCCTAACATCGCAGTCCAGCTAGCGCTGTATGGTGGTTGGGTTACTACAGCAATACTTTGACCATCAACAAAAAATTCTACTTGAGCCACGCTGCCGTTAGCATCTGTAGCAGTAGCTTCAATGCTGGTAACTGTGCCTTCTGGGATCTCAGCATTGTTAAGCGGCGAGGTTAACGATACTTCTGGTGGAATATTACCGCCAGCTGCATCACACAGTCCTAAGCTTTGCCATGCCTGCCAATCGCCTGAGTTGGTCGCTGGATCATTGCCTTGTGTCCAATGTTGGGCTTGGTATGCGGTTCCAGATTGCTGAACCTGATCGCCAGAGGTATAGATTGAACTTGAGTCCCAGATTGTTAGCGTCGAACAATCATAAGCATAAGCTTGAAAGCTCATTCCCAAGGCGGTGATGATCGCCCCTCTAAGTACATGAGAACGCATGTTCCTCTCCTTGTTTTTTAACGGGTAGATAACTGATTAACTAATAAGACAGGAACAGAAAATTGCTGAAGAAACAGGCAATTCAATCTGAATTTTCCACATGGCTTCACGAGAAAACAAAGTATGAAAAAGTGCTTTCACGACTCTTTCGGCTCACTTCACGAAATTCTTGTTATGTTATTGGTCGGTTTTTTTATCCTCTGATAATTGGTGAATTAATAGTCTTATAAACTGGTAATTTTGCGATGGATGGCGAATCTGGTGACTTTCTGGTTGAGTTATCGATATATCTGTAATACCGTACTAGCCAACTAGTTCGGCGGTATTGTGTAAGTGGTATGACACAGCAAACAAACTCTTCTTCTCGTGAGCATTTTGGCTCACGTCTCGGTTTTATTCTTGCGGCAGCTGGTGCTGCGGTTGGTCTTGGCAACATTTGGGGTTTTCCTACCCAAGCAGCCAGTAATGGTGGTGGTGCTTTTTTATTGGTTTATCTTGTGATGATTTTGATCGTTGCTTTCCCAATGCTTGTCGTTGAGATGGCAATTGGTCGTCATGGACAAGCGAACCCAGTCGATAGTATGCGTGCCCTTACAGCAAATCCTGTAGGTAAGCGTGTTGGTGCTGCCGTTGGTTGGATAGGCTTAAGTGTGCCGAGTGCGGTATTGGCTTTCTACAGCATCGTGGGTGGTTGGTTGATCTGCTTCTTACTTGGTGCTGTGACTGATGTGTTAGGTATGGAGGCGGCAACCGCTTGGTTTAAAGGCTTCAGTGTTGAACGTAACCTTTTTGGTACGATTACTTTTTACGTTCTCACTATCTTAATTGTTCAAGGTGGCGTTAAAGAAGGGATTGAGAAGTGGTCGACACGCTTGATGCCGGCTCTGTTCATTTTATTTGGTCTGCTGTTTATCTACATCATGACGCAAAATGGCGCGATGGAAGGTTTAAAACATTACTTGATCCCAGACTTTGAGAAGGTGATGGACCGTAAGTTGATTCTAGCGGCAATGGGGCAAGGGTTCTTCTCGCTCACTATTGGTGGCTGTTCAATGCTGATTTATGGTTCTTACCTCAGTAAGAAAGAGAACCTGCCAAAGATGGCGATGAATGTGACGCTGGTGGATACCGCAGTCGCGTTTATTGCCGGTCTGGTAGTGATGCCTGCTATGTTTGTCGCAATGCAAAAAGGCGTACAGATTTATGCGCAAGATGGGTCACTGCTAAGCTCTGATACCTTGGTATTTACGGTGCTACCGTTGATGTTTGATAGCTTAGGTCTGTTAGGCCAGCTATTTGCGATAGTGTTCTTCTTGCTCCTGACCATTGCTGCGTTGACCTCTTCTATTTCAATGTTGGAGTGTCCTGTTGCTCTGGTAAGCGAACGTTTCAACACTAAACGTACACCAACCAGTTGGGTACTTGGCGGTCTGATTGCTCTGTTTAGCGTCGTCATCGTCTATAACTTTGGTGAGTTGTTTGGTTTGGTGGCGATGGTCGCGACACAGTACCTACAACCAGCGGCAGCACTGCTATTCTGCCTATTTGGTGGCTGGGTATGGAACCGTCATTCAAAGATTAAAGAGCTAGAGCAGGGCTGTCCTGAGTTCACTCAAGGCTGGTTTGGTAAGTTATGGCCTGCCTACGTGAAGTTTGTTTGTCCGATTCTAGTCGCGACGGTTATCTGGGCTTCATTTGGTTAACTGGAAAGCGATAGACAATAAAAAGCCCGCATAGTGATATGCGGGCTTTTTGTGTTTAACGGCTTCTGTTTACTGAGCAGGGGCGTTGATTTGACCAGTTGTTAAAGGATCAACGTCAAGGTCTGTGACCTCTTCAATGAACTCTTCTACGACTTGTTCCACTTCTTCGTCATCTTGCTCGAAGTAAGCTAAGTGGAAGATTGCATCGCCTTCGTTGACCAAAGGTAGTGTTTGTTGACCGATAACAATACCGCCTTTGCGAGCGGTGAGTTCAATCTCACTGTGGCCAAGTGGGGCGCTGATGTAAGCCAGAACCTGGCCTTTTTCAACTTTCTCACCCAGTGTCACAACAGTACGTAAGATGCCATCACTTTCAGCACGTAGCCAGCTAGTGGACTTGGCAATCACTGGGGTTGGCAGCTTTTTACGGCTTGAGCGCAGCATGCCAATCGCCTGCATCACACGTTGTACACCGATGAAACCCGCACTGATACAAATCGGCTCAAAGCGTAATGCTTCACCCGCTTCGTAAGTCAGAACCGGAATGCCCAGGCGTTCAGCCTCGCTACGCAGAGAACCATCACGTAGTGGAGCATCGACTATCACTGGCGTAGCGAACGCCTGAGCAATACGAAGCGTCTCTGGGTTACTTAAATCTGCACGAATTTGTGGCAGGTTAGTGCGGTGAATCGCACCCGTGTGTAAGTCCAGAATGTAATCACAGCGCTTAGCAACCTGAGAGAAGAAAGTATTGGCCATGCGTGATGCTAGCGAGCCTTTCTCACTTCCTGGGAAGCAGCGGTTTAGATCGCGTCGATCCGGTAGGTAACGCGATTTATGAATAAAGCCAAATACGTTGACGATTGGCACAGCAATCACGGTACCTTTGAGCTTGCTAGCATCAATGGTGTTGATCAACTGACGTACAATTTCAACGCCGTTAAGCTCATCACCATGGATAGCAGCATTGACCATTAAAACCGGTCCTGCTTGTTTACCATTGATGATCTCAACAGGGATCGATAAAGGCGAATGGGTATAAAGCTTCGCAGCTTCTAACTCAACAACCTTACGCTCTCCCGGCGAGATAGACTCGCCGAGAAATTCAAATGCGCTATTCTTCTTAGCCTTTGCCACGAGTTTTAGTCCTTTTGCTTGCCGCATTCTTCTCAATAAATTCGACAATCATTCCAGCAATGTCTTTACCAGTTGCGGCCTCAATACCTTCAAGACCTGGAGATGAGTTTACTTCCATGACTAATGGACCACGGTCTGATCTTAGTAGATCCACCCCAGCCACATTTAGACCCATTATCTTCGCAGCCGCTACCGCAGTACGGCGCTCTTCTGGAGTGATCTTAATTAAAGATGCACTACCACCACGGTGTAGGTTTGAGCGGAATTCGCCTTCAGCACCTTGACGCTTCATCGCAGCAATCACTTTGTCGCCCAGTACGAAGCAGCGAATATCAGCACCGCCCGCTTCCTTGATGTACTCTTGCACCATGATGTTTGCTTTTAGGCCCATGAACGCTTCTACAACGCTTTCTGCTGCTTTACGAGTTTCAGCTAGAACCACACCGATGCCTTGAGTACCTTCAAGTAGTTTGATCACTACCGGAGCACCACCGACCATTTCAAGTAGGTCTTTCACGTCATCAGGTTTGCTTGCAAAACCTGTGATTGGCATGCCGATACCTTTGCGTGATAGCAACTGCATTGAGCGTAGCTTGTCACGAGAACGAGTGATCGCAACAGATTCGTTGACTGGGTAAACACCCATCATTTCGAACTGGCGCAATACCGCAGTACCGTAGAATGTTACTGACGCGCCGATTCGAGGAACAATCGCGTCAAAGCCAGATAGCTCTTCACCTTTGAAGTGGATCTCTGGTTTCTCTGAGTTGATATTCATGTAACAACGTAGCGCATCGATCACTTTCACTTCGTGACCACGGCTTTCTGCCGCTTCAATTAGACGCTTGGTTGAGTACAGGTTCGCGTTGCGAGACAGAATACCAATTTTCATTATTTGCTTTCCTCGAAAGGGACTAAAAACGATTCAACAGGGTCGACAATGATGCGATCGTGCATTGCAGTGCGACCTAATAACATGCGAAAAGCCATATTTTCGCGATTAGTTAAAGTAATTTCGATTGGCCAACTTTTTCCGCCAATGCTCAGTTCAGATTCGATAACGTAACGTGATTCTTCGTGACCACCTGAGTCGCGCACTGTGCGCTCATCAATTACTTTAGCTTCACAAACTTTTTCGAATTCCGTGTTGTGCTGCATTGGGTGGATCCAGAATCTGACCCAAAGAGCTTCGTCCTTTTTAAAGCTCTCTACTTTGAACGCGTGTAAGCAAGACGTCCTGGCTCCGGTATCAATCTTTGCGTTAATTTCATTAATACCTAAACCTGGCAGGCTAAGAGTTTCTCGCCAACCGACTAATAGTTTTTCTTTCATCGCAGTAACATAATTTTAGAGAGTATTTAAGATGCTCGAGTGAAGTGAGCATCCCCAACATAACACGGTCGAATTGTGCCGAGTCTTGTGCTTGAAGAGGGTAAGAATGTACCCAAAGGCGCTTCAAGGAGGGCGACTGTAGCAACCAAGGATAGGTGTGACTAACGAAAAAATAATACCGTTACGACAAAAAAAATTTATCGATAGAAAATGAGTAGCAATAAAAAAGCCAGCTAATCTGAGCTGGCTTTTTCGATAAGTTTTTCTAATGGAATGTTGCTATTTTAGCAAATTATGCCTTTTCAGGAATTGCTTCTAATAGCGCAACCATTTGATCCCAGAATAGGGCAACGGTATCGATCTTCACTTTCTCATCAGGAGAGTGAGGGAACTTGATCGTTGGGCCAAAAGAAACCATGTCCATGTTCGGGTAAGGTTCTTTGAATAGACCACACTCAAGGCCTGCGTGAATCACCATGATGTTTGGTTTGTGACCGTAGATGCCTTCATACATATCACGGAAGATAGCCATGATTTCAGAATCAGCGTCTGGTTTCCAACCTGGGTAAGCGCCAGAGAATTCAATCTGTGCACCTGCTAGCTCTGCAACAGAAGTTAGCATGCCTTCTACTTGCTGACGACCTGAGTCAATCAGTGAGCGAACTAGACATAGCACTTGAATTTGGTTCTCTTCCGTTGTGATAACACCAACGTTAAGAGAAGTCTCAACGACGCCTTCGATTTCATCGCTCATACGAATCACGCCATTTGGACATGCGTTTAGCGCAGCAATAAAGCGTTGTTGGTCCGCAACAACTAAAACCTGTGCGTCTGTTTCGATTGCTTCATTGAAAGAAACAATGTCCGTTTCCACTTTACCTAGCTCTGTTTTAAGCAGGTTAGTGTAGAACTCAAACAGTTCTGCAAGTTTTGCTTCGTTTTCAGCTGGAACCGCTACCGTTACGAACGCTTCGCGAGGAATTGCGTTACGTAGGCTACCACCGCGGAATTCAACTAGACGAAGATCAAGCTCTTGTGCGTGACCTGCTAGGAAACGTGCAACGAGTTTGTTGGCGTTACCACGACCGGTGTGAATATCACAGCCAGAGTGACCGCCTTTTAGGCCTTTAAGGATTAGCTGGCGAGTTACATAACCTGCAGGGATTGCTTCACGTTTGATGTCAAAAGTCATTTCGCCATCGATGCCGCCAGCACAACCCATGTAGACTTCGCCTTCTTGTTCAGAGTCAGTATTAAGAAGGATATCGCCTTCTAACCAACCCGCTTCAAGACCAAATGCGCCAGTCATGCCTGCTTCTTCATCGATAGTGAGTAGTACTTCGATTGGACCATGCTTGATCTCAGTCGATGCCAGTACTGCTAGGCAAGAAGCCATACCCATACCGTTGTCAGCACCTAGGGTTGTGCCTTTGGCGGTAACCCACTCACCATCAATGTAGGGTTGGATAGGATCTTTAGTGAAGTCATGATCCGTGTCTTCGTTTTTTTGAGGAACCATATCAATGTGAGCTTGAAGCACCACACCTTTACGGTTTTCCATTCCAGCCGTCGCAGGCTTTTTGATAAATACGTTGCCGGTTGGATCTCGGCGAACCTCTAGACCTTGTTCCGTTGCCCAATCTACGATGTATTGAGCAAGCGTTTCTTCATGTTTTGAAGGGTGTGGAATAGAACAAATCTTGTCGAAGAACTGCCACAAAGGCTGTGGTGACAAGTGGCTAATTTCAGAATGGAATTCAGACACGGAAGACTCCTTTTGTAGTGTTTTTCCACATATTTGATTGCATTTTTGCCTATCAAATAGAGTTAATATCCAAAATTTGGGTATTGAGTAGAGAGGGCAGCATACCACTACAGCGTCTCTTGGAGTAGTCGCAGTGGCTAGATTCCATCATTCTCATCAAGAGTTGCAAGATTGGTATTTATCGAATATGACACAGGGTTTGTATTGATTTGTTCTTTACTTAGAAAACTGACTGATAATGCTGTAATTTAATTACTAAATTTTATTGATCATTATCATGTTATGAACTTTTTGTGACTTTGGTCACTTTCGGGGTTGTAATTTTATTTCTTTGGGGTATATTGTAACCAACTTCGCAAACGAAGAGAAAATGCTCAAAGGATGAGTCCGATTTATCGCCTCCAAGGAACCGAGAAATCAACGTATGTTTCATTGATTTAGAAGGTGATGTTTATGAAAGGTTTACCAAGTGCAACGTTCTGGCTAAACAGCTCTGTTTACACAAGTAACTTTGCATACCCTACAACTTTTGGCTACTAAGCCGGGAATTGTAACTCTCGAACAGTATGTTCACCCCTATATATTGGAATTTATCGACAGCGTGTTTGCTGACATGATTCAACCGCCGCTCAAATTGAGCGGCGTTTTTTTATCCTTAATTTCTATTTTTATTGCAACTCGCGATATTTTTATTCGTATAAATTCATATTTCTTCATTCAAAAATGCCTTCAATACGAGAAGTAAACTTCGACAGAGTACAAAAAAACATCATTTGATTTTTATTCGTTTTTTGATTGATTGTTTAATATTATCATGTAGTTATGTTGTTTTTACTTGCTGTTGTACACCTCTGCTGCCTACTTAATAATAACTATTGTTGATTTGGGTCAGATTTCTGTCTGGAATTTGTTATTTGATAACTTTATAATCCACGGCCAATCGATTACGCAACCGTTTACTTTTACCGTTATAGGATTCGAACATGCTCGAAAGGCTATTTAAACTAAGCGAAAATGGCACGAACGTGAGAACTGAGATCATCGCGGGTCTGACTACGTTCTTGACAATGGCTTACATCATTTTTGTTAACCCAGCAATTCTCGCTGATGCAGGAATGGATCGTGGTGCAGTATTTGTGGCCACTTGTTTAGCGGCGGCTATTGGCTGTTTCATTATGGGCTTTGTTGCCAATTACCCAATCGCGCAAGCACCGGGCATGGGGTTAAATGCATTCTTTACCTATGCGGTAGTGCTTGGCATGGGCTACACCTGGCAGGTTGCGTTAGCGGCGGTTTTTGTGTCGGGTGTTCTATTTATTTTCCTAAGCGTGTTCAAGATCCGTGAGTGGATCATCAATTCGATTCCGATGTCGTTACGAACAGGTATTTCAGCGGGTATCGGCCTTTTCCTTGCTTTCATTGGTTTGAAAAATGCAGGAATTGTCGTTGATAACCCAGCGACACTTGTTTCTATGGGCGCAATCACATCGCTGCCTGCAGTGCTTGCTTCAATTGGCTTTTTCTTGACGATTGCCCTGGTTCACCGTGGTGTGAAAGGCGCAGTGATGATCGCTATCTTGGCTGTGACAGGGCTGGGCCTATTGTTTGGTGATGTACAGTGGGGTGGAGTAATGTCAGCGCCTCCAAGCATCGCACCTACGTTCCTTCAATTGGATTTCTCCGCTGTATTTGAAGTCGGCATGATCTCAGTGGTGTTTGCTTTCTTGTTTGTGGATTTATTTGATACAGCAGGTACGTTAGTTGGCGTTTCTCAAAAAGCAGGTTTAGTGGGTGAAGATGGCAAGATCCCTCGTTTAAATAAAGCGTTACTGGCAGACTCTACTGCAACATCGGTTGGTGCACTTTTGGGTACATCAAATACCACGTCATACATCGAAAGTGTGTCTGGTGTTGCTGCGGGTGGACGAACTGGCTTAACTGCGGTTGTGGTTGGCATTTTGTTCCTACTTGCACTGTTCTTCTCGCCATTAGCTGGTATGATTCCGGCGTATGCGACAGCAGGCGCGTTATTTTATGTTGCGATTCTGATGCTTTCTGGCTTAGTTAGTATCGATTGGCGTGACCTAACGGAAGCTGCACCTGTTGTGGTTACTTGTTTGTTGATGCCTCTGACGTTTTCTATCGCAGAAGGTATTTCGCTAGGCTTTATTGCTTATGCCGCAATCAAGTTGTTCAGTGGTAAAGGGCGAGAGGTTTCCATGAGTGTATGGGTGATGTCTGCTATCTTTATCATCAAATATATTGTCGCTTAAGAATTCAAAAGACTTGTAGGGGCCATTATAAAAGCGTCTACAAGTTTTCATTTTTATAAATTAGGTTATTGCAATGAGTAAGAAATTCATCATTACCTGGGATCAGATGCACTCTTTTTGTCGTGAACTCGCTGCGAAGCAAATGCCAGCCGAACAGTGGAAAGGCATTTGGGCAGTAAGCCGTGGTGGCTTAGTTCCTGGTGCTATTTTGGCTCGTGAACTGGGTATTCGCTACGTCGATACTATCTGTATTTCAAGCTACGACCATGATCACCAACGTGACATGAGCGTGCTGAAGGCGCCTGAAGGAGATGGTGAAGGTTACTTGATTGTTGAAGATCTTGTAGATAGCGGTGATACAGCACGTAAACTTCGTGATTTATATCCTAAAGCGAAACTGATTGCGGTATGTGCAAAACCTTCTGGTGCTGAGTTGCTGGATGACTACGTTGTCGACATTGCTCAAGAAACTTGGATTGAGCAACCATGGGACATGGCAATCCAGTACATCGAGCCGATTAATCGTAAACAAAAATAATCATTAAGCAGATTATTGAAAATGACCCTTTCACGGGTCATTTTTTTTATTACTATGTAGAGTAAGTTCTCCAATTGGGCGTATTCATGTCTGAAGAAGTAAGTAAAAACCTCTCTGAAACTCTCTTTGTGAAGCACAAGCAAGCAAAAGAGACCTCCGCTTTAACTCGATATATGCCAACCAGTTTGGAGACGTTAGAGCAAAAGCGTCAGTCAGAAGGCTATCGTTGGTATCGAAACTTAAGGCGTTTGCAGTGGGTATGGCAGGGAATTGAGCCGATTGAACAAGAGAGTGTGCTGTCACGTATTGCTTCTTCAGATGGTTCGCGTACAGAAGACCAGTGGCTAGACACTGTGATGGGCTATCGCAGTGGCAACTGGGCTTATGAATGGACCAAATTAGGCATGCAGCATCAAAAGCGAGCGAATGATCTCGATGGTGATCAAGCGGCTGATGAGCTGTTTAGTGCATCGCTCTGTTTTAGTATTGCTGGTTACCCTCACTTAAAAAATGACAACCTTGCATTACAAGCACAGGTGCTGGCGAACAGTGCCTACAATGAAGCAGCGAAGAAAAGTCGCTTTATTATCAAGCAAATTGAAGTGCCTTATAAAAATAAGCGGATCATAGCTAACTTACACCTTTCCAAAACAGACAAACCTCAACCTGTGGTGATCGTCAGTGCCGGATTAGATAGCTTGCAAACTGACATGTGGCGATTGTTTCGCGATCACTTAGCTGAACGTGATATTGCAATGTTAACCGTGGATATGCCGTCGATTGGTCACAGCAATCACTGGTCTTTGAGTGAGAATTCATCGTGCCTACATCAAGCCGTCTTAGATTATTTACCGCAATTGCCATGGGTTGACCATTTCCGTGTCGGCCTGATTGGTTTCCGCTTTGGTGGCAATGCGATGGTGCGGTTATCGTTTGTTGAGCAAGAAAAAATCAAAGCGTGTGTGACATTGGGGGCGCCCATTCATGATGTTCTTTCTTCACCAGAAAAACTGAAAAAAATGCCTAAAATGTACTTGGATGTATTGGCCTCTCGCTTAGGGAAAACTGCTGTCGATATAAATAGCTTAGCGTCACAAATGATGGCGTGGTCGCTTAAGGTGCAAGGCTTTTTAACCAGTCGCAAGACAAAAGTGCCAATTTTAGCGCTGAGTTTGGAAGGCGATATGATTTCGCCACCATCGGATAATCAGCTAGTAGCACTTTTTAGTGAATACGGCAAGGCGAAGAAAATAAGTGCAAAAACAATTACTCAAGGATATGAGCAATCCCTCGATTTAGCCATAAAATGGTTAGAGGATGAGTTATTGAGATGACAAATCTCCTAATTTAGTTAAGAGTGATATTAGAGGTTAGTTAATAACCCGCTGATAAATAAAAATAATAGTCATTCTTAACATTGAATATGGAGAGTCAATATGTCTGAGATGACGGCAAAACCTACTCATTACCGCTTGCTGACGACGTTAAAAGCCATTGGTCCTTATCTTAGAGAAGGGCAATGTAACGAGGAGCAATATTTGTTCGATTGTTTGTCGGTTTGTGTTGACGACAAGAAGTCACCTGAAGAACGAGAGTTCTGGGGCTGGTGGCTAGAATTGGTCAAAACGGATGAGGGGTTCGCTGCAAAATATTACACGGGACAATACGATGTCTCTGGAAATTGGCAAGATCTAAAGGTTCCAGCGAAAATCGTACCAGAAATAAATCGAACTCAAGAAGTATTTCATCAAAAGCTGGTTGATACTTTGCAAGAAAAATTTTCTTTAGACGTTAATTTACATGCAGAGTCAGCGGAATTTGTCTGATATTCCCCATTAATTCCCTTCCAACGATAAAAAGGTGCTTTTGAGCACCTTTTCTACTTGTGCATTATTCGTTTGATTGCTAAAACATCAGCTCTTACACGTAAATTCATTTTTTAGACATCATGACAATGAATCAACACAACGGAAAAGCTCAACAACCACAAACGGTGGTTGTAAAACTGGGAACCAGTGTGCTTACTGGTGGAACCTTGGCGCTGGACCGTGCTCACATGGTTGAGCTGGCGCGTCAA
Source organism: Vibrio sp. TRT 21S02 (assembly GCF_050113675.1). Taxonomy (NCBI): domain Bacteria; kingdom Pseudomonadati; phylum Pseudomonadota; class Gammaproteobacteria; order Vibrionales; family Vibrionaceae; genus Vibrio; species Vibrio sp. TRT 21S02. The sequence goes on from NZ_JBNJOI010000013.1 coordinate 47,580, forward strand.
TGTGCGGAACTAAAGAAACTTGGCCATGCAGTGGTCATGGTTTCCTCTGGTGCAATAGCTGCAGGCAGAGAGCACTTAGGCTACCCTGCACTCCCCAATTCGATGGCGAGTAAGCAATTACTTGCTGCAGTTGGTCAGAGCCAGTTGATTCAAACATGGGAGTCACTCTTTGCTATTTATGGCATCAAAATTGGTCAAATGTTGCTAACACGTGCTGATTTGGATGACCGTGAGCGTTTCCTTAATGCGCGCGATACCATCAATGCTCTGGTTGAAAACGACATTATTCCAGTGGTGAATGAAAATGACGCGGTAGCGACCAGCGAAATTAAAGTCGGCGATAATGATAATTTATCTGCTTTAGTCGGTATTTTATGTGGTGCAGATAAGCTACTACTGCTGACTGACCAAAAAGGTTTATTTACTGCTGACCCGCGCAAAAACCCAAATGCCGAGCTGATTAAAGAAGTTAAGACCATTGATGATACCCTGCGCAAAATTGCAGGTGGTAGTGGTACCACGCTAGGTACGGGTGGTATGGCAACTAAGCTACAAGCGGCAGATATTGCTCGCCGAGCGGGCATTGAAGTCATCATTGCAGCGGGTAGCGCACCAAATGTAGTGTTTGATTCACTTGGTGATACCCCTCAGGGAACGCGTTTCTTACCGTGTGAAGAAGCATTAGAAAACCGCAAGCGTTGGATTCTAGCAGGGCCAGCCGCTTCAGGTGACATTGTGATTGATGATGGCGCAGTCAACGCTGTGGTGGGTAAGGGTAGTAGCCTACTTGCGAAAGGCCTCACCAAAGTGAGCGGAGAGTTTGCTCGCGGCGACGTTGTGCGCGTGACCGACACACAAGGCAAGTTGATTGCACGTGGTATCGCCAGTTACTCGAGCCAAGACATGGCAAAAATTGTCGGCAAACACAGTAAAGATATAATTGGAATTTTAGGTTACGACTACGGCAATGAAGTATTGCACCGTGACGATATGGTCGTAATTCAGGAATAAGGAAAGAAAAGTGGAATTGATTTCTATGGGTATCGCTGCCAAAGAGGCGGCTTTCCAACTGGCAACAGCATCAACAGCGCAAAAAAACCAAGCCTTGGCAATTATTGCTGATGAACTTGAAGCCAATGCTGATGCGATTTTAGCGGCAAATGCGAAAGATATCGAACAAGGTCGTAATGCAGGCCTAACAGAAGCGCTGCTAGATCGTTTATTGCTGAACCCAGAGCGTCTTACAGGGATTGCTAACGACGTACGTAATGTGATTAGTCTAAATGATCCTGTAGGTAGTGAACTAGACAGTAAAGTGCTTGAAAACGGTATGTCGTTGTCACGCCGCCGTGTACCACTTGGTGTGGTTGGTGTGATTTATGAAGCTCGCCCTAACGTAACAATCGATATCGCTGCTCTGTGTCTAAAAACAGGTAACGCAAGCATCCTACGTGGTGGTAAAGAGACATTTTTCTCTAACATGGAACTGGTTAAAGTGATTCAGTCTGCGCTGGCGAAAGCAGCGTTGCCTGCGGCATCAGTTCAGTACATCGAAAAGCCAGATCGTGAACTGGTTTCTCAGCTACTGAAGTTGGATGAGTACGTGGATATGATCATTCCACGTGGTGGTGCTGGCCTGCACAAAATGTGTAAAGAAAACAGTACGATTCCTGTGATCATTGGTGGCTTTGGTATCAGCCATATCTTCGTTGATGAAAGTGCTAACCTAGAAAAGTCATTGGACGTGGTTGAAAACTCAAAAGTACAACGTCCGTCGGCATGTAACTCATTAGATACGCTCTTGGTTCACGAAAAAGTAGCGGCGGAGTTCTTACCTATGCTAGCAGAACGTTTGGCGGATAAGGTTGCGCTGGTTGCTGAGCCAAAAGCGAAAGCACTGCTTAACAATGCAAAAGAACTACGTGATGCTGGTGAAGGTGACTTTGATACCGAATGGCTAAGCTACACGCTAGGCGTTAAAGTGATTGCTGACGTTCATGAAGCCGTTGATCACATGCGTGTTCATAACGCCAGTCACTCAGATGCTATTATGACTAACAGCCTAGAAAACTCAGAAGTGTTTATTAACTCCGTTGGTTCTGCGGCGGTCTATGTGAATGCTTCGACGCGTTTCACTGATGGTGCGCAGTTTGGTCTTGGTGCGGAAGTGGCTGTATCTACTCAGAAACTTCATGCTCGTGGTCCAATGGGCTTGGAAGAGCTGACCAGCTACAAATGGGTAGGTAAGGCAAATTACTTGCCGCGTAGTTAACAAAACTTGCGAAACTTAGTTTGAAAGGGGGCTTAATGCCTCCTTTTGCGTTTCTTAGCGTAGGTAATTCCGTTACACTAGCGGCTACGTGAGATGGAGGTGATATGCATTGTCCTTTTTGTTCTGAGAACGACACTAAAGTGATCGATTCTCGCTTGGTGGCCGATGGTCATCAGGTACGCCGCCGCCGGCAATGTCTGGCATGCAGCGAACGATTTACCACTTTTGAAACCGCTGAACTTGTGATGCCTCGCGTCATTAAATCTAACGGCAACCGCGAACCATTCAACGAAGACAAAATGGTCGGTGGTCTTCAGCGCGCATTAGAAAAGCGTCCGGTTAGCGCCGATGCAGTGGATGTGTCGATCAGCCTGATTAAGTCTCAACTCCGAGCTACTGGTGAGCGAGAAGTACCAAGTGAAATGATTGGTAATTTAGTGATGGATCAGCTTAAAGAGCTCGATAAAGTCGCCTATATTCGATTTGCCTCTGTATACCGTAGCTTCGAAGATATTCGTGAGTTTGGCGAAGAGATCGCTAAGCTGGAAGATTAAGCTGGATTGATGATGACAACATTCAGCAAGTTTGATCACCAAATGATGTCGCGTGCTATTTCACTCGCTAAAGGCGGCATCTACACAACTGCCCCTAACCCCAATGTAGGGTGTGTGTTAGTGAAAAACGGAGCCATCATCGGTGAAGGATTTCACTATCGTGCTGGTGAACCCCATGCAGAAGTTCATGCATTACGCATGGCCGGAGAGAAAGCAGAAGGTGCGACAGCCTATGTCACACTTGAACCGTGTTCTCATTACGGAAGAACGCCGCCATGCGCAGAAGGGTTGATTAAGGCGAAGGTTGCGAAAGTCATTTGTGCCATGCAAGACCCTAACCCACAAGTTGCAGGGCGAGGTATTCAGATGCTTCGTGATGCGGGTATTGATGTCGCAGTTGGATTGCTAGAGCCGGATGCTGAAGCCTTAAACCCTGCTTTCATTAAACGAATGAAAACGGGCATGCCTTACGTTCAGCTCAAGATGGCAGCAAGCCTCGATGGACAGACAGCACTATCAAATGGTCAAAGCAAGTGGATCACCTCTTCCCATGCGCGCCAAGATGTACAGGCCTTTCGTGCTCAAGCTGGTTCAATCTTATCAACCAGCAAGACCGTCATCGAAGACAATGCTTCACTCAATGTGCGTTGGGATGACCTACCTCCATCGATTCAACAACAAATTCCTCAAGCGCAACTACGTCAGCCAACTCGCATCATTCTCGATAGAACTAATCAACTATCAACGTATCCAGAGCTAAAATTTCATCAAGCTGAAGGGACTCAACTGGTGCTAAGCGAGTATGGTGAGATACCTTGCACCATTGATGAAGACGGCAGTATTGATTTAGAAAAGGCGATGTTTACGCTGGCACAGCAACATAATATCAACCATATTTGGGTCGAAGCTGGAGCCACGTTAGCGAGTAGCTTGCTTAAAGCCAATTTAGTCGATGAAATTGTGTTATACCAAGCCCCTAAACTCATGGGGAGTGATGGTCGTGGGTTATTTGGCGCATTCGGCTTACAGGCCATGAATGAAGTATTAGATCTCACGTTGCTCGATGTTCGCCAGATAGGCCAAGATATTCGCATCATTGCCAAACCAACGAAGAAAGAAAATTAAATGTTTACTGGAATTGTAGAAGCAGTTGGTACGCTGACTGCAATCACTCCGAAAGGAGAAGATATTACCGTAACCGTGGAAGCGGGTAGGCTGGATATGTCTGACGTTAACTTGGGTGACAGTATTGCAACCAATGGTGTATGCCTGACAGTTATTGAGTTTAACAGCCACAGTTACAGCGCTGATCTATCACTTGAAACCTTAAATAAAACTGGTTTTACCCACTATCAGGTTGGTGACAAAGTGAACCTAGAAAAAGCAATGTTACCCACCACACGTTTTGGTGGGCATATTGTTTCTGGGCACGTTGATGGTGTCGGTGAAATTGTCGAGCGCCAGCAAGTAGGTCGTGCAATCGAGTTTTGGGTTTCAATGCCTGAAGAGCTGACTAAGTACATTGCTGAAAAAGGCTCAATCACGGTTGATGGTATTAGCTTGACGGTAAACGCACTACGTAAAGATGCATTTAAATTGACCATAGTGCCTCACACCTCTTCGGAAACCACCATTGACAGTTTCCATGTTGGGTGCAAAGTCAATTTGGAAGTGGATGTGCTGGCGCGATATATGGAGCGCTTACTGACTGCAAATCAAGCATCGACACAGCCTGAATCTAAGATCACAATGGAATTCTTACAACAAAATGGTTTTGCCTAAGCAAACCCAGTTACCTTGCAATTAGCAGCTAAAATCATAGGAACTACAGCATGCCAATTAGTACGCCACAAGAAATTATTGAAGATATCCGCTTAGGCAAAATGGTTATCCTTATGGATGATGAAGATCGTGAAAATGAAGGCGATCTGATCATGGCCGCAGAGCATATTACCCCAGAAGCCATTAATTTCATGGCAACTCATGGCCGCGGTTTGATTTGTTTGACCATGACAAAAGAACGTTGTGAGCGTTTGGGTTTGCCGCCGATGGTACAAGACAATAATGCGCAGTATACGACAAACTTTACGGTTTCTATTGAAGCTGCTGAAGGTGTAACAACCGGTATCTCGGCAGCGGATCGCTCTCGCACGGTTCAGGCAGCAGTGGCAAAAGATGCTAAAGCAGCTGACTTAGTTCAGCCTGGCCATATTTTCCCTCTTGCGGCGCAAGAAGGCGGGGTATTAACACGTGCGGGTCATACCGAAGCTGGTTGTGATTTAGCTCGTTTAGCTGGCCTTGAACCATCCGGTGTTATTGTCGAAATCCTAAATGATGATGGCACTATGGCTCGTCGTCCAGACCTCGAAATCTTTGCCGAAAAGCATGGACTGAAACTGGGTACCATTGCGGATCTGATCGAATATCGTAACAACACGGAAACCACCATTGAGCGTGTTGCTGAATGCAAGCTACCAACTGAGTTTGGTGAGTTTAATTTGGTGACGTACCGTGACACCATCGATAATCAAGTCCATTATGCGCTTCAGAAAGGCGATCTAAAGGATACCGCACCGTTAGTGCGCGTTCACTTACAAGATACATTCACTGATTTATTGCGTAGTGACCGTAATGCAGAACGTAGTTGGACACTCGAAAAAGCGATGAAACGCATTGGCTCTGAGGGTGGTGTATTAGTGATTCTTGGCAATGAAGAGTCAACCGATCTATTGATTCATCGTGTGAAGATGTTCGAAGCACAAGATAAAGATGAAGCGCCAACGTTAGCGAAGAAGCAAGGTACATCACGTCGTGTTGGGGTCGGTTCACAAATTCTAGCAGACCTTGGTGTACACGATATGCGTTTATTGTCATCGACGAATAAGCGTTACCATGCTTTGGGTGGTTTTGGCCTTAATGTGGTCGAGTACGTATGTGAGTAACTGCTCACCATCGTGAAAAATGTAAGAACGTGAATGAGGAAAGCCATTCACGTTTTTTTATGCTTATTGTTTACTATCGCGTGTTGTTTTTGACTTGGCTTAAGTTTGCTACAGATTGCAGACGAAAATTCCTAGCAGCCCGTACTTTTTTCACTAGAATATGCCTTTTATGATTGGCCATAAACGTGTCTATTGTTGACTGTGGTTAATCGAAGTATCAGACAATCCAATGGAGCTCGTATTGTATGCAAGACAAAACGATTTTTGATCCGCAATTGTGGGACGCCGTCGAAGGTTTCGATTTTGAAGACATCACTTATCACCGTGCTAAAGATCAGGGAACCGTCCGAATTGCAATTAACCGCCCGGATTGTTTGAATGCATTTCGCCCCAAAACGGTGGATGAATTATTTACGGCACTGGATCATGCGCGTCAATGGTCAGATGTTGGTTGTGTATTGTTAACGGGCAACGGACCATCGAAAAAGGGACAGTGGTCTTTCTCATCAGGTGGTGACCAACGCATTCGTGGTAAAGATGGTTATAAATACGAAGGTGAAGAAGCTGGTAAAGCTGACGTTGCTCGAATGGGGCGTCTTCATATCCTTGAAGTGCAACGTATGATCCGTTTTATGCCAAAGGTTGTGATTGCGGTTGTACCTGGATGGGCCGTCGGTGGTGGTCATAGTTTGCATGTTGTTTGTGATTTGACCCTTGCTTCTAAAGAGCATGCGGTGTTTAAACAAACCGATCCCGATGTGGCTTCATTTGATTCTGGTTATGGTTCTGCTTATCTAGCAAAAATGATTGGTCAGAAACGAGCTCGTGAGATTTTCTTCTGTGGTTTTGATTACAGTGCGCAAGAAGCTTATGAAATGGGCATGGTTAACAAGGTGGTCGATCACTTTGAACTAGAGCAAGAGGCGTTGCGCTGGGCGAAAGAGATCAACAGTAAGTCACCGACTGCGATGCGTATGCTCAAATATGGTTTTAACTTGCCAGACGACGGGTTAGTAGGGCAGCAACTATTCGCAGGAGAAGCAACTCGCTTGGCTTACGGTACTGAAGAAGCGCAAGAAGGACGAGATGCCTTTTTAGAGAAGCGCGATCAAGATTTCAGTCGTTTCCCTTGGCACTATTAATATCGCTTAAATGCTATTCAGTAAACGGAGCCTTAAACGGCTCCGTTTTTGCTTTTTAAGCCGACTTATTCTCGCTCGAAAAATCCATTTTTAGCATCAAGCCGCGGCAAATATCATTAGATATTGCTCACAAAACTGTGCTAGAATCCGGCGATTCTCACTTGATGAATATAGTTAAAGGAAGGCTTATGAAAGTGATCGAGGGCGGCTTCCCTGCGCCAAATGCAAAAATTGCTATCGTTATTTCTCGTTTCAACAGTTTTATTAACGAAAGTTTGCTATCTGGTGCGATCGATACACTAAAACGTCACGGCCAAGTTAGTGAAGAGAATATTACCGTTGTTCGTTGTCCTGGTGCAGTCGAGCTACCATTGGTTGCTCAGCGTGTTGCAAAAACAGGTAAATACGATGCGATCGTATCTCTTGGCACAGTTATTCGTGGCGGTACACCACACTTCGACTATGTTTGCAGTGAATGTAATAAAGGTTTGGCGCAAGTGTCTCTGGAATACAGTCTTCCAGTCGCATTTGGCGTATTGACCGTTGATACTATTGATCAAGCTATCGAGCGCGCAGGAACCAAGGCTGGTAATAAAGGTGCAGAGGCTGCACTGAGCGCGCTTGAGATGATTAACGTTCTTTCAGAAATCGATTCCTAATGGGGGCCAGTGTGAAACCAGCCGCACGTCGTAATGCACGTCGATTTGCTTTACAAGCAATCTACTCATGGCAAATTACTAAAGAAAATGTTGCCACAATTGAAGAGCAGTTCTTATCTGGTGGTAAGTATGATGAAGAAGAGCATCATGCATCAGAGCCTGCTTTGTCAGCTCCTGACACAGACGTTGCATACTTCCGTGACCTATTAACAGGTGTTGTGCTAAGTCACACAGAGTTAGATTGCAAGATCCGCCCTTACACATCTCGTCCAATGCAAGATCTGGATATGATGGAACTGGCACTACTTCGTCTTGCTATGTATGAAATGACTCGTCGTGAAGACGTACCATACAAAGTGGTAATTAACGAAGCTATCGAGCTAGCAAAAGTGTTTGCAGCAGAAGATAGCCATAAGTTCGTTAATGGTGTGCTGGACAAAGCCGCACCACACGTTCGTAAGAAATAATCGCGATTCAGCGAATAAAAGGTCAGCTAATGCTGGCCTTTTTTGTTCGTTACTCTGACCAAGGTAGGTAATAAGTTGGCTGGTGAATTTAATTTGATCGAGAAGTATTTTGTTGCTCGGCAACCAAATCGCGCTGATGTCATTTTAGCGGCAGGAGATGATTGTGCGATCGTGTCTGTTGCGCAAGGCCAACATGTCGCGATTAGCACAGATACATTGGTTGCAGGAACTCATTTCCTCGCTGATGCTGATCCTGCAATGGTTGCCCATAAAGCTCTGGCGTCGAATATTAGTGACTTAGCGGCAATGGGAGCCACGCCTGCATGGGTTTCTTTCGCACTAACCATGCCAGAAGTCGATGAAGCATGGCTTAAGCCTTTTTGTGATTCATTTTTTGCATTGGCTGATCAATTTAATATCCAGTTAATTGGTGGTGACACCACCAAAGGGCCATTAAGTCTGACACTAACAGTTCAAGGCCTCATTCCTAGCGGTCAGTCATTGCGTCGAGATAATGCGCAAGTGGGTGACAGAATTTACGTTACGGGTGATCTTGGTGATAGCAAAGCTGGCTTAGATGTTATTTTAGACCCGTCTTTATCGACTCGTCCTTTTGCACAGCAACTTATGAGGCGGCACTACCTTTCTACTCCTCAAATTGCATTGGGGGAAGCCTTACGTGGCATTGCTAGCGCAGCGATTGACATCTCAGATGGCTTGATTTCCGATCTGCAACATATTTTGCGTCGCTCAGGCTTGGGCGCACGGGTGGATATCGATACACTGCCGTTTTCTCAAGAGCTGTGTGAGTTTATTGGTAGCAGAGAAGGGGCTCAACGCTATGCATTGACCAGCGGTGAAGAGTACGAACTGTGCTTTACCGTGCCAGATAGCAAACGTGAGGAGTTTGAGCAGGTTATCTCCACTCATGCTGTGAAGGTGTCTTGCATTGGCCAAACATGCCATGGTAGCGATATAGAACTTCATCAAAATAGCTTAGCGTTAGATTGGCAGTTAAGCGGGTATGATCATTTTAAGGTGGGTTTATGACCAATCCTCTTTCTCTTATTTCATTGAAAAACCCATGGCATTTATTGGCTACCGGGTTTGGTAGTGGTTTATCGCCAGTGATCCCGGGAACGATGGGAACCTTAGCGGCGATTCCGTTTTATTTGTTGTTGGTGCAACTGCCACTACCTTTGTATCTAGCTGCCGTTTTGATCTCATGCCTTATCGGGGTGAAGATCTGTCAGATCACCTCTGATGATATGGGGGTACATGATCATGGCTCTATCGTATGGGATGAATTTGCCGGTTTTTGGATCACCATGCTGGTGGTTCCGCTGTTCCAGCTTTCTGCAACGGATTGGAAGTGGTTGGTGACCGGTTTCGTGCTATTCCGTTTTTTCGATATGGTGAAGCCATGGCCTATTGGCTGGTTAGATAAGCGTGTTCATGGCGGCTTAGGTATCATGCTGGACGATATTGTAGCAGGTATCATGGCGGGCGTAGCACTGTACCTTGTTGGACTTTATGCTGGTTGGTTAGCATAAGATGGTACATTGATGTTAGCTGGTGAGTGAATAGTTTAAAGGGTTGTCATAGTGACAACCCTTTTTCATTTCATGTCTATTTTAATTTATCGAGATCTGCTTCTATTTCAGCAATTTTACTCGAAACCACTTTTTCTAAGTGGCGTAAGTCGGTCAAGATCTTTTGTTTTACATCGACTTCGGCCAATTTTTCTGGTTTGGTAATTTTATTTAGCTCATCAATCACTAAGGTTAGGTTGCGATTGATTTCGGTCACCTCTTTATACTGATGGCTACCACTATCTACCAGCACATTTTTAACTTGCCTTGGGTATTTAAACTTCACGCTTTTCGCAAACAGTTCTCCCTTTTGTTTACGAAAATAGATTTTTAAAACATCCTTATGCGCTTCTTGACGAAGTGAATAGCGCTCAATCTGTTTAGGTTCATGAATGCCTAAACCAGTGAGGTGTGGAAACATAGGCTACCTCTGTTAGTTTGATGTTATTAACATAACTAATGTAGCAGCCTATTTTTGTGTCAGATAGTCGATTATTCGAACAGTTAGCTAACTTGTGGACGAGATCGCGCTAGTTGGGAGCTAACTCAGCGACATTGTCGATAAGTTGCTGTCTTAACAGAGTTTGTTCTTCATCAGACAGTTTTCCACCTTCAGCACTGGTGATGATAAATAAATCTTCAGCGCGTTCTCCAATGGTGGTGATTTTAGCCGCATGAAGACTGATACCCAGATCCGCAAATGTTGCTCCAACTGTGGCTAGTAACCCTGGAGTATCGAGAGCCACAAATTCGAGTAAGGTTCGTTTTTTACTTTTTGTCGGAAGGAAATCAACCCGAGTTTTAACGGTAAAGTGTTGTAAGTTCCTTGGTACGCGGCGAGTGCGGATCTTCGTGGGTCGTCCATCTTCTAAAACGTGCAGTAAGTGCTTTATGACAGCTTTATGGCGGCTTTCTTCGATCGCTTCGCTGTTTTGATCCAATACCATAAATGTATCAAGGACATAACCGTCTTTACTTGTCATGACTTGCGCATCATGAACGTTAAAATTGCGTCGGTCGAGCTCTGCCACCACAGTGGCAAATAATGCGTGCTGATCTTTGCTATAAACAAAGACTTCAGTGCCGCCACGAGTGGCTTTTTTGCTGACTAAAATGAGTGGTTTTTCTGGTGCATCATGTCGTAGTAAGTGACTACAGTGCCAAGCGATTTGCTTATGAGTGTGGCGCAGGAAGTAGTCGGCTTTAAAGCGTTGCCATAACACTTCAATTTCTCTAGCAGTAAAGCCTTCTTTTCTTAGTATGGCAGAAGCCAGCTGTTGGTTGTGGCGGATGCGATCTCGGACGTCAACAGGGTTTTCCAACCCGCGACGCAGTGCTCGCTGAGTCGAATAAAACAGTTCGGCCAATAATGTTCGCTTCCAACTGTTCCATAACTCTGGATTGGTAGCACAAATATCTGCAACGGTTAGACATACTAAGTATTCTAGGTACTCTTCATCACGGACCTGTTTTGCAAATTCAGTGATCACTTCAGGATCGTAAATATCACGACGCTGCGCAGTGACGGACATCAATAAGTGATTGCGCACCAGCCAAGTCACCAGTTTAGCTTCGGGCTTGGATAAGCCATGTTCGATGCAAAACTGGTATGCCTCTTCAGCCCCAATTTCTGAGTGATCGCCACCACGTCCTTTACCGATATCATGGAAAATTGCAGCGAGGATTAGGAGTTCTTTTTTCTGAATTCTAGGATAGACTTCGCAGCAAATAGGGTGTTTATCGTAATTCTTGGCGTAGCTAAAGATATTGATGTGCTTGAGTAAACGAATACTGTGTTCGTCCACGGTATAAACATGAAACAGGTCAAATTGCATTTGACCAACAATTTGGCTCCATTGGGGTAAGTAGGCAGAGAGCACCCCAAGCTTGTGCATTAGGCTAAAAGCTTTGTGCAATGCATTCGGGTGACGGCATAAGGTCATAAATTTCTCTCTTGCCGCTGGAATGGTATGCAGGAACTTATTCAATCGTCTACGAGCTGTTCTTAATTGACGTAGTGTTGGTGGTGAAACGCCTTCGATACTTGAGTCATTGGCAATATGAATAAACATGTCGAGAATGGTTTCTGGGCGCGCTTGAAACAGGGCAGGCTTACGCGCTTCTATCAAATGACCACGTCGCTGGAAGTCATCACTGAGGATCTCTATCTGACATTCCACACCATTATTCAAGATTGCTTGATCAAAAATCTTGAGCAGCATTTTATTGAGCTCAGCCACACGACGTAGCGTGCGATAGAACTCCTTCATCATCATTTCAACACCACGGTTACCTTCTCCGGTAAAACCAAGGTGTTCAGCCACCTGTGCTTGATGGGCAAAGGTTAAGCGGTTGTCGTAACGTCTTAGCTCGATATGCAAAGCAAAACGTACCCGCCAAAGAAAGTCTTGGCACTCTACCAGTTCTCGGTATTCCGCATCAGTCAGAAACCCATATCGGCTCATCTCGAACAGTGATGTGGCGCCGAAGTGACGACGAGCAACCCAGCTTAAGGTATGAATATCGCGTAATCCTCCGGGGGTCGATTTGATGTCGGGCTCTAGATTATAGGTAGTGTCGTGATAGCGAGCGTGACGTGCTTTTTGTTCATCCAGTTTGGCTTTATAGAAGACTTCACTTGGCCAAAATGATTCAGAGTGGATCACCAACTGTAGTTGATGAAATGTGTCTTCGCAGCCGCACAGTAAACGAGACTCTTGTAGGTTGGTTGCCACGGTTAGATCTTGGCGACCAATATCGGCACACTCTTCAACGGTTCTAACGGCATGGCCGATTTCAAGCCGTAGATCCCATAGTAGCGTAATAAACTCACTGACTTTCTCAGCAAGTCCTTCGGGAAGGCGTTTGCGTGAGACAACAAGAATATCGATGTCGGAAAGTGGATGCAGCTCGCCGCGTCCATATCCGCCCACTGCCACTAAGCTGATATTGGGTAAGGCATCAAACCCATAATGGCACCATAGCCGATTGAGCAGCATATCGATGTATTCAGCTCGTCCTAAGACCAAATCAGTCACTGGATGATGGTTTAAGAACTCTTGTTTTTGATAAAGGGCAAACTGATCAAGCTGAGTTTTGATTTCAGCAACGGCCAGCTGCTGCTCAGAGAAGGTAAGGGGAGATTGGTATGGCATATACTGCGATCCATGCAAGATGATTCCATATAATGGAATCCACTCTAGCAAATTCAGGCGGATAAAAAAATATCCCTGCCGAAGCAGGGATATTGAAATTTATGCGTTGTTCATGTGGCGAGGAATGGTGTCATCACTGCGTAGTGTTAACACTTCACAACCACTACTGGTCACTAAAATTGTGTGTTCGTATTGCGCTGATTTCTTACCGTCGCCTGTGTAAACTGTCCAGTCATCTTCAGCATCAACAGTCACCCCAAATTTGCCTGCATTGATCATCGGTTCGATGGTAAAGCACATGCCTTCCTTCAATACACGGCGATCGTTGTTTTTGTAGTGAACAATTTGTGGCTCCTCGTGGAACTCATTACCAATACCGTGACCACAAAAATCTTTTACAATTGAGAACTTATTGCGTGGGTTCTTTTTGTTGTTGTCTTTGATGTATTTTTCAATAGCTGTACCAATATCACCAACGGTTGCTCCCGGTTTTACTTTGCGCATGCCCACATAAAGGGCTTCTTGAGTCACCATGCAAAGACGTTTGTCAGCAGGTGATACATCGCCAACGAAGAACATTTTAGAAGTATCACCGTGGTAACCTTCTGGGCGTACACTTAGGTCTGCATCGCCATCGTTAGGAATGATCACAGTAATATCGACATTGATGATGTCGCCATTTTTTAATACGGCTGGTTTTGGTTGACCATTACTGCCCACTTCATCTTCAGAAGCTGGAATGCCATGGCAAACAATGTGGTTGATAGAAGTACAGATTGATTTAGGGAAACCATGGTAATCAAGAGGTGCTGAGTATGCGCCTTTTTCAATCCCGTAATCGTGACAGAGCTGGTTTAGTTCATCTGTCGTCACACCTTCTTTAATGTGTGGTTCGATCATTTCTAGGATTTCAGCGGCCAACGCGCCCGCAATACGCATACGTTCGATTTCTTGAGCAGTTTTGATCTTGATTGACATTGGTTTTCTCTACTAACAGGTTGCGCCGAGTTCTGCGCGAATTGCGCGCATTCTAACAGGAAGAGATGAGAATGTGTATTGGTCTTGTTTTTACAAAGGCTACTGCATGCCTCGAATCTAGGGTTGATTGATCGTAAACGGGATTTTTTTCTAGCCAATTAGCACCGAAATATGGTATAAAGCGCGCCGGAATCGTGGTCTATACTCTTCAAACTTGGCGAGGTAGATGCACCTTCCATTAACCAATTATCTTTAAATCACACACATTCCGACACATATTCCGGGGTGCTGGGCAGAAGCCTAGTCGGAATCATGGGGGATGTGGAGGCCTAACCCCATAGAGGATTATAAAATGGCAACTGTATCAATGCGCGATATGCTAAAAGCTGGTGTTCACTTCGGTCACCAGACTCGTTACTGGAACCCAAAAATGAAACCATTCATCTTTGGTGCTCGTAACAAAGTTCATATCATCAACCTAGAAAAAACTGTACCAATGTTCAACGAAGCTCTAGCTGAGCTTGCTAAAGTTGGCGAGAAAAAAGGTAAAGTTCTTTTCGTTGGTACTAAGCGCGCTGCATCTGAAGCTGTTAAAGAAGCTGCTATCGCAAGCAACCAGTACTACGTTAACAACCGCTGGTTGGGCGGCATGCTAACGAACTACAAAACTGTTCGTCAGTCAATCAAGCGTCTGAAAGATCTTGAAGCTCAAGCTCAAGACGGTACTTTCGACAAACTAACTAAGAAAGAAGCTCTAATGCGTACTCGCGAAATGGAGAAGCTAGAGAAATCTCTTGGTGGTATCAAAGATATGGGCGGCCTACCAGACGCTCTATTCGTAATCGACGCTGATCACGAGCACATCGCAGTTAAAGAAGCAAACAACCTAGGTATCCCAGTTTACGCTGTGGTAGATACTAACTCTAACCCAGACGGCGTTGACTACATCATCCCAGGTAACGACGATGCAATCCGTGCGGTACAGCTTTACCTAAACGCTGCTGCTGCTTCGGTAACAGAAGGTCGTAACAAAGACGTTGCTGTAGCTGCTGAAAAAGACGGTTTCGTAGAAGCTGAATAATAGCGGCTCCGCGTCATTCTTGGTCTATATGACATCAATTTGTTACATAGACCAAGATATAGTTAGCATCAGGGGCCGATAACGTAGGCCCCTGATTTTTACCAAATCCAGAATCAACTGAGGAATAGAGAATGGCTGTAACTGCTGCTCTAGTTAAAGAACTGCGCGAACGTACTGGCGCAGGCATGATGGAATGTAAGAAAGCGCTTGTTGAAACTAACGGCGACATCGAACTAGCAATCGAAAACATGCGTAAATCAGGCGCTGCTAAAGCTGCTAAGAAAGCAGGTAACGTAGCTGCTGAAGGTGCAATCATCATTAAAGAAGAAAACGGCGTTGCTGTTCTTCTTGAAGTTAACTGCCAAACTGACTTCGTTGCTAAAGATGCTAACTTCACTGCATTTGCTGAAGAAGTTGCAGCTGACGCTCTAGCGTCTAAAGCAACAGCTGAAGAGCTACAAGCGAAATTCGAAGAAACTCGCGTTGCTCTAGTTGCTAAGATCGGTGAAAACATCAACATCCGTCGTGTTCAATACGTTGAAGGTACAGCAATCGCTTCTTACCGTCACGGTGAGAAAATCGGTGTAGTTGTTGCTGGTGAAGGTGACGCTGAAACACTTAAGCACGTAGCTATGCACGTAGCTGCTTCTCGTCCTGAGTTCGTTAACCCAGAAGACGTACCTGCTGATGTAGTAGAAAAAGAGAAAGCGGTTCAAGTTGAGATCGCAATGAACGAAGGCAAGCCAGCTGAAATCGCAGAGAAGATGGTTGTTGGCCGCATGAAGAAGTTCACTGGCGAAATCTCTCTAACTGGTCAGCCTTTCGTTATGGAACCTAAGAAATCTGTAGGTGAAATCCTGAAAGAGCGTGGCGCTTCTGTTTCTGCATTCGTTCGTCTAGAAGTTGGCGAAGGTATCGAGAAGAAAGAAGAAATGAGCTTCGCTGAAGAAGTTGCACTAGCTCAAAAAGGTTAATCCTTAGAGAAGTGTTTTTGATGAGACCGTGGCCTTGGCTACGGTCTTTTCATGAGTATCGCGGCTAATCGTGATGAATAAAGGGTTATTTACTTTTTTCTCAAAATGAATGCAGCCTTATGCATTACAATTTGAGCCTTTATTCATGACTGTTAATCAACAAACTCTTTCTGGAAGGTAAACTCCATGACTACGAACCCTAAACCAGCGTATCAACGAATTCTATTAAAACTGAGTGGTGAAGCACTTCAAGGTGAAGAAGGTTTTGGTATCGATCCTGCAATTTTGGATCGTATGGCTCAAGAAGTTAAAGAACTGGTTGAACTGGGTGTTCAGGTAGGTGTTGTAATTGGTGGTGGTAACCTTTTCCGTGGTGCTGGTCTGGCTGAAGCTGGCATGAACCGCGTAGTGGGTGATCACATGGGTATGCTTGCGACAGTGATGAACGGTTTGGCAATGCGTGATGCTCTGCACCGTGCATACGTAAATGCTCGCGTAATGTCTGCAATTCCTCTAAAAGGTGTGTGTGACGATTACAATTGGGCAGATGCGATCCGTGAACTTCGTCAAGGTCGTGTAGTGATTTTCTCAGCAGGTACGGGTAACCCATTTTTCACAACGGACTCTGCTGCTTGTCTACGTGGTATCGAGATCGAAGCGGACGTAGTTCTAAAAGCAACAAAAGTAGATGGTGTATTTACTGCTGATCCGGTGGCAAACCCTGACGCAGAGCTGTATGATAAGCTTGCTTACAACGAAGTTCTTGATAAAGAACTGAAAGTGATGGATTTGGCAGCATTTACACTGGCTCGTGACCATAAAATGCCAATCCGTGTATTCAACATGAACAAACCAGGTGCACTACGTCGCGTGGTTATGGGTGAAGCTGAAGGCACGCTAATCAGCAACGCTGAATAATAGATAACACCATGACAATATTTTTATTGTCATGGTGTTGCCTTTTCAAAACACCCTATTAGGCTTTCATTTAGAAAGAATTACACATTAAGGTGATATTGTGATTAACGAAATCAAACAAGACGCTCAGGAGCGTATGGACAAAAGCGTTGAAGCGCTGAAAAATACCCTTTCTAAAGTTCGCACTGGACGTGCGCACCCAAGCCTTCTTTCCGGTCTCAGCGTAGAGTATTACGGTGCTCCAACCCCGCTAAATCAGGTTGCAAACGTTGTGGCTGAAGACGCTCGTACATTAGCGATCACTGTGTTTGATAAAGAGCTTGCTCCAAAAGTTGAAAAAGCGATCATGATGTCAGATCTAGGTCTGAACCCAATGTCTGCTGGTACTGTGATTCGAGTACCACTTCCACCACTAACAGAAGAACGTCGTAAAGACTTAGTTAAAATCGTTCGTGGTGAAGCAGAAGGTGGCCGTGTGGCTATCCGTAATATTCGTCGTGACGCAAATAATGATCTAAAAGCGCTTTTGAAAGATAAAGAAATCTCTGAAGATGAAGATCGTAAAGCACAAGACGAAATCCAAAAAATTACTGATGCAGCTGTAAAAAACGTAGATGAAGTCCTTGCTGCGAAAGAAAAAGAGCTAATGGAAGTATAATTCCTGCTCATACTCTTCATATAAAAAACGCTGTGCTCGCAGCACTGCGTTTTTTTATGCTAATCTTTGTCACCTGCTGATATTCACTATTCTCTTTATGCAAAACTCACAACTCTCTCCTGATTCTTTACCTCAACATATTGCAATTATCATGGACGGAAATGGCCGTTGGGCGAAAGCTCAGGGTAAACCTCGTGTGTTTGGTCATAAAAATGGAGTTGCGGCGGTTCGAAAAACGATTTCTACGGCAGCAAAGCTAGGGATCAAAGCGGTGACGCTATTCGCTTTTAGTAGTGAAAACTGGCGTCGACCTGAAGACGAAGTGGGAGTTCTGATGGAGTTGTTCATCAGTGTACTTTCTACCGAAGTAAAAAAACTGCATAAGAATAACCTACGCCTTCGAGTAATAGGTGACACTAATCGGTTCAATGAACGTTTGCGTAGCAAAATTGCTCAAGCAGAAGCATTAACAGAAAACAACACAGGTATGGTGATCAACATCGCCGCAAACTATGGCGGTAAGTGGGATATCACTCAAGCAACACAAAAAATTGCGGCTAAGGTCAAGCTAGGTGAAATTCGAGTTGATGAAATTTCTGAAGAGTTGATTACGCAACAACTAACGATGTCTGATTTACCTGAAGTTGATTTGATGATTCGAACCAGTGGTGAATGTCGAATCAGTAACTTCATGCTTTGGCAAATGGCTTATGCCGAAATGTACTTTACGCCTATCTATTGGCCAGAGTTTGATGAAGATAGCTTAATTGAAGCAGTGACTTGGTTTGTTAATCGTGAAAGACGATTTGGTTGTACCGGTGAACAAATCAAGGCATTGATAGAAAATCAATAAAGGACTAATTGCTTGAAACAAAGAATAATAACAGCACTAATTCTTGCGCCAATCGTTATCTTTGGGATTTTTGAGTTGCCACTCTATTGGTTTATGTTTGCTGTCGCAGGCATAACCTTATTGGGTTTTTGGGAGTGGACTCAATTTGTTGAACACAAATCTCGTATTGCTGCACTCGTGCCCGCCGTTTTGATCAGTGTGGGGAGCCTTTTTGTTATCCCTTTTGACAGTGCAAGCTTACATAATCCGTCTCATCTACATTTAAGTATGTTAGCGATCGGTTTTGTTTGGTGGTTAGCCGCCAGTGCGTTAGCCGTCACCTACCCAAGATCCAGTGCCATGTGGCAGGATTCTAATTTATTGCGTCACTTGTTTGGTATTCTTACTCTTTTACCTTTCTTTTGGAGCGTTGTGCTACTAAGAGCAGAACCAGCAAACTCCGATCCATATCATGGCGCCAAACTTGTTCTCTTTGTGTGCTTTATAGTGTGGGCTGCTGATAGTGGGGCTTATTTCGCAGGGAAGACATTAGGTAAACGAAAAATGGCTCCTCATGTTAGTCCAAATAAAACTATCGAAGGGTTAATTGGGGGAATCATTACCGCCATTATCGTGGCTTGGTTTTCCGCAAAATGGTTTGGTATCGAGTTTAGTAGCCCTGCGGTTATGGTCATGATTACCTTGGTGACGGTTGTTATTTCGGTATTAGGTGATTTAGTCGAAAGCATGTTTAAACGCGTGGCTGGTATCAAAGACAGCAGCAATATCATACCGGGTCATGGTGGTGTTCTTGATCGTATCGATAGTTTGACTGCGGCTTTCCCTGTATTTGCTCTTCTTTATTTCTTCTTCTAATACATAAGAAGGCAAGCGTTAGGCTTGCCTTCTTAATTACTATTGGTTTCGTGTTATGCGTAAGTTAACAATTCTAGGTGCAACTGGCTCAATTGGTGCGAGCACGTTAAAAGTCGTGGCGCAGAATCCGGAACAGTTCTCTGTCGTTGCATTAGTGGCAGGGAAGAACGTTGAAAAAATGCGTCAGCTTTGTGAGCAATGGAAACCAAAATATGCCGTCATGGCGGATGAAGATGCTGCAAAATCACTGAAGCAACAACTCGTTCAACTTAACCTAACCACACAGGTAATGTCTGGCGTTGAGGCAATGTGTGATGTTGCCTCGATGGATGATGTTGATACTGTAATGGCTGCCATTGTTGGAGCTGCTGGTTTGTTACCAACGATGGCAGCAGTCAAAGCTGGTAAGCGAGTGTTATTGGCAAATAAAGAAGCTCTTGTCATGACTGGGCAGCTCTTTATTGATGCTGTTGCCCAATATGGTGCTGAACTATTACCTGTTGACAGTGAGCACAATGCAATTTTCCAGTGTTTGCCAAATTCGATCCAAACAAATTTAGGTCGTTGTGACTTAGCCAAGCAAGGTCTTTCCCATATTCTGTTAACAGGTTCTGGTGGTCCTTTCCGTTATAGCGATATTCATTCTTTAAGCAGTGTTACGCCTGAGCAAGCTATCGCTCACCCTAACTGGTCTATGGGCCCTAAGATCTCTGTCGATTCCGCTACCATGATGAATAAAGGTTTGGAGTATATTGAGGCCAAGTGGTTATTCAATACGTCACGAGATCAGCTGAAGGTATTGATTCACCCTCAATCTGTTATTCACTCTATGGTGCAATACAAAGATGGCTCAGTACTCGCACAGATGGGGGAGCCTGATATGGCGACGCCTATTGCACTGACACTTTCTTATCCAGAACGGGTTTCCGCTGGAGTTGCTCCGCTAGATTTTACTAAAGTTGGTGAACTGACTTTTCTTGAGCCGGATTACAATCGTTATCCGTGCCTTAAGTTAGCCATAGATGCTTGTTACGAAGGCCAGCATGCAACTACGGCATTAAATGCGGCGAATGAAGTGGCAGTAGCGGCATTTTTAGAGCGAAGACTACGTTTTACTGACATTGCGAGAGTGAATGATGTGGTAACGTCCCGACTTTGTGGATTAAATACATCATTGCAATGTGATGACTTGGAAAGCATATTGGAGCTCGATAGAATAGCTCGCAAGCTAGCAACTGAAACTGTGAATGAGTGTTCGTTATGAGTGGAGTATTGTGGAACTTCGTCGCGTTTATTATCGCACTAGGTATATTGGTTGCGGTGCACGAGTTCGGTCATTTCTGGGTTGCACGCCGTTGTGGCGTTAAAGTAGAAAAATTCTCTATTGGTTTTGGTAAATCGATCTGGAGCAAAGTTGGGAAAGATGGCACAGAATATAGCGTGTCTATTATCCCGTTAGGTGGCTATGTCAAGATGCTGGATGGGCGTGTTGATGATGTGCCAGACGACATGCGTCGTTTCGCATTTGATACCAAACCATTATGGAAACGAGCTTCTATTGTTGCTGCTGGGCCTGCTTTTAACTTCCTATTTGCGATTTTTGCTTATTGGTTAGTCTTTCTTATTGGTGTTCCTGCCATTAAACCTGTCGTTGGTCAGGTGACTCCGCACTCCATTGCAGCGCAAGCTGGTCTAGAGCAGGGGATGGAACTAACCGCTGTTTCTGGCGTCAAAACCGCAGATTGGGAATCTGTCAATATGGGGCTGATTTCTCATATCGGTGACCCAGAGCTTACTTTGACGGTTAAGCCTGAAGAAGGTATCGGTGTCGAGCAAACCCTCGCATTAAATCTGACAACATGGAACTTTGACCCAGAAAAAGAGTCTGCTATGGGAGCGTTGGGCTTTAGGCCTTATACTCCGGAAATTAAAACGACACTTGCGAATATTTCAGCCGGTGGCGCAGGTGAAAAAGCTGGGCTGTTGGCCGGCGATAAGATTATTGAGGTTAATGGCGAATCAATCAGTCATTGGCAACAAGTTGTTGATGTCATTCAACAGAACCCAGACACTCAAGTCTCGATAATGGTAGAGCGTAACGCTCAGACTCTGGAAATATCCATGACGCCGGCAAGTCGAGATGTTGCGCAAGGGAAAGTGATCGGTTTTGCTGGTATCGCTCCTGAAGTCGCAGAATGGCCGGAAAATTATCGATTTGAGCTGCAATTTGGTGTATTTGAATCTATCGGTAAGGCAGTAGATAAAACTGGTCAAATTATCGATTTAACCGTCAGCATGCTTAAGAAGCTGATTGTCGGTGATGTTGGGTTAAATAATTTAAGTGGTCCCATTTCCATTGCGAAAGGCGCTGGTACGACAGCTGAATATGGCCTCGTTTACTTTTTAGGCTTTTTAGCATTAATTAGTGTCAATTTAGGCATTATTAACCTCGTACCTTTGCCAATGCTTGATGGTGGCCATTTACTGTTTTTTGCTATTGAGGCAGTGATCAGACGCCCTGTTCCTGAAAAAATTCAGGAAATGGGGTATCGCGTTGGTGGTGCGATCATTTTCTCATTGATGGCTGTGGCAATATTTAATGATTTTGCTCGTTTGTAACAGAGCAAAGGTTGTAGTAAGGAATAACTAAAACAAATATGGCGATGAAAAAAATTCTGTTTGCGACATTGCTAGCGACGAGTGTCTCAGCGAACGGTGCCGAGAACTTTGTTGTTCAGGATATTAAAATCGATGGATTACAACGTGTCGCACTTGGTGCGGCGTTGCTAAAAATGCCTGTGCGTATTGGCGATACAGTCGATGGTCAAGACGTTGCGGACATCATTAAAGCGCTTTACGCCTCAGGAAACTTTGAGGACGTTAAGGTTCTACGTGATGGCAATGCATTATTAGTGCAGGTTAAAGAACGTCCTACCATCGCTAGTATTTCTTTCTCTGGCAATAAAGCGATTAAAGAAGAGCAGCTACAGCAAAATCTTGATGCATCAGGTATTCGAGTTGGTGAAGCCCTTGACCGTACAACGTTGTCCAATATTGAGAAAGGATTGGAAGACTTTTACTACAGCGTTGGTAAATACAATGCTTCGGTAAAAGCTGTTATCACACCTCTTCCTCGAAATCGCTCTGACCTTAAGTTTGTTTTTACTGAAGGTGTCTCTGCGAAAATCCAACAAATTAACTTTATCGGTAATGAAATATTTACGGATGAAGAGCTATTAAGCCGCTTCAACCTAAATGTTGATATCGCTTGGTGGAATTTCCTTGCTGATGATAAATACCAAAAGCAAGTACTCGCTGCCGATATCGAAGCATTAAAATCCTACTACCAAGATCGTGGCTATCTTAAATTCAAAGTCGAATCGACCCAAGTTGCGATTTCCCCAGACAAGAAAGGGGTCTACATCACGCTTGGTTTGAATGAAGGTAACCCTTATACCGTGAAGAACGTTAAGTTCCGTGGTGATATGATCGGTAAGCGCAAAGAGTTTGAGAACTTAGTACCGTTTCTTCCTGGTGATACCTACAATGGCTCTGCGGTGACATCATTGGAAGAGAGTGCAAAACGCTTACTAGGTGAAGCGGGTTATGCATACCCTCAAGTCAACACCATTCCAGAATTTAATGAAGAAACTCAAGAAGTCTCTTTAGTGGTGAATATCGACGCGGGTAAACGAATGTATGTACGTGATATTCGTTTTGTTGGCAACAATTCAACTAAAGATGAAGTACTGCGCCGCGAAATGCGCCAAATGGAAGGCAGTTGGTTGAACTCTAAAGCGATAGATACAGGTAAAACTCGATTAAATCGCTTAGGCTTCTTTGAAACGGTTGATGTTCAAACGGTTCGAGTTCCAGGCAGTGAAGATCAGGTCGATCTGGTTTATAGCGTTAAAGAAGCAAACTCAGGCAGTATTAACTTCGGTGTCGGTTATGGTACTGAGTCAGGTGTGAGTTTCCAGGTCGGTTTACAACAAGATAACTTTATGGGCTCAGGTAATCGCGTTGGTATCAATGCGATGATGAATGATTATCAGAAAAACGTCAGTTTGGATTATCGTGACCCGTATTGGAACCTTGATGGTGTCAGTTTAGGCGGGAAAGTTTTCTATAACGAGTTTGAAGCCTCTGAAGCCGGTATCATCGACTATACCAACGAAAGTTACGGCGGTAGTTTAACGTGGGGCTTCCCATTCGATGAATTAAACCGTTTTGAATTTGGTGTGGGATACACACACAACAAGATCGGTAATGTACCGACTTACGATCAAGCGCAACAGTTTGCCCAAAGTATTGGTCAAGGTGATCAAAACGAAATTGTTACCAGTGACTTTGATGTTAACGTCTCTTGGACGCGTAGCAACTTGAACCGAGGTTACTTCCCTACCGACGGTAACTATCAGCGTGCTTTTGCGAAGATGACAGTACCAAGCTCTGATGCCCAGTACTTTAAAGTGCAATACGACGTGCGTCAGTATGTCCCATTAACACGCAAACATGAGTTCACGGTATTGATGCGTGGTCGTTTGGGTTATGGTAATGGTTACGGTCAGACAGACGGTAGCGACAACTTATTCCCATTCTATGAAAACTACTACGCAGGTGGCTTTACCACGCTTCGTGGTTTTGGATCAAACAGTGCGGGTCCACGTGCCGTTTACACTGACAACAGTGGCTCATGTGGTAACAATGGCTGCGTGTCTGCGACAGATGACTCTGTGGGTGGTAACGCGATCGCTTTGGCAAGTTTGGAGCTGATTGTACCTACGCCATTTGCTTCGGATGAAGTACGCAACCAGATTCGTACCAGCCTTTTTGTTGACGCAGCAAGTGTTTGGGATACAGAGTTTGTTTATCGTGATGGTGTGGACGATAAGTACTATTACGATTACTCAGATCCAACGAATTACCGTGCTTCTTATGGTGCGGCTCTGCAATGGATGTCACCAATGGGGCCATTGGTCTTCTCGATTGCTAAACCTATTAAAATGTATGAAGGTGATGATGAAGAGTTCTTCACGTTCACCATCGGCAGAACCTTCTAAAACTGAGGAAAATATTTTGAATAAAATGATCAAAGCGGCTGGTGTAAGCCTTGTAGTTCTAACGTCTTCTTTCTTCGCCAATGCTGCTGAAGCTGCTCAAAAAATCGGTTATGTGAATACAGCTCAGGTTTTTCAGGCGCTTCCTCAACGTGAAGTTGTTCTTCAAAAAATGCGAAATGAGTTTAAAGACAAAGAAGCTGAGTTGAAGTCAATTCAAGCGCAAGCAAAAACTAAGCTTGAGAAACTAAAACGTGATGGCGAGCTACTATCTTCAGATCAGGTTGAAAAGCTACGTATTGAAATTGCCTCTTTAGACAGCAAATACAAAGTAAAAGCTCAAGCTTTCCAACAAGCTTCTGCGCGTCGTGAAGCTGAAGAGAAACAAAAGTTATTTAAAGTGATTCAAGACGCAGTCTCTAAAGTCGCGAAAAAAGAAGGTTATGATGTTGTTGTTGATATTCAGGCTGTAGCGTTTGCAAAACCAGAATACAACATCTCAGAGAAAGTAATTAAACAAGTAAAATAATTCGTTTATGGCAGTACTGACTTTAGCCGAATTGGCACAAATTACTGGGGGAGCATTACATGGTGACGCGAACGCTAGCGTCACTATGGTTGCACCGATGGATAAAGCTCAAGAAGGTCACGTAACCTTCTTGTCTAACCCGAAATACGCTAAACACCTTGCTGATTGTCAGGCAACGGTTGTCATGGTGAAAGACGCACACAAAGCGTTATGTGCAGGTAATGTATTAGTTGTTGATGATCCATACGTTGCTTTTGCTAAAGTAACTCAAGCTTTAGATTCGACGCCGACACCTGCATCTGGCATCGCACCTTCTGCTGTGATAGCAGAGGATGTGAGTATCGGGAAACGCGTCTCAATCGGTGCAAATGCGGTGATTGAATCGGGTGTTACGTTAGATGACGATGCGGTGATTGGTGCTGGGTGTTTTGTTGGCAAAAACGCAAAGATTGGTCGCAATAGTAAGTTGTGGTCTAACGTTAGTGTTTATCACAATGTTGAAATCGGCACTGACTGTCTGGTTCAGGCAAATACGGTGATTGGTGCTGATGGTTTTGGTTATGCGAATGAGAAGGGCGAATGGATTAAAATTCCTCAGCTTGGCTCGGTGAAAATTGGCAATCGAGTTGAGATTGGCTCTAGCACAACCATTGACCGTGGTGCGTTAGATGACACGGTGATTGAAGACAATGTTATCCTCGATAACCAATTGCAGATCGCCCATAATGTGCACATCGGATATGGTACAGCGATAGCTGGTGGTACAGTAATCGCTGGCAGTACTACGATTGGTAAGTATTGCATTATTGGTGGTGCTACTGTAATTAACGGCCATATTGAAATTGCAGATGGAGTAACCATTACCGGAATGGGAATGGTGATGCGTAGCATTTCAGAAAAAGGAATGTACTCTTCAGGTATTCCTTTGCAGCCCAATAAAGAGTGGCGTAAAACAGCTGCTCGTGTTCATCGTATTGATGAGATGAACAAACGCCTGAAAGCTGTTGAGAAGCAGTTAGAGCAGAAAGGTGAATCTTGATTCCGTTTCTGTTGAAAAAGGCTCGCGAAAGGCGAGTCTTTTTCGTCTATAATGCCTGCCAACTAGTAAAGAATATTAAGTATTAAATAGGAATATGACTTTGACTACTGAAAAGAAAACGATGAATATCACTGAAATTCAGGAACTTCTTCCTCATCGCTACCCTTTTTTGCTAATTGATCGCGTTACCGATTTTCAAGAAGAGAAATACCTAACTGCGATTAAAAACGTCTCTGTAAATGAGCCTCAGTTCACAGGTCATTTCCCTCAGCTTCCGGTATTTCCTGGCGTACTTATTCTTGAAGCCATGGCTCAAGCTACAGGTCTACTGGCGTTTAAATCTTTTGGTGCTCCTCAAGGTAATGAGCTTTACTACTTTGCAAGTGTTGATAATGCGAAGTTTCGTAAGCCAGTAACTCCAGGTGACCAATTGGTCATTGAAGTTGAGTTTCTAAAAGAGCGCCGTGGTATTGCTGCATTCAATGGCGTGGCGAAAGTAGATGGTGAAGTAGTTTGTTCTGCTGAACTAAAATGTGCTCGTCGAGAGTTTTAATATGATTCATGAAACAGCTCAAATTCACCCAGCAGCGGTCGTTGAAGAAGGTGCAAAAATTGGTGCTAACGTGACCGTTGGACCATTTACTTACATCACTTCTAACGTTGAAATTGGTGAAGGTACTGAAGTGATGTCACATGTGGTGATTAAAGGCCACACCAAAATAGGCAAAGACAACCGCATTTTCCCACATGCAGTGATTGGTGAAGAGAACCAAGACAAAAAGTATGGTGGTGAAGATACGACTGTGGTGATTGGTGATCGCAATGTGATCCGTGAAGCTGTTCAAATTCACCGTGGTACGGTGCAAGACAAAGCATCGACGGTGATTGGTGATGACAACCTATTGTGTGTGAATGCTCATATTGCCCATGACGTTGTAGTTGGTAACCATACTCACATTGGTAACAACTCAATATTGGGTGGTCATGTAACCGTGGATGATCATGCGGGTGTTATGGCATTGTCTGCAATTCATCCTTTCTGTACAGTTGGTGCGTATGCTTACATCGGGGGCTGCTCTGCGGTGGTACAAGATGTTCCCGCTTACGTCTTAGCTCAAGGAAATCACGCATCTCCGTTTGGCTTAAACTTGGTAGGGCTAAAGCGTAATGGTTTTGAAAAACCAGAATTGCGTGCTCTGCAAAAAGCATACAAAGAACTTTATCGCTCTGGTAAAACGTTAGAAGAAGTGATGCCGACTCTGAAAGAAATGGCCCAAGAGTGGTCGTCAGTGCAACGCATTATTGATATCGTTGAAAACAGTGAGCGTGGCATTATTCGTTAAGGCGAAAATGCATGGAATAGATAAAGATCGCCATTTTATCAGTGGCGATCTTTTTGTGTTTTATGGATAGAGAGAACCTTTATCCATAAAACATAGGACAGAAGTGAACCTCTTATGGAAAAACCACTACGTATTGGTATTGTCGCAGGAGAGCTGTCTGGCGATACACTTGGTGAAGGCTTCATCAAAGCAATAAAATCACAATATCCCGATGCAGAGTTTGTTGGTATTGGCGGTCCAAAGATGATGGCTCAAGGGTGCGAGTCTTTGTTTGATATGGAAGAGCTGGCGGTGATGGGCTTGGTTGAAGTGCTTGGTCGGTTACCCCGTTTGCTCAAAGTGAAAGCTGAATTGGTTAAGTTTTTTACGGAAAATCCACCAGATGTTTTTATTGGAATCGATGCACCAGACTTCAATTTACGCTTAGAGCTGGATTTAAAGAACGCTGGCATCAAGACGGTTCACTACGTCAGTCCTTCCGTTTGGGCGTGGCGCCAGAAGCGAATCCATAAAATTGAAGCGGCAACAAACTTGGTATTGGCGTTTTTACCGTTCGAAAAAGCGTTTTACGATAAGTTCAATGTCCCATGTGAATTTATTGGTCACACGCTGGCTGATGCGATTCCGTTGGTTTCTGAGAAAGCTCCTGCTCGAGAGTTACTCGGCCTTGCTCAAGATAAAAAATGGCTTGCCGTTTTACCAGGTAGCCGTGGCAATGAATTAAAAATGTTGTCACAGCCATTTATTGAAGCGTGTCAACGACTACACGAACGATACCCTGAGCTTGGATTTGTTGTGGCGTTGGTGAATCAGAAGCGCCGTGAGCAATTTGAAGCTGCATGGCAGGAATTTGCACCAGAGCTGGACTTCAAACTTGTTGATGATACTGCTCGTAATGTGATCACCGCGTCGGATGCCGTTATGCTTGCTTCGGGAACCGTAGCTTTGGAATGTATGTTGATTAAACGTCCAATGGTGGTTGGCTACCGTGTAAATGCGCTTACCGCATTCATTGCCAAACGCTTGGTTAAGACTCAATACGTCTCTCTACCCAACATTCTTGCGGATAAGGAACTGGTGAAAGAATTCCTCTTGGAAGATTGCACAGCAGAGAATTTATCAGAAGAAATCAGTCGCCTGCTAGATACTGACGCTGGCAGTGCAATGATAGAAAAATTTACCGAGATGCATCACTGGATACGAAAGGATGCCGATCAACAAGCCGCACGCGCCGTGTTAACCCTGATAGGCAAATAATGACTATGACAAAAGATAAAAAAGAATTACCACCTTTTGAGTATCCTCATGGTTACCACTTGGTCGCTGGTGTCGATGAAGTCGGGCGTGGGCCTTTGGTCGGGGATGTTGTGACTGCAGCCGTTATTCTTGACCCGAATAATCCAATAGAAGGGCTTAATGATTCTAAAAAATTGTCGGAGAAAAAGCGTTTAGCACTTCTTCCTGAGATCAAAGAAAAAGCATTAGCTTGGTCGGTAGGGCGCTGTTCTCCAACTGAAATTGATGAGTTGAATATTCTCCAAGCCACTATGGTAGCAATGCAAAGAGCGATTGCGGGACTATCGGTTCAGCCGGATTTAGCCTTAATTGATGGTAACCGTTGTCCTGAATTAGCAATGGATGCTCAGGCTGTAGTGAAAGGTGATTTGCGTGTGGCAGAGATAAGCGCAGCCTCCATTATTGCCAAAGTGGTGCGTGATCAAGAAATGGAAGCGCTGGATAAGGTTCATCCACAATTTGGTTTTGCTAAACATAAAGGTTATCCGACCAAAGCACATTTTGAAGCGATAGAGCAACATGGTGTGATCGCCGAACATCGCAAAAGCTTTAAGCCAGTAAAAAAAGCTCTTGGTATAGAGTAACAATTTGCGGGCTATTCACGTAAAATAGCCCCTAACTTTCCGCAACGCGTTATATTCCGGAACTTTATTCATGTCAGATCCTAAGTTTATCCACCTTCGAGTTCATAGTGACTTTTCCATGGTCGACGGCCTGTC
This sequence comes from Vibrio sp. TRT 21S02, assembly GCF_050113675.1. Lineage (NCBI taxonomy): Bacteria > Pseudomonadati > Pseudomonadota > Gammaproteobacteria > Vibrionales > Vibrionaceae > Vibrio > Vibrio sp. TRT 21S02. Next base: position 76,666 of record NZ_JBNJOI010000013.1, read on the forward strand.
TAAGGTGCCTCCATTGGTCAAGAAAGTGGCTGAAATGGGGATGCCTGCGGTAGCACTGACTGATTTCACAAACTTGTGTGGTCTCGTTAAGTTTTATGGTACGGCTCATGGTTGTGGTATCAAGCCAATCATCGGCGCCGACTTTGCCATGCAGTCACCAGAATTTGGTGAAGAGCTGAGTAAGATTACAGTTCTGGCAGCAGACAATACCGGTTATAAGAATCTAACGTTACTGATTTCTGAGGCTTATCTTCGTGGTCATGTACAGCACCAGCCTGTAATTGATAAAGAGTGGCTTATCAATCATGCAGAAGGCCTGATCTTACTGTCTGGTGGTAAAGATGGAGAGATCGGCAAAGCTTTACTCAAAGGCAATCAGGCCCTTGTTAACAGTTGCGTAGCCTTTTACCAAGCGCATTTCCCAGATCGTTTTTATCTTGAGCTGACCCGTACTGGTCGAGCTGATGAAGAAAGCTACCTTCATTTTGCTTTAGAGCTTGCGGAGCAGTTTGAGCTTCCGGTTGTCGCAACAAACGACGTTGTGTTCATCTCAGAAGATCTTTTTGACGCCCATGAAATCCGCGTAGCGATTCATGATGGTTACACACTTGAAGACCCTCGTCGCCCTAAAAAATACAGTCCGCAACAATACCTTCGTACAGAAGAAGAAATGTGCGAACTGTTTGCTGATATTCCAGAAGCATTAGAAAACAGTGTTGAGATCGCTAAACGCTGTAATGTGACGGTACGTTTAGGTGAATACTTCTTACCGGCGTTCCCTACTGAAGGAATGGAAGAAACCGAGTTCTTAGTAAAGAAATCGGAAGAAGGGTTGGAAGAGCGTTTGGAATTTCTTTTTCCTGATGCAGAAGAGCGCGCAAAGCGCCGACCAGAGTATGATGATCGCTTGAAAATTGAATTGGAAGTGATCAACAACATGGGTTTCCCGGGGTACTTTTTGATCGTAATGGAGTTCATCCAGTGGTCGAAAGATAACGATATCCCTGTAGGCCCTGGTCGAGGTTCTGGTGCAGGTTCCCTTGTTGCATATGCGCTAAAAATCACGGATCTTGACCCGCTTGAATATGATTTGCTCTTCGAACGTTTCTTAAACCCAGAACGTGTTTCGATGCCCGATTTCGACGTCGATTTTTGTATGGATAAACGTGATCAGGTGATTGATCACGTAGCAGAAATGTACGGCCGCGATGCGGTATCTCAGATCATCACCTTTGGTACCATGGCTGCGAAGGCAGTTATCCGAGATGTGGGCCGCGTATTAGGGCATCCATTTGGTTTTGTTGATCGTATCTCTAAACTGGTGCCGCCAGATCCGGGTATGACACTGGAAAAGGCATTCAAAGCCGAGCCAGCGTTACCTGAGCTTTATAATAACGATGAGGAAGTCAAAGACCTTATCGATATGTGCCGCATTTTGGAAGGGTGTACGCGAAATGCTGGTAAGCACGCGGGTGGGGTTGTGATTTCCCCAACCACCATTACCGATTTTGCCCCGATTTATGCAGATGCTGAAGGCCATTTCCCCGTAACACAGTTTGACAAAAACGACGTAGAAACCGCAGGCTTAGTTAAGTTTGACTTTTTGGGTCTACGAACTCTAACCATCATCGATTGGGCGTTAGGGTTGATCAACCCTCGTTTAGAGAAAGAGGGTAAAGAACCAGTTCGAATTGAATCGATCGACTTGGCTGACGACACTTCATTCCGTTTGCTTCAGAACTCTGAAACCACAGCAGTATTCCAGCTTGAATCGCGTGGTATGAAAGAGCTGATCAAACGCCTTCAGCCTGACTGTTTTGAAGATATCATCGCATTGGTGGCCTTGTTCCGTCCAGGACCATTGCAGTCAGGCATGGTAGATAACTTTATCGACCGTAAACATGGTCGCGAAGCCATCTCATACCCTGATGAAAAGTGGCAACATGAATCGTTGAAGGAAATCCTTGATCCGACCTACGGCATTATTCTCTATCAGGAACAGGTCATGCAGATCGCACAGGTACTGTCTGGTTATACCCTTGGTGGTGCAGACATGCTGCGACGTGCGATGGGTAAGAAAAAACCTGAAGAAATGGCTAAGCAGCGTGCGACATTTGAAGATGGCGCGGTGAAGAATGGTGTTGATGGCGAGTTGGCGATGAAAATCTTCGACTTGGTAGAAAAATTCGCCGGTTATGGTTTTAACAAATCTCACTCAGCAGCCTACGCCTTAGTTTCTTACCAAACACTTTGGCTTAAAACGCATTTCCCTGCAGAGTTTATGGCGGCGGTAATGACCGCTGATATGGATAACACGGAAAAAGTGGTTGGCTTAGTCGACGAATGTTTCCGAATGAAGTTAAAGGTGTTACCGCCAGACATCAATGCGGGCTTGTATCGCTTTAACGTCGATGAAGATGGTGCGATTGTTTATGGAATAGGTGCAATCAAAGGGGTTGGTGAAGGCCCGATTGAAGCAATATTGGTTGCGCGCAATAAAGATGGCCACTTTAAAGACTTATTCGACTTCTGTGCTCGTATTGATCTGAAAAAAGTGAATAAACGAGTCATTGAGAAATTAATTTACGCAGGGGCGCTTGATCGTCTTGGTCCTCATCGTGCAGCATTGATGGCTTCGCTGGATGATGCGGTCAAAGCAGCAAGCCAACATCACCAAGCTGAAGCATTTGGTCAGTCCGATCTTTTTGGCGTATTAACTGAAGCGCCAGAAGAAGTTGAGCACAAGTACACTAAGGTGCCACCATGGCCTGAAAAGGTTTGGCTGGAAGGTGAGCGTGATACATTAGGGCTTTATTTGACCGGGCACCCAATTAATGCGTATCTCAAGGAACTTGGTAAGTACACCAGTTGTCGACTAAAAGACGCCACGCCAACGCGTCGTGATCAATTAGTTACTGTGGCAGGCTTAGTTATTGCCGCTCGAGTGATGACAACTAAGCGTGGAACCCGAATTGGTATCATGACGTTGGATGATCGCAGTGGACGAATGGAAGTCATGCTGTTCTCTGATGCGCTTGATCGTTATGCTGAACTTCTCGAAAAAGACAAAATTTTGGTGATTTCTGGACAGGTCAGCTTTGATGATTTCAATGGTGGTCTTAAAATGTCCGCGCGCGAGGTCATGGATCTTGGCGCTGCACGTGAAAAATACGCACGTGGTGTATCTGTTTCGATTGATGAATCTCAGATAGACGATCAGTTTTTCGAGCGTTTCAGTAAAATACTGGAGCCTCACCGAGCAGGTAGCGTACCTGTGAATGTATACTACCAACGTTGTGATGCGCGAGCGCGGATCGCCTTGGGGACAGAATGGCGAGTGACGCCAAGTGATACATTATTAGACGAATTAAAACAGTTGCTTGGTAAGAGCCAGGTAGAACTCGAATTTAACTAAAAATTCGATATACAAATATCGAGTGAAAAGGATCCATAGATGAGCCTAAACTTTCTAGAATTTGAAAAGCCAATTGCAGAACTTGAAGCGAAAATCGAAGCGTTACGTGATGTTTCTCGCCACGGTGGTGAAGCGGGCGTTGATTTAGATAAAGAAATCGAACAGCTAGAGAAAAAAAGCTTAGAGCTTAAAAAGAAAATCTTTAACGATCTTGGTGCTTGGGAAACAGCGCAGCTTGCTCGTCACCCTCTTCGTCCATACACATTAGACTACGTTGAACACGTTTTCACGGAGTTTGATGAACTGGCTGGTGATCGTGCTTATGCTGATGACAAAGCTATTGTTGGTGGTATTGCTCGCCTAGAAGGGCGTCCAGTGATGATCATTGGCCACCAAAAAGGTCGTGAAACGAAAGAAAAGGTTAAGCGTAACTTTGGCATGCCAAAACCGGAAGGTTACCGTAAAGCTCTTCGTCTAATGGAAATGGCAGAGCGTTTTAAAATGCCTATCATCACGTTCATTGACACGGCTGGTGCATACCCAGGTGTTGGTGCAGAAGAACGTGGTCAATCTGAAGCAATCGCAAAAAACCTTAAAGTGATGGCTGGCCTTAAAGTGCCTGTTATTTGTAACGTTGTTGGTGAAGGCGGCTCTGGTGGCGCATTGGCGATTGGTGTTGGCGATTACGTGAATATGCTTCAGTACTCGACTTACTCAGTGATCTCTCCTGAAGGGTGTGCATCTATCCTTTGGCGTGATTCAGATAAAGCACCGCAAGCTGCAGAAGCGATGGGTCTGATTGCTCCTCGTTTAAAAGAGCTTGAGCTGATTGATGAAATCATTGAAGAACCACTTGGTGGTGCGCATCGTGATCACATTCAAATGGCTGAAAACATGAAAGCAACACTTCTAAAACAATTAGAAGAGCTTGAGCAATTTGGTGCTGAAGATTTGCTAGAGCGTCGTTATCAACGCTTGATGAGCTACGGTTACTGTTAAGCAGTATGAATTAATAAAAAGGCCGAACTGAGTTCGGCCTTTTTTGTACCTAGCAGACAAGGACAAAGATTGGGTTTCACGCTAAACTAGCTGTGATTTTGGATTACTTGTTACTGAATATGCCCGAGTTATATCACCAGTTCTCTCAGCTATTGCATCAACATTACCTACCTGAGCATAAAATCGTTATCGCTTTTAGTGGTGGTATCGACTCTCGTGTTTTGCTTGATTTAGCCCATCAATATCAGCAGCAACACCCAATGAATATAATGGCAATCTATGTTCATCATGGGTTGAGCTCAAATGCGGATGAATGGGCGGAAAATTGTGCACGCTGGGCAGCGCAAGTAGGTATTGCTTTTAAGGTCGAGTATGTTCAGTTAGCTTCCGCTAGTGGTGAAAGTATCGAGAAGTTGGCGAGAGAAGCACGTTACCAAGCTCTCGAAAAGCACTTGAACCAAGGTGATCTGCTGTTAACAGGGCAACATGCTGACGACCAATTGGAAACGTTCTTGTTGGCATTAAAGCGAGGTAGTGGGCCCAAAGGCTTATCTTCAATGGCTGAAAGTATGCCGTTTGCTGGTGGAAAAGTAGTTCGCCCCTTACTGAAATGCTCACGCGCTCAAATTGAAGCGTATGCTGAATCCAGAAGCTTAGCTTGGGTGGAGGATGAAAGTAACCAAGATATTCGCTTCGATCGCAACTTCATCCGCCATCAAGTAACCCCTGTGTTAACTGAGCGCTGGCCTTCTTATCGTCAGTCAGTGCAGCGCAGTGCAGAATTGTGCGCCGAACAAGAAGCACTGCTCAATGAGCTATTAGCTGAAAAGTTTCAATCAGCACTGCAAAGTGACGGTAGCCTGTCTATTGCTGTGCTAGCGGACAGCTCAGAGTTGGCGAGAGTACGCTTACTCAGAATGTGGTTTGAGCATCATCATCAGCTGATGCCTAGTCGAGAGCACAGTTTGATGATTTGGCAACAAATTGCATTGGCTAAACAAGACGCAAATCCGCAACTCAATCTTCAATCTGTACAAATTCGCCGTTTTAATGGTGCGCTACACATGCTTGCGCAGTGGGCAGACGTGAGTCAATGGCGTAGTGTGTTTAAGCTGGGTGAGACCTTGAACTTACCTGATAGTCTTGGCTGCTTATCACTCCAAGACAGCGGTGCTCAGAACCATCTCCGACTACCAGAAGGGAAAGCGACGTGTTTTGATGTGGTATTTGAGCCGCAAGGTTTAAGTGCTCATCCTGTTGGTCGCGGTCATAGCCGTAAGCTTAAGAAGCTGTTTCAAGAGTATGATGTGCCTAGCTGGCAGAGACGCCGAACTCCAATTTTACTCCATCAAGGTCGGGTAGTTGCAGTTGCAGGTTTGTTTATAGATCAAGCGTTTGCAGGTCACGATTGTGAACTTCTCTGGAGCAAGTAATCCGATTTTGTGTAAGAATCGTATAATAAAAACACGATAAATTAAGGAAGAGCAATGAAAAAAGTCGCACTGGGAATCATTATCGGCATAGGCATGATTGGAGGGCAAGCAGTCGCTGGTGATATTGAAGCGGGTAAAGCGAAAGCGATGGTTTGTGCTGCATGCCATGGTGCAGATGGTATGGCGACCATTCCAGGCTACCCACATTTAAAAGGACAAAATGAGCAATACATTATTTCCTCGATTAAAGCTTATAAAAACAAAGAGCGAACGGGTGGCCTTGCCGCGGTGATGCAAGCGCAGGCTGCATTGCTAAACGATGATGATATTGCGAATTTGGCCGCGTACTATTCGAGTTTGAAATAGTTGAATGTATTCATGATGAGCCCGAGCCTATATGCTCGGGCTTTTTGTTGATTGTTAGCCTTTGCTGGCTGATAATAGCGGCAACGCCAAAAGTTTAAGGGATGAACATGAAGAAAATTGAAGCGATCATTAAACCATTTAAGCTTGATGATGTTCGTGAAGCACTGGCTGAAGTTGGCATCACTGGTATGACGGTTTCAGAAGTGAAAGGTTTTGGTCGTCAGAAAGGGCATACAGAACTGTATCGTGGTGCTGAGTACATGGTGGACTTTTTACCAAAAGTGAAGCTTGAGATTGTGGTGACTGATGACGTCGCTGATCAATGTGTCGATACTATTATTGAGACCGCTCAAACCGGTAAAATTGGCGATGGAAAGATCTTCATTACGGACGTGGAACGCGTGGTGCGTATCCGTACTGGAGAAGAAGACGAAGACGCAATTTAAGAGAAAAGAGCCGTAAGGCTCTTTTTTATTGATATGAGAAAAAAGCTACTCCTTGGGCTTCCTTTCATGATTACCGTTGTGATCATTTGGGGTTACCAGACCATATTTACCCTTTCAGATACACCTCAATTAACAACGATAGAAAGCCACTCAGAGTTGCCTTCACTCAATTGTTACCATAATCCTGCTCCTGTCACTATTGATGAAAGTGGCGTGATTAACCTTTTAGTTTGGAACATTTATAAGCAAAATCGAGACAATTGGCAGCAAGCATTAGAGCAATACTCCTCAAACAAACAGTTGGTTTTACTGCAAGAGGCCAGTATGACTTCCGAGTTAAAGCAATGGATTGCTCAACGAGGCTGGAATGGCAATCAGGTTGACGCGTTTAAAGCATTTGATGTTAGTGCTGGGGTGCTAAATTTAGCGCCAGAATTGCCTGTAAAAGCGTGTGCATACACAGAGTTGGAACCATGGCTTCGATTACCTAAATCGGCACTCTATGCAACCTATCAGCTCTCTGACGGTCAACAACTGGCTGTTGTTAACATTCATGGGGTGAACTTTACTTATGGTACGACAGAGTATCAACGGCAATTAGATAGCTTGGTTGCTGCGCTAAATGAGCACACGGGGCCAATTATTGTTGCAGGAGATTTTAATAGCTGGAGTGAGCAGCGCTTACAGGTCTTGAAACAAGCTTTGAGCGGTTTGAAACTGACAGAGGTTAAGTTTTCCCCTGATCACCGAGTGGAATTTTTAACTGGATTGCCACTGGATCATGTGTTCTACAAGGGGCTTTCTCTAAAAACAGCAGAGGCGCCTGTTTCTGACGCCTCTGATCATAATCCTTTATTAGTTCAATTTAGCTTATAGCAATGTAAATGGCCCAAATTAGGTAGTAACCTAACCAAGGTAATGCCGAAATAACCAGAGCCTGCCCTCGTTCAAATTCAGTCCATGTACCTATTGCGGCATAGCCGAGTACGATGTACCAAGGAAGAAGCAGTGGAAATGAACTGGCAAACTGAGACCAATCATTGGTTAGAGGTAGTTTGAGTAAACCATTTAAGCTATTGAGATCAGCTGCATAGGTCATCACTTGACCATGTTTAAGCAGTAAGCTGGCGTAACTGGCGAGATCACCAAGTACTGCCGGGAAAGTGATGACGGCACTGGCGGCAAACCAACGCCAAAAGCCATGTTGATGCTGGCTTGGTTTGGTCGCTAGGTTGAACCAAAATGCCAGCATAATAATTGTGAGCGTTCGGCTGACAATATCACTAATGATTTCGCTCGCCATGAGTGTATTAGCATCCAAAAGCTCTAGTTGCTCTGGATTTGTTTGGCCAAGTTGCGCGGATAGACCGGCTTTTAGCCATTCAAAGTCAACGATATCAAAGTAAGCACCCCAAAATAGGAAAGGGGTCAGCATCAAAAAGATATACGGTTGCCAGCCCCACATCCCTCTTTGATACAATGCGAGAAAACATGAACTTGGTGAACGAAAAATGTCCACCAGCATGATGAGTGGGTTACTTGAAGGATTCATTAAACACTTACCTTAGTGACATCGACATATAATTTAAGCTTTTGACCCGGCTGCAGGTACTTATTCTTGCTTAATGCATTCCATTTGACGATATCGTTACTTTTCACTTTAAATCTATTTGCGATCCCACTGATGGTATCACCAGAGCGGACTTTATAAAAAACGGTTCGAATGATGGCACCATCGCTACCATCTTTCCAGATCACTAAACTTTGTCCGATACGTAATGTATCGCGTGGGCTGAGCCCATTCCATTTTGCGAGTGCTTGATGAGATACTTTATTGTCGTTGGCAATACTCCACCAACTTTCTCCAGCGCTGACTTTGTGGATCAGTTTGTACTTTCCGCGGCTTTTATCTTGAGTTTTCTGCAAGCGGTTCGAAGCGCTTAGTAAATAGGCTTTATCATCTTTGGTCGATGTTGGGATCATTAGTGCCTGACCAACACGAATGGTATTGCCTGATAGGTTATTGGCGGTACGAATCACTTTTGGGGTGGTGTTATATTTTTGCGCTAGGACACTAAGGCTATCCCCTGATTTCACCTTATAGCGAACCAGTTTCATCCCTTTACCACGGTTGCTATCCACTTGCTGAGTAAACTGGGTAACCGCTTCAATTGGTAACAGTAATCGATGTGGCCCATTTGGAGCCGTTGCCCATTGGTTATAGGCAGGGTTTAGGCTCTGTAGTTGTTTAACAGAAATACCGGCATATTGCGCGGCAATAGCGAGATCGAGCTGCTCTTTCGGGTCAACTTGTTCTACGACTGGTTTATTTGCAATCGCTGGGATCTTGATGCCGTATTTATCTTGGTTGGCAATGATATCCGAAAGAGCGAGAAGCTTAGGCAAGTAACCGCTGGTCTCTTTTGGTAGGTCCAAGGAGAAAAAGTCCACTGGTTTGCCGAGTTTTTTGTTTTTGCGTATTGCGCTAGAAACTCGACCACCACCGCTATTGTAGGCAGCAATCGCATGATCCCAATTCCCATCAAAACGCTTATTGAGTGAGGTTAAGTAATCAAGTGCAGCATCGGTAGAAGCTGCGACATCGCGGCGACCGTCATACCAGTAGTTTTGCTCTAATCCATACATCTTGCCTGTCGCCGGAATAAACTGCCATAAACCTGCCGCACGGCCATGTGAATAAGCAAACGCATCAAAGGAGCTTTCAACAACAGGTAAAAGCGCCAGCTCGAGTGGAAGATTACGTTCTTCAATTTTCTCAGTGATCAGATACAGGAAAGGTTCCGCGCGTTCAGACACCGTCTTAAGATGACGAGGGTGCTTGAGGTACCAATTACGGTAATAGTCGACTTTTTTATGCATTGGAATAGGCATTTCCAATTGCATAGCAATGCGTTGCCAAACGTCTTCTTGTGATTCAGGCGTCAATACTGGCTTGAGCTTGATAACGGGTTTACTTGGCTTAACTTCAGAATTAACCGTATGCTCAACTTTTGGTTTGGCTTGAGTATTCGTTGGTTCTGCATTGGTTTGTTGTGGTGGCTGGGTAAGCTGACATCCTGTCAGAAAAAGCGCCAGTACCCAGCTGTATGTTACTCGCATTCTACAGCCCTTTTGTTATGTAGCTGCTGATAATAAAGGTCTAGTTATGCGAGTGACAAGCACCAAAACGTTAAAATTCGTTCTTCCACTCACGTAATGCGGTAAAAATAGCGAGTGGATCGGTTTGTGCTGTACGATTTGCCACCGATTTGATCACATTAGGTTGATCTAAGCGTAAGAACGGATTTACCCATTTTTCTTGGCGCAATGTTGTCGGAATGGTGGCTTTGTTTTGTGCCCGCAGACGATTTACCTCATCGCGATATTGTTGCAAGAGGTCATTTTCTGGCTCAACAGCCAAAGCAAAAGAAAGGTTGCCTGCGGTATATTCATGTGCGCAGTACACTTCGGTCTCTTCTGGTAGAGCTGCTATTTTTTCTAGAGATGTGTACATTTGCTCCATTGTGCCTTCAAAAACTCGTCCACATCCGGCAGAAAACAGCACATCACCACAGAATAGTTTACCATCACCGACATACCCAATATGACCGAGTGTATGTCCTTCTAATCCAAGGATAAAAAATACCTCATCAAAAAGTTTAATTTGGTCACCCCCTGATACAGGATGCGTCAGTGGTGGAACGGGATCATTTGCTGGGCCAACAATATCTGCATTAGGGAAGTGGCGTGCCAGTTCTGAGATCCCTCCAGTATGGTCAGCGTGATGATGCGTGATGAGAATGGCATCCAGTGTTAAGTTATGTGTTTGAATATATTCTAATACGGGCTTGGCATCGCCCGGATCGACGACGGCACAACGCTGATCGCTATTTTGTATCAGCCAGATGTAATTGTCGTTAAATGCGGGTATGCTTTTGATATCTAACATTGTTGAGTCTCCAATCCCCAAGAGTGAAGCAGGTTACACATGAACCCAGCACGCAGCAATAAAAAGCTTGAAAAGCCTCATTCATGGTCTCAGCTAAAAAATGGTCAATGGGTGAGTGAGTCCATTCAAATCCGCGTGGATGAATGGTGCCCGAAATTGTTTGGTTACCATTTTTTAAAGCTGGGAGGGTTGAGCTGTGAGCTCACCACCAGTTGTAACTGTAACATTCAACATCAAGTAAACCTAGATATCCAGAACCCATTGCATAATGTTATCGCGGATGGTTACGAGCTCCCTTTTCTTGAAAAAAGCTTTGATGCTGTTTTATTAGCCCATCAATTGGATTACTGCAATGATCCGCATCGAATGCTGCGCGAAGTCGATCGAGTTATGATTGATGATGGTTACTTGATCATCACGGGGTTTAATCCTGTTAGCTTCACTGGGCTGGCAAGCTTGATGCCGTGGCGCAGGAATAATTTACCTTGGAGTGGGCGAATGTTCACTCCCGGGCGAGTTCGAGACTGGCTTGGTTTACTAAATTATCAAGTAATTGAGATGGACAGGTATGCTTTGTTTCCAATGCAGAGGTATCGCACGATGTGGACTTGGATGGAGAACAGTCTAGGGGAGTGGGCTTCCCCCTTTGGTAGTTTGTATTTTATTGTGGCACGAAAACGGACCTACCCACTAAAACCGATCAAACCTCATTGGAAGCTTAAACGTAAGCTTTCTCCAGTTGGGGTGAACTATAAAGTCAGAGTCGAAAAGACCAACCATCAAGAAGGCTGATAGCCTGTGTCCTCGTCGGTTGGGTTTTCTGCAGCCGTACGTGCAAGTTCATCACACATTTCATTTTCTCGGTGACCTGCGTGGCCTTTGACCCAACGCCAGTCAATCTCGTGACGCTGAGTTTCACTGTCGAGTGCTTGCCATAAATCCGCATTTTTCACTGGTTTTTTATCTGCCGTTTTCCAGCCACGTTTCTTCCAATTGTGGATCCATTGGGTGATCCCTTGACGTACGTATTGGCTATCCGTCGTCAGAATAACATGACAGGGTTCTTTGAGAGTTTGCAGAGCAACGATGGTTGCGAGCATTTCCATGCGGTTATTGGTTGTTAGGGTGTAGCCCTTCGCCAAGGTTTTTTCTACTTGCTTGTAGCGAAGTACGATCCCGTAGCCACCCGGGCCTGGATTCCCCAAACAGGAACCATCAGTGAAAATTTCCACCTGTTTTGTCATGATTTGATACTATTGGGTTAAGCAGTTATAAAGCATAGTCTGACACACATATCGTTATGAATACCAGTAACAAATCGAATTCCCAACGCATCGTGGTGCTCGATACCGAAACCACGGGTATGAACAGAGAAGGTGGTCCTCACTACCAAGGGCACCGTATCATCGAAATCGGTGCGGTTGAAATCATCAACCGTAAGCTCACAGGGCGCCATTTCCATGTTTATCTCAAACCTGATCGTGAAATACAGCCAGACGCCGTCGAAGTTCACGGTATCACGGATGAATTTCTTATTGATAAGCCAGAATATCGCGATACTCACCAAGAGTTTCTAGACTTTATTAAAGGCGCAGAACTTGTTGCCCATAACGCGCCCTTCGACGTGGGCTTTATGGATTACGAGTTTGAAAAGCTCGACCCAGCCATAGGTAAGACAGTCGACTACTGTAAGGTGACTGATACCCTTGCGATGGCGAAGAAAATCTTCCCGGGTAAGCGTAACAACCTTGACGTACTCTGTGATCGTTACGGTATTGACAACTCACATCGTACTCTCCACGGCGCATTGCTCGATGCGGAGATCCTAGCGGATGTTTACCTGCTGATGACTGGTGGGCAAACGTCAATGCAATTTGGGGGCGACGCGTCATCTGATGGAGATTTGAGTGGTGAGTCGATAAAACGTGTTGCTGGTGGACGAAAAGCATTAAAGGTTTTACGTGCAACCGCCGATGAATTAGAAGCACATCAAGGTCGTTTAGATATCGTCGAAAAAAGTGGAAGTTGCCTCTGGCGTCAGTAGGAGAAGGAATGTTGAGGATTTGGTTTACCCTGTTAGCTCTGGTTTATACATCACTCAGTTATGCCGCTGAGGGATCCTCAATGTCTTTACTCGATAACCGTTTTCGTGTTGATCCCACCATTAAACAAATTACTTTTGTGATTTATCGTGCAGAGCGTTCTCAACCAGTGGTATTGGTGCGGCCTGACGGTAAGAAATATTATGCTTGGCGTGCTCCTGATAATGTTCGTTGGTATCAAGAGCCTGCTATGGATATCGTCTCAATCGATAACCCGATGCCGGGACCTTGGCAGGCGATTGGCAAAGTGACGCCAAAAAACAAAATTAAACTGATTTCGCATTTAGAGCTAAATACGGATGAGTTGCCTGAACGATTATTTCAAGGGGAAGAGATTAAGTTTACTGCCCAACTGACGTCTGATGGAAAACCCTTAGTGCTAAGGGACTTTTTAGATCGAGTTAAGTTGATGGTGACGTTCACCAAGTATGTCGAAAATGAAGATAGCTTGATTAAAGAAGCTCGCCCAATTCCAACCACTATTGGTGAGTTTGCCGATGACGGGCAGGGGCTCGATGAACGTGCTGGTGACGGTATTTTTACTGTGTCGCTACCTATCACACCACAACCGGGTAAATATCGCGTACGAGTGACTTCTGGCAATGGTGTATTCCTCCGCGCTCGCGAAAATGAAGTATTGGTTTACCCGTCACCTCTGCAACATACTTTTATTCAGTCTCGCACAGAAGGCACTCCTCACGAGTTGGTTTTTTCTGGGGAGCAAGGCATGGTTGCTCCGGGTTCTGTCGCGGCGCAAATTGAACACCAAAATCCTGATGGATCAGAAAATATTCTTGCTGGTGCAGCTGCGGAAGAATCGATGAAAGTGTCATTGAAGATCCCATACTCAGGGGAAATTGGCCAGTATTCATGGACGGGCCGTGCCTTTGCCACTGAGCTTGCCGCTGGCAGGCCGCTTGTTTTTCCACTCACGCAGCAAACGTACAGCGTAGTGAAAGAAGTGGATATGGCAGAAACTCGTCGCCTTCAGGAAGAAGAACGACTCAAGCAGCAGAAAATCCAAGAAGAGTTACGTTTATTGCAACTGCGTGAGGAAAAGCGTCAGCGCAGCATTATGTTTATTGCCATAGGCAACGTTGCTGCGATACTGCTGGGGCTGATTGGTTGGTTTGTATGGCGTAAAGTGAAATTTAAACGTGAAGCCATCCCTGAGATGCAATTGGAAATGCCCAAAAAATGATAAAGAGAAAAGGACTGCATGAGGCAGTCCTTTTTTGTACAGCGCTATATTCCCAGTGGTTTACGCAACGTTATCCATCACTGGGAATCTTGGCTTTGCGGCTAGGGCTTCTGGCTCAAAGTCATCAACATTGATGACGTATAAACGCTGCTCCTCAGCCTCACATAGCAGATCGGCTTCTGGTTTATCAATGATGCCTTCCGCCAAACCAATTTCAGCGACTAAATCTAACCTCAGGAATGGACGGCGCTGCTTAGTCATTTTACAAACTTTATCAAACAAAGGCTCGGCTTTGAGGATCACGTCTAACGCTTGCTCAATGCGACCTGCAGGGTTGTGCTCTGTTGGTTGCAAGTATTGATGTCGACCAATACGTGAGCGAGAAGCGCTTGGCGTTTGTAAAATTTGCGCGACGGTACTGTCGAGCGCATCACTTGGGGCTCTGCGTACACGTCCAAATGGCATTAGCATGATGCGCAGTGCTCGACCGACCCAACGATTAGGGAAGTTAGCTAAAAATTCATCGATAGCGACTTCGGTTTGTTTCAAGCTGTCTTGCAAGCTCCAATGTACCAACGCCAGATCTTCTTCAGGGCGAGCGTCTTGTTCGAAGCGTTTCAGCGTTGCAGAGCTTAAGTAAAGTTGGCTAAGAATATCACCAAGGCGCGCAGATAACCGCTCCTTGCGTTTCAGAGAGCCTCCCAGCATCGCCATTGAGATATCGGCAAGCAGAGCTAAATTCGCGCTGTAACGGTTTAACTGTTGATAGTAACGTGCTGTTGCGTCAGAGGTTGGCGCATCAGAACCAATACCATCGCTTAAGCCAAACCAAATACTGCGAACAAGGTTGCTCATTGTAAAGCTAACATGCCCAGCAAGCGCGCGGTCAAACTGAGCTACTGCATCCGCGCTTTCTGAATAAGCGGCATCCATTTCAGCCAGTACGTATGGATGGCAGCGAATCGCGCCTTGACCAAAGATGATCATAGAGCGTGTCAGTATGTTTGCTCCTTCTACGGTGACCGCAATTGGAGCTCCTTGATAGCCACGAGCAAGGAAGTTTGAAGGGCCCAAACAGATCCCTTTTCCGCCGACGATATCCATAGCATCGATAATGCTTTGCTGGCCGCGATGAGTGCAGTGATATTTTACTATGGCTGATATCACAGAGGGTTTTTCACCCGCATCAATGCCAGCGACAGTAAGGTTGCTGGCGGCATCCATCACATAGGCGTTACCACCGAGGCGAGCGAGTGGTTCTTCAATCCCTTCCATATGGCCAATAGGTTGCTTGAACTGGCGACGAATGCGCGCATAAGCACCGGTTGCGAGCGCAGCAGTTTTGATCCCGCCGGTTGAATTAGAAGGCAGCGTGATGCCACGGCCGACGGACAAACATTCAACCAGCATTCGCCAGCCTTGGCCTGCCATTTTTGGGCCACCAATAATGAAATCGAGAGGGACAAAAATGTCGTTGCCTTGCGTTGGCCCATTTTGGAACGGCACATTGAGCGGAAAGTGGCGGTTGCCAATATCGACGCCCGGAAGTTCCGTAGGGATCAAGGCGCAAGTAATGCCAACCTCTTCTTGTTTACCGAGCAATCCATCGGGATCGCGTAGTTTGAATGCTAACCCTAAAACGGTGGCTACCGGAGCTAGCGTGATATAACGCTTGTTCCATGTCAGTCGCATGCCCAATACTTTTTCACCTTGCCAATCACCTTGGCAAACCACACCGTAGTCTGGAATCGAGCCTGCATCTGAACCAGCTTCTGGGCTGGTTAATGCGAAGCAAGGTATTTCCTTGCCTTCGGCTAGACGAGGTAGGTAATGATCTTTTTGTGCTTCAGTTCCGTAGTGTTGCAACAGTTCGCCCGGGCCCAGTGAGTTAGGCACACCCACGGTAGAAGAGAGCACGCTGGAAACACCTGTCAGTTTTTGCAACACAAGTGATTGCGCGTATGCGGAGAACTCGAGACCACCGTATTTTTTCTTGATGATCATGGCGAAGAATTTATGGTCTTTTAGGTATTGCCATACTTCAGGGGGCAGATCAGCCAGTTCATGCGTGATTTGATAATCATTGACCATTGCACACACTTGGTTGACGGGGCCGTCTAAAAAAGCCTGTTCCTCGTCACTTAATGTTGGTGCAGCAATATCATGAAGCTTGCGCCAGTCTGGCTTTCCTTTAAACAGTTCGGCTTCCCACCATACTGTCCCGGCATCCAGTGCTTCTTTTTCGGTTTGTGACATTGCCGGTAATACTTTCCGAAATAATGTTAAGGCTTTTCGACTGATCAACGTTTGTCGAATGGCGGGAACGGCTAATATCGCCACTGCTGTTAGATACAACAGCCAAGCAATAGAGCCAGCAGTGCCTAAGAAAGTAAACAGCACCATGACAGCAGTTAAGGCGGTAAGTGTCAGCGCTATTGTTGCGCGATGGTATAGGCAGGTTGCACTAACGACAACAAAGCCAAGCAGGGAGAGCAAGATGTCCATATATCTGTTCCTTGTTCAGACACTGTAATTTTGTTTATTGGTCTGGTTTAAATAAGAGGTCTTACCAGTTAAGTGTAATCAAAATATTAAATAAATGTAAAACGATAGCGTGGTTAAAAAGTGATCCGTGTAGAGCAATAATTCTAAAAATGAGGGGTTGTGCCGATTTTGTGAGCGTAGGAAGTATCGAAAGAGAATATTCTTGGACGCTGACTATCGACAGTGAGAATTGTTTGAGTAAACTCAGAGATAACGCAGAACCTCCCTCAGTGGGGGTCATCTTGTTACAGAATAACTAAGAGAAAAATCCTATGTACCACGACCTGATTAAAAGTGAGTTGACTGAAGCTGCCGACGTTCTCAACAAATTTCTGAGTGATGACAACAATATTGCTCAAATTGAAGCCGCAGCAAAATTGATCGCGGATTCATTTAAGCAAGGTGGCAAAGTCCTTTCTTGTGGCAATGGTGGTTCTCACTGTGATGCGATGCACTTTGCGGAAGAGCTAACTGGCCGTTATCGTGAAAATCGTCCGGGCTATCCTGGTATCGCTATTTCAGATCCAAGCCACTTGTCGTGTGTAAGTAATGACTTTGGCTATGATTTTGTTTTCTCACGTTATGTCGAAGCGGTTGGTGCTCAAGGTGATGTGCTGTTTGGCCTTTCTACATCTGGTAACTCTGGCAATATCTTAAAAGCGATTGATGCTGCGAAGGCAAAAGGCATGAAGACCATCGCATTGACAGGGAAAGATGGTGGTAAAATGGCAGGACTCGCGGATATTGAAATCCGTGTGCCACACTTTGGTTATGCTGATCGCATTCAAGAGATCCACATCAAGATCATTCACATTGTGATTCAGTTGATTGAAAAGGAAATGGAAAAATAATTGGTTTAATTTTCAAAGGAGTGTTTTAAACCATGTGTGAGTTGCTCGGAATGAGCGCAAATGTGCCGACAGACATTTGTTTTAGTTTTACTGGTTTGATGCAGCGTGGGGGCAATACAGGCCCTCATCGCGATGGTTGGGGAATCACCTTTTATGAGGGGAAAGGATTCCGTAATTTCAAAGATCCAAACCCAAGCTGCGACTCTAAAATCGCAGAGTTAGTACAGAATTATCCCATCAAGAGTTGTGCGGTGATCAGCCACATTCGGCAAGCGAATCGTGGTGGCGTTAACCTTGAAAATACCCACCCATTTACCCGCGAGTTATGGGGGCGTTATTGGACCTTTGCTCATAATGGGCAATTGTCTGATTATCAGGATTTCCAAACGGGACGCCACCGGCCAGTCGGGCAGACCGACAGCGAGCTTTCTTTCTGCTGGTTACTTAAACAGATGGAAGATAAGTACCCTGAGCCACCGCAAGATATGGTTGGTGTTTTCCGTTTTGTTGCGCAATGCTGTGACAAGCTGCGTGAGAAGGGGGTGTTTAATATGCTGCTTTCTGATGGGGAATACGTCATGACGTATTGTACCAATCATCTTTATTGGATCACTCGCCGCGCACCTTTTGGTAAAGCGTCATTGATTGATGAGGACGTGGAGATCAACTTCCAAGAAGAGACTACGCCAAACGATGTTGTGTCGGTGATTGCCACTCAACCTTTAACGGACAATGAAACTTGGCATCGAATGAAGCCGGGCGAGTTCGGTATTTTTCACTTTGGTGAATTGATTGATGGTAATGCTGATGAACTTGTTGATGTGCCATACGCGCCGAAGAAAGTCGCAAGCCAAGCACCAACAGAACCGTTGGAGTAGATAAACAAAAAGGCCGATGTTTCCATCGGCCTTTTTAATTTCTAAGCGTTAAACAATTTAAGCCAGTTGCGCTTTAATGTGTTCAACAATATCAGCCATCGCTACAGCTGTTTTCTCACCTGAGCGGCGGTTCTTGTACTCGAAGTTGCCTTCTTTCATTGAACGATCACCGATCACGATAGTGTGAGGAATACCGATAAGCTCCATATCAGAGAACATAACGCCTGGACGCTCTTTACGGTCGTCGAACAGTACTTCAATACCCATAGCCGTCAGCTCAGCGTACAGCTTCTCAGCCGCTTCTTTCACTTCTTCAGACTTGTGCATGTTCATTGGAACGATCGCTACTTGGAAAGGTGCTAGTGCGTCTGGCCAAATGATGCCGTATTTGTCGTGGTTTTGCTCGATTGCAGAAGCAACAACACGTGAAACTCCGATGCCGTAGCAACCCATTTCTAGGATTACGTTCTTACCATCAGGACCAAGCACGCCACAGTTCATCGCTTCTGAATAAGCATTACCAAGTTGGAAGATGTGACCAACTTCGATACCACGTTTCAGTTGTAATGTACCTTGACCACATGGGCTTGGATCACCTTCAACAACGTTACGTAGGTCTTCAATTTGGCCTAGCTCAACGTCACGGCCCCAGTTGATGCCGAAGTAGTGTTTGTCATCAACATTAGCACCCGCGCCAAAGTCGGTCATTACAGCAACAGTACGGTCAACGATGAACGGCAATTCAAGGTTTACTGGACCTAGAGAACCTGGGCCAGCGCCGATCAGTGCGCGAATTTCTTCTTCTGTCGCCATCTCTAGAGGAGAAGCAACTTGAGGAAGGTTCTCTGCTTTCACTTCGTTTAGTTCGTGATCGCCACGGATGATAAGCGCGATGATGTCTGCGTCTACTTCATCAGAGGCTTTAACGAATAGCGTCTTAACTGTCTTTTCGATCGGCATGTCGAACTGTTCAACAAGCTCGGCAATAGTTTTCGCGTTTGGCGTATCAACCAGCGTCATCTCTTGAGTTGGCGCTGCACGCTCGCCAGCAGGAGCAGCAGCTTCCGCTTTTTCGATGTTTGCTGCGTAATCAGACTCAGTAGAGAATGCGATTAGGTCTTCGCCACTTTCTGCAAGTACGTGGAACTCTTGAGAGCCACTACCGCCGATAGCACCAGAGTCAGCCAGTACTGGGCGGTACTCAAGACCCATGCGATCGAATGCTTTACAGTAAGCATCGTGCATCGCTTGGTAAGATTTCTCTAGACCTTCTTTGTCGATGTCGAAGCTGTAAGCATCCATCATGCAGAATTCACGTGCACGCATTACACCAAAACGTGGGCGACGCTCATCACGGAATTTAGTCTGGATCTGGTACAGGTTTAGCGGAAGCTGTTTGTAAGAGCTCACTTCGTTACGCACAAGGCTAGTGATCACTTCTTCAGCTGTAGGGCTAAGAACAAACGGACGAGTATGACGGTCAGTAAAGCGAAGTAGCTCAGGACCCATCTTCTCAGAACGACCTGTCTCTTCCCATAGTTCAAACGGCTGAACAACGGGCATCAAAGTTTCGACTGCACCTGCATTGTCGATCTCTTGACGAACGATGTTTTCGACTTTACGCAGCACACGTAGACCAGTAGGCAGCCAGGTATAAAGACCTGAAGCCAGCTTACGGATCATACCCGCGCGTAGCATGAGCTGGTGGCTCACTACTTCTGCGTCGTTTGGAGTCTCCTTCAGAGTAGAAAGAAGATAATTACTGGTACGCATTAAATTTATCCGTTTATTAAAGTTAGATACTCGAGCCAGAATGGACCGGAGTATGAAGGTCCCCGAGGGGAAAATTGTTAGCCGCTTATAATATCAGCCAATTGGCTTTGTCAAAAGTGTTCAATCGCAGTAACTGTTATTAAGTTATCGCTCGCTGTGAACTTAACGTTCAGATCGAACAAATTTACCGCATATTCTTTACTATCTGGTTTTTTCTTCTTATAAGCTGGCCGAGGATCTTGCGCGAGTACTTGCTCGATGATTTCACGCTCAGTACGACCGTCTGCTCTCTTCGCGAGTAGCCGTTGAGCCTGCTCAGAAAAAATGACCACTGAAGTGGCAGGCTCTGCGTCCGCATACCCACCTTTTGCGTTTGTTACTGAATCGGAGTAGGGGATGTAGGGCTTAATATCCACAATAGGCGTACCACTGACTAAATCGACACTGCCCAGCTCGAGGTACACCTGATCCCCTTCAATTGAGACACCTTTTAGTTCAACGGCCGACATCCCAATGCCATTTGGGCGGAACGTTGAGCGTGAGGCAAATACGCCAATGCGCTCATTGCCACCAAGGCGAGGTGGTCGCACGGTCGGCTTCCAACCTGCTGAAAGATTTTGATCAAACAGAAATAACAGCCACACGTGGCTAAATTGTTCGATGCCTCTTACGGCTTCCAAACAATTAGCGGCTCCTAAAAGCTTGATCCGTGCTGTTGCAGCAGGCACCAAGCGAGGTTGGCGAGGAACCGCAAATTTCTCTTTATATGGACTTTCTACGGTACCAATTGGGTCTATGGAATACATATTGATTGTTATGACGAAAAAGACTGCGACACAAAGTATCACATTTTTTACTTGCAAAACTGGTTGAGAATGATTATTAATTAAAACGTTATAACATAACAATTTATCTTTTGAGGAGTAGAATATGAAACCAGGCATCCATCCTGAATACCGGAAAGTGGTTTTTCACGATACGAGCGTCGACAAGTATTTCGTTGTGGGGTCAACCTTGCAAACCGATCGTACGATCAAGTGGGAAGACGGCGAAACGTATCCTTATTTTACGTTAGACGTTTCTTCGGAATCTCACCCTTTCTATACTGGCAAGCAACGTGTTATCCAAAAAGAAGGACGTATCGCCAACTTTAACCGTCGTTTTGCCCAGTTTTCAAAAGGAGAGGAGTAAATGAAGGTAGTTAAATCATTAAAGAGTGCGAAAAGTCGTCACCCAGACTGCCAAATCGTGAAGCGCCGTGGTCGTTTATATGTGATTTGTAAAACCAACCCGAGGTTTAAGGCGGTTCAGAAATAACTGACAAACTCATTAGTTACTCTAATTAATCTAGCTTAATAATTATGCTAACAAATTGTTTGTAACTGGATATAAAATCTACATATTTGATAAAAAATGGTGAAAAATTGTGATTACAGCAACACTTTGTAACATTTAGGATTTTTAATTGAGCCTTCTCTCAAGTAACCTGCGCTGGATTTGTGAATGATTTGTCACAAATTCGGAGGAATAACTACAAGGAGGGAACAGATGAGTTCATCTGCTTCAATTAAACAAAATTCACCTAAGAAACCGTTATTTACGCGTTTCCTAGATGCTGTTGAATATTTGGGGAACCTTTTACCCCACCCAATCACTCTTTTCGCCATCTTCTGTGTGGCCATTCTTATCACATCTGGCATCGCTGGCTATTTTGATGTTTCTGTCGTTGACCCTCGCCCTGAAGGTGCGAAAGGTCGAGCGGCTGATGGCATGATCCACGTTGTCAGCTTGCTTAATGCAGATGGCCTCCAACTGATTGTGACCAATCTGGTTAAAAACTTTGTTGGCTTCGCACCGCTCGGTACTGTTTTAGTGGCGATGTTAGGTGTTGCGATCGCAGAGCACTCAGGTCTACTTTCTGCCGCGATGCGTGGCATGGTGATGGGCGCGTCTAAGCGTATGGTGACAGTGACTGTTGTATTCGCTGGTATCATTTCTAACACTGCATCTGAGTTGGGTTACGTCGTTCTTATCCCATTAGCAGCAATGCTATTCCACTCTTTAGGACGTCACCCTCTTGCAGGTCTTGCTGCTGCCTTCGCTGGTGTTTCTGGCGGATACTCAGCAAACCTACTGATTGGTACGGTTGATCCATTGCTTTCTGGTATTACAGAAACAGCGGCGCAAATGATTGACCCGACTTACACTGTTGGCCCAGAAGTAAACTGGTACTTCATGTTTGTATCGACGTTCTTCATCGCGTTCATGGGTGCGTTTGTTACCGAGAAAATTGTTGAGCCTAAATTGGGCAAATACAATGAAGAAGAAGCGGCAGAAGACCTATCTCAAGACACCATGGGTAAACTTACGGCTGTTGAGAAGAAAGGCCTTAAGTTAGCGGGTCTAGCGGTAGTGGTTGTTTCTGCATTACTTGCTTGGACAATTGTTCCTGAAGATGGCGTACTGCGTTCAGCAACCGGTACAGTGGCAGGTTCACCATTCCTGAAAAGTATCGTTGCGTTTATCTTTGTATTCTTTGCGATCCCTGGCTTTGTCTACGGTAAAGTTACTGGTTCAATGAAAACGGACCGTGATGTGATTGATGCGATGGCGAAATCAATGTCTTCAATGGGCATGTACATCGTACTGGTCTTCTTTGCAGCGCAGTTTGTTGCGTTCTTTAAGTGGACTAACTTCGGTCAGGTATTTGCGGTTGCGGGTGCAAGCTTCCTACAGGAAATTGGCTTGACTGGCCCAATGCTGTTTTTCGCATTCATCCTAATGTGTGGCTTCATTAACCTAATGATCGGTTCAGCGTCAGCTCAGTGGGCAGTAACAGCGCCAATCTTCGTTCCGATGCTAATGCTAGTTGGTTACGCGCCAGAAACGATTCAGGCAGCTTACCGTATCGGTGATTCGACTACTAACATCATTACACCGATGATGAGTTACTTTGGTCTGATCCTTGCGGTTGCTAGCCGTTATATGAAGAATCTAGGTATCGGTACACTGATCGCGACCATGCTCCCTTACTCAATCTGCTTTATCGTTGGTTGGAGTGTGTTGTTCTACCTATGGGTATTCGTGTTTGGTCTACCAGTAGGTCCGGGTGCTGCAACGTATTACACACCTTAGTAGAGGTTATTAAATCTTCATTAAAAGCCAGAGCTCTTGCTCTGGCTTTTTCATTTAGGAGCTTATTAGATAATAAAAAAGCCAGCGTTATGCTGACTTCACTTTCTGTATCCGTAATGACTTGCTTAGTTGTTTGCTATCTTCACGCGAATCTTACTTTTAGCAAGCGTGCTAAGGTTTAAATGAGTCATCGCCGCTTTAGCTTCCTCTTCATTAGCCATTTCAACAAAGGCGAAGCCTTTTGATTGCCCTGTTTCTTGATCTAAGACCAGAGTACATTGAGCAACAGTACCGTGAGCTGAAAATAGAACACGAATTTCGTGCTCTGTTGTTGTACGTGCAAGGTTACGAACTAGTAGTTTCATCATATAGGTCTTATTGAGTAGTTAAGGGCGGATTGTCGCAGGTTCGTTATGACAAACCAAGCAAAGAATAGAATTATGGGGATTAAAAAAGGGCTAACGCGTTAACGTTAGCCCTTACAATTTGTATAGCGTAGTAAATAATTACCAGCCTTTTACCACACCACCTTGGAAGATCTCTGAAGCGGCGTTGTACACTTCTTCAGTTTGGTAAGACTTCACAAAGTTTTGTACGTTTTCAGCTTTTACATTGTCTTCACGCGCCACAATTAGGTTTACGTATGGCGACTCTTTATCTTCAACGAAGACGCCGTCTTTTTGTGGTGTTAGGTTGATTGAGCTTGCGTAAGTGGTGTTAATGATTGATAGCGCAACATCATCTAATGAACGAGGAAGCTGTGCAGCATCGAGTTCAACGATTGTGATGTTTTTCGGGTTTTCTACGATGTCACGTACTGTTGCTAGCAGGCCAACACCTTCACGTAGTTTTAGCAAGCCTTGTTGCTCAAGCAATAGCAATGAACGGCCAAGGTTAGTTGGATCGTTTGGTACAGCGATACGGTCGCCATCTTTGATTTCATCCACTGATTTTACTTGTTTTGAGTAGCCTGCAATTGGATAGACAAAAGTGTTGCCAGCGATAGTCAGCTTATAACCGCGATCGGTCACTTGTTGGTCTAGGTATGGTTTGTGCTGGAATGCATTGATGTCGATAGAGCCATCATCAAGCGCAGCGTTTGGTGTGACGTAATCAGTAAAAGTAACCAGTTCAACATCCAAGCCATAAGTTTCTTTTGCAACTTTTGCAGCTACTTCTGCCACTTGTGCTTCTGCACCAGCCATGACTCCAACTTTGATTTTGCTGTTATCTACGGCTTTCTCACCACAACCTGAAAGTACCAACGCTGAAGCGGCTGCTGCAATTGCCAAAAGACCTTTTAAATTAAATTTCATCGACTATCTCCTTATAAAATCTTGTGTTGTTATCTGTGATCAACGCGGCGAACAACAGCATCGCCAATCATTTGAATAATTTGTACCAATACGATAAGCATGACGACCGTCACAGCCATAATGACCACATCGTAACGGTGGAAGCCATAACGGATGGCTACATCACCTAAGCCGCCACCGCCTACCGTTCCTGCCATGGCTGAGTAACTTACCAAAGTCACCAGGGTAATGGTTACTGAGTTAACAATAGTTGGTAGTGCTTCTGGCAGTAGAACTTTTGAAATAATTTGAAGTGGTGTCGCGCCCATGGATTGAGCGGCTTCGACTAAGCCCGTCGGCACTTCAAGTAATGCCCCTTCAATTAGGCGGGCTACAAATGGGATTGCGCCAATGGTGAGAGGAACGATTGCGGCGGTTGTGCCGATAAAGGTCCCGACGAGTAACTTAGTTACGGGAATAATAGCCACCATTAGGACTAAGAATGGCACTGAGCGACCAACGTTTACCACTGCACCTAACACATTGTTCAATGTGGTATTTTCAAGTAGCCCACCTTTTTTGGTGATATGCAGGATCACACCTAGCGGAATACCGACAGCGAAACCAACAATACCCGCCACAGCAACCATGTAGAGGGTTTCCCATGTTGCCCCCAGTAGAAGATCGCCATTCAGGCTAATCCAATCAGAAACTGTATTAAAGGACATAACCTAGCACCTCCACTTTTACATTATGGTCGCGAAGATAATGGATTGCCGCATTATCGTCTGATTCGTTGCCAAAGAGTTCAGCGACCATCATGCCAAACTTAACACCACCAGCGTAATCCAGATCTGAGCTCAAAATACTGACATCAATATTGAACTTACGTGAGATTTGCGACATCAAAGGCGCATCAACGGTAGCACCTGTAAACTCGAGGCGTACCAACGGGTAACTACCTTCAACTCGTGTTGTCTGAAGACGTGCTTGGTAGTCTTCAGGAATAGAAAGGTCGAGTGTAGAGCGAATAAAATCGTGGGCTAATTCTGTTTTTGGATGGGCGAAAATCTCGCCAACAGTGCCTTTTTCGACCAGCTCACCATCACCGATGATTGCTACTTCGTGACAGATGCTTTTAACAACATCCATTTCGTGAGTGATCAGTAGCATCGTGATGTTGAGGGTGCGGTTGATCTCTTTCAGTAACTCAAGAATGGATTGTGTGGTCGCTGGATCCAGTGCGCTGGTGGCTTCATCACATAATAAAACCTTAGGATCGGATGCCAATGCTCGAGCGATAGCGACACGTTGTTTCTGACCACCACTCAAGTTTGAAGGGTAGCTTTCATGTTTGTCTGCAAGACCAACCAGTTTTAGTAGTTCAGAAACTTTCGCGTTGATTTGGCTTTTCTCTTTGCCAGCAAGCTCGAGTGGAAGGGCAACGTTGTCAAATACGGTACGAGAAGAGAGCAGATTAAAATGTTGGAAAATCATACCAATATTACGGCGCGCTTTACTTAGCTCAGATTTCGACAACTGGGTCAGGTCGACACCGTCAACAACGATATTGCCTGATGTTGGCGCTTCAAGCATATTCACGCAACGGATGAGCGTACTTTTCCCCGCACCAGAAGAACCAATGACACCAAAAATAGTGCCTTGTGGAACATGAAGGTTGATGTCTTTCAAGGCATTAATTTGTTTATCGCCTTGATAGAAAACCTTATTAACTTGTTTAATCTCAATCATTTAAAAACCTGTTTAACTTGAGTGCAGAGGAAACAGAATAATATTTTGAGCAATGTCTCAATTAGTAGATGATGCTATGGTGTTCAGAGATTCAAGTCAATAGATATTTTTACGTCTAGATGGCTAAACGGAGAATTGCAGCTAATTAAAGTGTCATTAGATATGACAAATCGGAATGCATATCCATGATGAGGTTTTGTACTAAGGCTTCGTAAGCTCCTACTCGCATCTTAATGTTACTTGCACCCAAGTCATGTATAATCGGCCTTTCCCTATAATACAGACAGAGAAGCAAATTTTGGCGAAACCAGCAGTCTTTTTAGATCGTGATGGCGTGATTAACGTCGATCATGGTTATGTTCATGATGAACATGATTTTGAGTTTATTGATGGTGTATTTGAAGCGACGAAACAGTTGAAGCAAATGGGCTATCAGCTGGTATTGGTCACTAACCAGTCAGGGATTGCTCGCGGTAAATTTAGTGAAGATCGCTTTTTATCTTTGACCCAATGGATGGACTGGAATTTTGTCGACAATGGGGTTGAGTTTGACGGTATTTATTACTGCCCTCATCACGCAGAGCATGGTGTTGGGAAGTACAAAGAAGATTGTGATTGTCGCAAACCCAAACCTGGAATGTTTATCTCTGCGCGTGATTTTCTGAACATTGATATGGCCAACTCTGTCATGGTTGGTGATAAAGCAGAAGACATGATGGCAGCTGATGCCGCTGGCGTTGGAACAAAAATTTTAGTTCGCACAGGAAAGCCTGTGACAGAGCAGGGTGAAGCAATAGCGACTGCTGTGTTAGACAGCATTAAAGAAGTACCCGCTTACCTTACCAAATAAGCCTGATTTCCTGTCAAACAGGTAGCTTGCTAACTTGAGTGTATATACTTAGTAGGCAACCTTTTGATGTGGAAGGAGGGCTTAATGAAAAAACTCATCGCTATTTCTATGTTTAGCTTAATGGCTGCGTTAGGGTGTGCAGGCTCTGGCTCGCAAGAGGGCTTAAGCGAAGGGCGATTCTATCATTATCATTGTGACCAAAATGAAACGTTCTCAGCGGCGTATTACCCACAACAACGTTCGGCGGTGTTGCAGGTTGCCGATGAAGAGTTTCAGATGAAACAAGTGATCATGGGGTCGGGGACTCGCTATATTCTTGATGACGGCACCGCTGAGATCGGTAATCCTGTGACGCTGTACACGAAAGGATACGAAGCTCGCTTGGAATTGGACCGAGAGATTTACAAGAATTGCAAAACTCAATAACGTAATACGTATTGGCGGACAACCCTGCGGGTCGCGAAATAGCAAAAAAGGCATTCGACATGAATGCCTTTCTGATCCCCGTTTCTTTTCTATTAACTATCACTGCTGACTTATATGAGTAAAAAACTCACGATTCTGGATATTGCTAAACTATCGGGCGTTGGTAAATCAACGGTCTCTCGTGTATTGACCAATGATCCAAAAGTAAAGCCGGAAACTCGAGCCAAAGTAGAGCAAGTTATTGAGCAATCAGGCTATGTGCCTTCGAAATCGGCTCAAGCGATGCGAGGCGGGAGTCAGAAAGTCGTCGGGGTGATTATTTCTCGTCTGGATTCACCATCAGAAAACCGCGCGGTCGGCAGTATGCTGCAAGCCTTGTATAAAGCGGGGTACGATGCAGTGATTATGGAGAGCCAGTTTGACCGTGAGAAAACCTCGGAGCATTTAGAGGTACTGCGACGTCGCAATGTTGATGGGATCATTGTGTTTGGCTTTAGTGAGTTAGACATCGACAAGCTTGCCGCTTGGCAAAATCGAGCTGTGGTGTTAGCTATGGATACTCAAGCTGTTTCTTCCATTAATTATGATAATCGTGGCGTGATTTTTTGTGCTCTTGAGTATCTCCTTGCAAAAAATTGCCGAGACATTGCATTTGTTGGTGTCGACCCAAGTGATAAAACGACTGGGAAACTCCGTCTCGAGGCATATCTTGACTGGTGCCAGCAGCATGGAGTGAAGCCTAACTACCAAACGGGTCAGTTGCATCATGATAGCGCCTACCATCTCGTGACAGATGTGTTGACTAAACAAACTCAAGCCATTGTTTGTGCCAGTGACACTCTAGCTATGGGGGTGATTAAGCGTTTACAAGAACTCGGACGTGAAGATGTTGTCGTCACCGGAGTTGGTGGTAATGAGTTGTTGTCTTTCCTTTTCCCTAATGTCTTTAGTATTGATCCCGGCTATGCAGAGGCGGGTGAAAAAGCTGCTAATTTATTGATTTCCCACTTAAATGGTGAAACTGAACTGATCCATATGACTCAGTCACCACTCAACGGCTAACCCATTCTTTTATTTACTGATTTATAATTGTACTGTGATCTTATTCAATTAATGGGAATGTTCCCATTTTGGGTTTTAATTTGCTATGGCAATATAATTGTCGAAATGGGAATGTTCCCAAAATAAAAATTATATCAGAATGAGATTCCAACTAGGGTGGACAAACTTATGAGTAAGATAGCGAAACAAGAGGTTGAGCGTCTGATAGAACTGGTCGGCGGCAAAGGCAATATTGCCAGTGTTAGCCACTGTTTGACACGATTACGCTTTGTCTTGAATGATACGAGCTTGGCAGATACGGCTAAGCTAGAAGCTCTGTCATTGGTTAAGGGATGTTTTACCAATGCTGGTCAGTTTCAAGTTGTCATCGGAACGGAAGTAGACGAGGTTTACAAAGTACTGATTGAGCTCACCGGACAAACGGAAGCCTCGAAAGAGGATGCCAAGTTAGCGGCCCGTCAGAACATGAATATATTAGAGCGTGGCATCTCCCATCTTGCTGAAATTTTTGTACCACTGCTCCCTGCCATCATCACGGGTGGTTTGATCCTAGGCTTCCGTAATGTGATTGGTGACATCAAAATGTTTGATGGCCAGTCACTGACGGAGATCAGCCAGTTTTGGGCAACAGTCCATAGTTTCCTCTGGTTGATTGGTGAAGCGATTTTCTTCTTCTTACCTGTCGGTGTTTGCTGGTCGACGGTGAAGAAATTAGGCGGTACGCCGATTCTTGGCATCACGCTAGGGGTGACATTAGTATCGCCACAGTTAATGAATGCGTATTTGATTGGTAAGCAAGTTCCTGAAGTGTGGGATTTTGGTTTATTTGCCATCGAAAAAGTCGGTTATCAAGCGCAGGTGATCCCAGCAATGTTGGCGGGTATGGCGCTGGCATTTATTGAAACCCATTTAAAACGCATTGTTCCGTCTTACTTGTATTTAGTTGTTGTGCCTTTTGTTTCGATCATTGTCGCCGTTATTTTAGCGCACTCTCTAATTGGTCCTTTTGGTCGTGTGTTGGGTGATGGTGTTGCCTTTGCTGCTAAAGCTGCCATGACCGGTGATTTTGCGGTGATTGGTTCCATGATATTTGGTTTTTTGTATGCACCACTGGTGATCACGGGGATCCACCATACAACTAACGCAGTTGACTTGCAGTTGATGCAAGATCTCGGTGGTACTCCAATTTGGCCATTGATTGCATTATCGAATATTGCACAGGCTTCAGCGGTCGTTGGCATCATTATCATCAGTAAAAAACACGGTGAGCGTGATATTTCTGTTCCTGCGGCGATCTCTGCTTACCTTGGTGTAACGGAGCCTGCCATGTACGGCATTAACTTAAAATACAAATTCCCTATGTTGAGTGCGATGATCGGTAGTGCAGTCGCCGCTGCGATTTGTGGTAGTGCAGGTGTTATGGCGAACGGCATTGGTGTCGGTGGTCTGCCTGGTATTCTCTCAATTCAACCACAGTTTTGGGGTATTTACGCCGTGGCAATGCTTGTGGCGATTATCTTACCCGCGATGATGACTCTGATGTTGTACAAGCGCGCTCAAGCGAAAGGTGAGCTTGAGCCAATTAATGCTTAATTGCCTAACTTCTTTTCTGATGGAGCGGTGTTTGCCGCTCCTTATTCTTTCTTTTTTTGGTAAGTGAGTCTGAAAGATGACAATCCGTAATCAAGATGCAAACTGGTGGAAAACTGCAACCATCTATCAAATTTATCCCAAAAGTTTTTGTGATAGTGGTGCGCAAGGAACCGGAGATATCAAAGGGATCATCTCGAAATTGGATTATTTGAAGTTACTGGGTGTGGATGCCATTTGGCTGACACCCGTGTATCAATCTCCAATGGTCGACAATGGGTACGACATTTCCGATTACTATGCGATTAACCCAGACTTTGGCACCATGGATGACTTTGATGCACTACTTGAACAAGCGCATCAACGTGAGATCCGCATTATTATGGACATCGTGGTTAATCACACCTCGACCCAGCATCCATGGTTTCAATCTGCATTAGGCGATAAAGCAAGTCCTTATCGTGATTATTATATTTGGAAAGATCCTGTAGATGGGGGCGTGCCCAATAACTGGCAATCAAAGTTTGGTGGCAGTGCGTGGGCGCTGGATGACAAAACGGGTCAATATTATTTGCATCTATTCGCTAAAGAGCAAGCCGATCTCAACTGGGAAAATCCGGTGGTTCGCGCAGAAGTTAAAGAGGTGATTGAGTTCTGGGCCCATAAAGGAGTGGATGGTTTCCGCCTTGACGTGATTAACCTAATCTCAAAGCAGCAAGACTTTCCAGATGACAATCATGGTGATGGTCGCCGCTTCTACACCGATGGTCCCCGAGTTCATGAATACTTACAGGAAATCAGCCAAGCGGTATTTCAAAAGTATGGCAGCGTAACGGTAGGAGAAATGTCATCGACAACGCTAGAGCACTGCCAGCAATATTCATCGCTTGAGGGTAAAGAGTTGTCGATGGTGTTTAACTTCCATCACCTGAAAGTGGATTATCCAAACGGTGAGAAGTGGACCAAGGCACCATTTAATTTTCTTCAGCTGAAGCAGATTTTTGGTCACTGGCAAACAGGGTTGAATGGCAAAGGGTGGGGGGCATTGTTTTGGTGTAACCACGATCAACCACGTATTGTGAGCCGGTTGGGAGAGGATAAAAAATATCGGGTTGAGTCAGCGAAAATGCTGGCGGCTTCGATACATATGATGCAAGGCACGCCTTATATTTATCAGGGCGAAGAGATTGGCATGACTAATCCAAACTACCAGAGCATTACACAGTACCGAGATGTAGAAAGTATCAATATGTACAACATCATGGTCGGCGGACAAAACCTTCCCAAACAAGAGATGCTGGCTATTCTTGCGCAAAAGTCCCGAGATAACTCACGCACTCCAATGCAGTGGGATGACTCTGAGTTTGCTGGTTTCTCAAAAGGGCAGCCTTGGCTAGATATTGCACAGAATTACCGTCAACTCAATGCCAAACACGCCATCGCCGATAAAGACTCGGTATTTTATTTCTATCAAAAACTGATCAAACTGCGGAAACAGCTTGAAGTCATTACAACGGGTGACTATACCGATTTGTTGCCGGAGCATCCGTCTGTCTTTGCCTATCGACGCCAGTCAGAACGCCAGACTTTACTCTGTTTGAATAACTATTATGCCGATGAGGTTGAATTTGTTTTGCCTGAAGACATCGCGTTAGAAGGCGCGCAATATGTGCTTGGTAACTACAGCAAGTGGAATGAGCAGCATGTGACTCGCCATCAATGGCTAAAGCCTTATGAAACACGAATTGTTTTAATTGAATCTTAGGGTCTGTTTCCCTTCAGATATAACTAAGAATTGATTCAGGCCTTCATGACGAAGGCCTTTTTTGAGTCTTACGAATTTTAAATGCAAAAAAGCCAGCTCGAAGAGCTGGCTTTAATGTATATGGTGGAGGGGGACGGATTCGAACCATCGAAGGCAGTGCCGGCAGATTTACAGTCTGCTCCCTTTGGCCACTCG
>NZ_JBNJOI010000014.1:0-108177 GCF_050113675.1 Vibrio sp. TRT 21S02
TCTTCTTGTTCTGGAGCTGGTGAAGCTTCCGGCTCAGCAATCGGTTTGCTTTCTTGCTTCGCTTTGCGTGCTTTAGCTCGTGCAATAGCGGCAGCAATGGCTGCTTTTTTCGGATCGTCTTCTTGCGCTGGAGCTGGTGAAGCTTCCGACTCAGCAGTCGGTTTGCTTTCTTGCTTCGCTTTGCGTGCTTTAGCACGTGCAATAGCGGCAGTAACAGCTGCTTTTTTCGGATCGTCCTCTTGCATGGGAGCTGGTGAAGATTCAGGCTCAGCCACTGGCTTACTTTCTTGCTTCGCTTTGCGAGCTTTCGCTCTTGCAATGGCTTCAGCTACTGCTGCTTTTTTGTCGGTGTTGGAAGCATCAGTGTTTTGTGCTTGAGCTTTCTTCGCTTTAGCACGAGCGATTGCAGCGGCGACCGCATCTTGTTTGTCATTAGAGTTTTCAGTGGCAGATTGTTGCTCTGCCTTAGCCGCTTTACGTTCTCTTGCCTGACGTTTGCGTTCTTCACGCAGCTTCATCATTTCTGAATTATCTGGCTCGCTGTCGCCTGCTTGCATAGCTGCGGCTTGTTTGGCTTTCGCTTTGGCAATGGCAGCGGCAACGGCTGGTTTGACTGCTGGTGTTTCCGCTTCGTTGTTGGCTTTTTGTTTTTTCACACGAGCGATAGCGGCAGCGATTGCGTCGTCACCACCCGTTTTCTTCATCTCTTTTCTGCGATCATCGGCTGCTTTTTTGAAGCGATTTTCTCGCTCTGCTTTGTCGCGCTCCATTCGCGCTTTTTTCTCTTCAAAGCGCGCTTTCGCACGTTCAGATGCTTCAGCTTCTTCTTTACGAGCTTTTATTTCGGCTTTTGCTTTACGATAATAATGAACGAGAGGAATTTCGCTTGGGCACACAAATGCACAAGCACCGCATTCAATGCAGTCTTTGAGATTGAGCTCTTCACATTTATCGAACTCTTCGGCTTTTGCGTGCCATTGAAGTTGTTGAGGAAGTAAAGAGGCTGGACATGCTTCAGCACATTGACCGCAGCGGATACATGCCATTTCGTATGAGTCTGCCACGATCTCATTTCGAGTTGGAGCTAAAATGCAGTTGGATGTTTTGGTAACTGGGACCTCTGCATGTGGCAGCGTGAAGCCCATCATCGGCCCACCCATAATAAGTCTTGGAAGTCTTTTATCCGCTTGATAGCCAAATTCATCTAACAGCGCTTGAACCGATGTACCAAGTCGTGCCCAGACATTTTTAGGTTGCTGAAATGCATTTCCTGTTAAGGTCACAACCCGTTCAATTAACGGTTCACCATCACACACAGCACGCTTTATCGCGTACATAGAACCTACATTTTGTACCAATAAACCAATGTCAGCAGGGATACCGTCGTTAGGAACTTCTTTATTCGTAAGCACCTTGATTAGCTGCTTTTCACCACCGGATGGGTATTTGGTTGGAATGACGCGAATTACAATATCTTTGTCTTTCGCCGCACTTTCCAGAGCTTGGATTGCGAGCGGTTTATTATCCTCTATACCGATAATTGTCAGCTTTGGACTAAGAATGTGCTCGACGATTTCGATACCACGAATAACTTCATCTGCGTGCTCTTGGATTAAAATATCGTCCGCGGTGATGTAGGGTTCACATTCAGCAGCGTTGATGATTAAAATTTCGGTGCGAGCCAAGCCCGCCTGAATTTTCTTAGCTGTCGGGAAGCCGGCACCACCCATACCAGACACACCGGCTTGACGTATTATTTCGATCAGCTCATCTGGTGAGAGTTGGTTGAAATTGTCGAATGCTTTACGCTCTGCCCATTCATCTTTGCCATCAGGCTCGATAACAACACAAAGCTCTGTTAAGCCAGAAGGATGCGCTGAAGTGCGAGGTTCTATAGCTGTCACGATCCCAGATGTTGGCGCGTGGACAGGTAACATAAAGCTCGAATCATATTTACTGAGTGGTTGGCCTTTTAAGACGCGATCACCGACGGAAACGGTCACTGTCCCTGGCTTACCTATGTGCTGTTTGACTGGCAAGATCAACTGCGTAGGTAAACTTGCATGAGTCAATTGCGTTTTAAGTGATTGAGCTTTGTTTTCTGGCGGATGAATGCCACCGGGAAAGTCCCACAGTGAACCAGATTTAATTTGTTCGATTAATGACAACATACCAGTCCTTAATTCACACTATTCTGCGACTTAGCAGAATCGGTAATATCAACAACAGGAATGGCGTCCAGTTGCCACTTCCAATTTGCGGTAGTGGTTTCTACCGGGATCATTTCAATACAGTCGGTTGGGCAAGGTGCCACACATAAGTCACAGCCAGTACATTCATCTTTAATTACCGTGTGTAAAGCTTTTGTTCCGCCGACAATCGCATCGACAGGACAAGCTTGAATGCATTTTGTACATCCAATACACATATCTTCATGAATAAATGCGACTTTCTTAATATCGTCTAGCTCGTGTGCAGACTCACTTGCTTCTACTCCCATAAGATCAGCAAGCTTTTCAATGGTCGCTTGACCACCTGGAGGGCATTTATTGATGGCATCGCCATTGGCAATAGCTTCCGCATAGGGACGGCAGCCGGGATAACCACATTGACCGCATTGTGTTTGCGGCAAAATATTATCAATTTGGTCGACGATAGGATCGCCTTCTACTTTAAACCGGATAGAGGCAAAACCTAATATTGCCCCAAATATAGCAGCAAGGGCTGCAATGGCAATAACTGCGATTACGATAGAACTCATTACAACTTCACCAACCCTGTAAAACCCATAAAGGCTAAAGACATTAACCCGGCGGTGATCATCGCGATAGATGCACCTTTGAAAGGTGCAGGAACATCAGCTGCGGTAATGCGTTCGCGCATGGAAGCGAACAGCACCAAAACCAGAGAAAAGCCGACTGCCGCACCAAATCCATAGATAACAGACTCAACGAAGTTATGGTTTTCGTTAATGTTTAGCAGGGCAACCCCGAGCACGGCGCAGTTAGTCGTAATAAGAGGAAGGAAAATACCTAATAGACGGTAAAGTGTTGGACTGGTTTTATGTACCACCATTTCGGTGAACTGAACCACAACAGCAATCACTAGAATAAAGCTCATAGTACGCAGGTACTGTAAACCGAGCGGAAGCAAAATATAGCTTTCCACCAAATAAGCACATACCGAGGCTAATGTCAGTACAAACGTTGTGGCTAACCCCATACCGATTGCGGTTTCTAGTTTCTTAGAAACTCCCATAAACGGACATAGGCCCAAAAACTTCACCAGTACAAAGTTGTTGACTAGCACTGTGCCCACCAACAACAAAAGATATTCGGTCATAGTTATGTAATTTAGAAATTCCGATCCCGACATTATCCTGCTTTGGCTGCTCAATAACAACCTGAGAAGGAAAGGTTTTAAATTATAGCTTAAAAAAGCAACGCTCTGACCAACAGCAAGCTCTACAACAAAAACTTAGGAATAAAAAAAGTGAGAGTGAAAACTATTATCAAAAAATAAAAGCCCATGAAGGCAAAAAGGATAGAAAGGGTCAGTGAACCAGAAATAGGATCACATATATGCAACTGTATTTTTAATTGATAGCAAACAGGCTTTGTTGCGTAATTCGAGGGAACTAAATCAGACACTTACGATCTGATCGGCTAAGTAAGTTAATTACGCTAGTCCCATGCCGAAACCTCGCTACAAAACAACGAACTGGAAACAGTACAACAAAGCCGTACGTAAACTTAATACAAAAAAACCGCATCAGGTGATGCGGTTTTTTTCTGAATTTGGCTCCCCCTGCGGGACTCGAACCTGCGACATACGGATTAACAGTCCGCCGTTCTACCAACTGAACTAAGGGGGAATTGCTTTAAGCGGAGCGCATCTTAGCTAGGAGCCAGAGATAAGTCAATACTAAACTGCAGCAAATTAACCTCATTTCCCGTAAAAAAATACTTTACTTTCTCGTAAGCCTTATCGTTATTAGGGTTGCTTTACTTATCCACCAAAATTGTGGATAAGTGTGTTAATTAAGCTTGAGCAAAAAAATAGTGTGCTTAAGTTAAAGTTTTCGCTTTATTTTATAACTAAACGTTATGGTGTTTTAACTAATTGATATTCAATGCTTTATGATCATTCTTAATTGAATTTACTGCTTACGGGTTAGCTTTCTTAAGGAGTATTTCTAATATGATTTCAGTAAAAATGTGAGTAAGTTGTGGGAAAGTTTTGTCGGATTTTTCGGGCAAACTCTTCGAGGGGGAGGCATAATAACAGGTTCAATAGCGAGGATCTAGTTGTGAGAAAGCAAAAAGTGCAAAACAGCGATTAATTTTCCTAATACCACTTGAGTCTGTATATTTATACAGACAAAATAAACAGACATTGAATGACATCACCAGAGGTTACTATGAGTAAAGTTTTTGAGTTGGTATCTGATTATCAGCCATCAGGAGATCAGCCAACGGCAATAAGCCAATTGCTCGACGGCTTAGACTCCGGCCTGGCTCATCAAACCCTATTGGGTGTAACAGGCTCAGGAAAAACATTTACTCTCGCTAATGTAATTGCTCAGGCCCAGCGTCCTGCTATTTTGCTTGCCCCTAACAAAACGTTGGCCGCTCAGCTTTATGGTGAAATGAAAGCATTTTTCCCCAACAATGCCGTTGAATACTTCGTTTCTTATTATGACTACTATCAACCTGAAGCTTATGTTCCGACCACAGATACATTCATAGAAAAAGATGCCTCTGTTAACGCCCATATCGAGCAAATGCGTTTGTCTGCGACAAAAGCTTTATTAGAGCGTAAAGACGCAATCATTGTTGCTTCTGTTTCAGCCATTTATGGTTTGGGCGATCCACAGTCTTACCTGCAAATGATGCTTCACATCCGTCGAGGCGATATTTTAGACCAGCGCGATATTTTACGTCGTTTAGCCGAGCTGCAATACAGCCGAAATGATGTCGCCTTTGAACGGGGGCAATTCCGAGTCCGTGGTGAAGTGATTGATGTTTTTCCTGCAGAATCTGATCAAGACGCTGTACGCATTGAAATGTTTGATGACGAGATTGATTGCATCAGCATTTTTGACCCTTTGACAGGTGCGGTTAAGCAAAGAGATATCCCTAGATTTACCATTTATCCGAAAACCCACTATGTAACGCCGCGAGAGCGTATTCTTGAAGCTGTTGAGAGCATTAAAGTCGAGCTCGAAAAGCGTAAGAGCTATCTTTTGGAGAACAACAAATTACTCGAAGAGCAGCGCATAAGTCAGCGAACACAATTTGATATTGAGATGATGAACGAGTTGGGTTTTTGCTCGGGAATAGAAAACTACTCACGTTATCTCAGTGGCAGAAGTGAGGGAGAGCCGCCTCCGACATTATTTGATTACCTTCCTCATGATGGTTTACTTATTATTGATGAATCACATGTGACAGTGCCACAAATTGGCGCGATGTATAAAGGGGACCGTTCGAGAAAAGAAACCTTAGTGGAGTTTGGTTTTCGCTTACCGTCAGCGCTAGATAATCGACCTCTTAAATTTGATGAATTTGAGTCACTGGCCCCCCAAACTATTTTTGTTTCCGCAACCCCTGGAAATTATGAGCTAGATAAGTCTGCAGGTGAAATTGCTGATCAGGTAGTGCGTCCAACTGGGCTACTGGATCCAGAACTGGAAGTACGTCCGGTTGCGACTCAGGTCGATGACTTGTTGTCGGAAATCCGAATTCGCTCAGCAAAAGACGAGCGCGTACTTGTCACCACATTAACAAAACGTATGGCAGAAGATCTGACAGAGTATTTGACTGAGCACGATGTTCGAGTTCGTTATCTGCATTCTGATATTGATACGGTCGAACGTGTCGAAATCATTCGTGACTTGCGTTTAGGTGAGTTTGATGTGTTGGTTGGGATTAACCTACTGAGAGAAGGCCTAGATATGCCTGAAGTATCGTTAGTGGCAATCTTGGATGCAGACAAAGAAGGCTTTTTACGTTCAGAGCGCTCACTGATTCAGACTATAGGTCGTGCGGCACGTAATATTGAGGGTAAGGCTATCTTATATGCCGACTCAATTACAAAATCGATGAAAAAAGCAATGGATGAGACCAATCGACGTCGCGAAAAACAGCAAGCTTATAATGAAGAGCGCGGTATGCAGCCACAGGCGCTAAAACGTAATGTTAAAGATATTATGGAACTTGGTGATATCGCTAAAAGTCGGAAACAGCGTAGTAGTAAAGCGGTTCCGCTTTCTAAAGTTGCAGAGCCTTCTCAGTCATATCAGGTGTTGTCACCTCAAGAGCTTGAGAAAGAGATCAGTAAACTCGAAGCTCAAATGTATCAACATGCTCAGGATCTAGAGTTTGAATTAGCGGCGGAGAAACGAGATCAAATTGACAAATTGCGCCAGCAGTTTATTGCAAATAGCTAATTTGGTCTGATTACGAAGTGGGGATTTTTAAGCAAAAAAATAGCCAATAGCAAAAATGTCTATTGGCTTCAATTTGTGAATACTAAGTTCACTAACAACGTCAGTTGGCTAGGTGACCCTTGAGGGTCAATAGTGTTTTAGCAGATATCGTGCCATTTTTATTGTGCATAATGTATTCTAAAGTCGTTTAATATGGACTCAAATGAGTAATAAGTTTGCAAAATGCAACGCGCAATGCAATTATTCATACAGAATGCAAAAAAATAATGGCTAGGTTATGCAACATTCATCTCACTCTACAAAGTCAAAATATCTATTGATGGTGGAAGATACGGCTTCTGTTGCGGCATTGTATCGTTCGTACCTCACACCACTTGGGATAGATATCAATATCGTTGGGACAGGGCGAGACGCTATCGAAAGTGTTTCTGCGCGTACACCAGACTTAATTTTGCTTGATTTGCGCTTGCCTGATATGACCGGGATGGATGTGCTTTATGAAGTGAAACAAAGAGATCCTGATGTACCAGTGATCTTTATGACGGCACATGGTTCCATCGATACAGCAGTAGAAGCCATGCGTCATGGTGCACAAGACTTTTTGATTAAACCGTGTGAAGCTGACCGCCTACGTGTGACCGTCAATAACGCAATTCGTAAAGCGACCAAATTAAAAAATGAAGCTGGTAATCCGGGAAATCAAAGCTATCAGGGTTTTATCGGTAGCAGCCAGACGATGCAAGCGGTCTATCGAACTATAGATTCAGCAGCGAGCAGTAAGGCGAGTATCTTCATTACCGGAGAGAGTGGTACGGGTAAAGAGGTGTGTGCTGAGGCCATCCATGCAGCGAGCCGTCGCGGAGACAAGCCATTCATTGCTATTAACTGTGCCGCGATACCAAAAGATTTGATCGAAAGTGAGTTGTTTGGCCACGTCAAAGGGGCATTTACCGGTGCAGCCACCGATCGTCAAGGCGCGGCAGAATTGGCTGACGGAGGAACTCTGTTTCTGGATGAACTGTGTGAAATGGACTTAGATCTGCAAACCAAGTTATTGCGATTTATCCAAACAGGTACGTTTCAGAAAGTAGGTTCATCGAAAATGAAAAGCGTTGATGTACGGTTTGTTTGTGCCACGAACCGTGATCCTTGGAAGGAAGTTCAAGAAGGGCGTTTTCGAGAAGACCTATATTACCGATTGTATGTTATTCCTTTACATTTACCGCCACTGCGTGAACGGGGTGATGATGTCATAGAAATTGCTTACTCATTATTAGGCTTTATGTCGAAAGAGGAAGGTAAAGACTTTGTTCGTCTGACGCCAGATGTAGTTGAGCGCTTCACCCGTTATGAATGGCCGGGGAATGTGCGTCAGCTGCAAAATGTATTACGTAACGTGGTGGTGCTTAATAACGGAAAAGATATCAGCTTTGATATGTTGCCACCGCCATTGAACATTCCGGGAGAAAATGAAATCCGTATGCCGATTCAAGCAAAAGAAGCCGTTTCAGTACACGACATTTTCCCGCTGTGGATGACAGAAAAAAATGCAATTGAACAAGCTATTGAGGCCTGCGATGGGAATATTCCTAAAGCTGCAGGTTACCTCGATGTTAGTCCGTCAACAATCTATCGTAAACTCCAAGCTTGGAACACGAAGGAAGCTCAGTAAGCCGCTATGGAAGTACTTAATCAAGAAAAGATAAATCGACTTGCCTCAGAAATTGGTGAGGAAAATGTACCAGTGCTGTTGCAGATTTTCCTTGGTGAGTTATCTAATTATATTGAAAATCTGCAAGCGGATCCTGAGGATAAAACCCAATATCTAAAGGAAATAAGCCATGCGTTAAAAAGCAGCGCAGCCAGTTTTGGCGCTGAGGTATTGTGCGAATATGCTATTGAAATTGATACACATGCGAAAACTGGCCAAGGCTTTAATCAATCAGACAGCAAAGAGAAAATGATTGAGCTGCTTAAGCTGACTTATCAACATTACGCACAATTAGTCGCGCAATAGAGACTCGATTGCTTGTTGCAGCTTGCTTCTATCATGGCGCCAGTCCCGGTTGGGTGAGGCGAGTTCTTTGGTGACACAGTTCCATTCGGCGAGATCTGGGTGGGGTGTGTCCCCTAGTACAACATCGACTTTTCTTCCCTGACACGCACGCTCACACCATTCTAATTTCTCTTTCAGAGACATTCGTCCAGCAGGACCATATTCCGGGGACAAGTTTTCCACAAAAACGACTTGAGCTTTCACGTTGTTATTGATTGCGCGTCCAACCTCAGGAAGTAGCAAAGGTGGCATGATGCTGGTCAAAAAGCTACCGGGACCAAGTACAATGCAATCGGCCTGTTCAATGGCCAACACACCTTCTTTTGTCGCTGGTACTTCAGGATCTAAATCTAAGCGGCGAAGGTCGTTTTCCATTTCATCAACACTTGTTTCTCCGGTGACCCATTTACCGTCCACCGATAATGCGGTGAGATCGGTTGGATGTTCTGTCATAGGAACAATATTGACATCGACCTTGAGCATATTTCGAATTAAGTTAATTGCATCAAGAGGACGAACGGATAGGTTATCCAATGCCGTTAGCATGAGGTTACCGAGGTTATGACCATCGAGTTCGCCAGCGCCTTTAAAGCGGTATTCGAACATCATTGAGCTGATGGAAGGATCGGTGATTAATTGGTTGATACAGTTGCGAGTATCTCCCCAA
Organism: Vibrio sp. TRT 21S02; assembly: GCF_050113675.1. Lineage (NCBI taxonomy): Bacteria > Pseudomonadati > Pseudomonadota > Gammaproteobacteria > Vibrionales > Vibrionaceae > Vibrio > Vibrio sp. TRT 21S02. The sequence continues at coordinate 9,175 of NZ_JBNJOI010000014.1, forward strand.
GCAATACCGCCCTGACAGTCACGAATGCGTCCTGTTGAACCGCCATTATCTGTGGTTGTGACAATCCCTGTCGCATTTGAGCCAAAAGATTTTAGAGCTGCTAGCATACGACCAAGTCCATGGCCGCCACCAATAGCTACGACTTTTTTAGATGAATACAGAGCCATCGAATTTGTACTTATTTAGAAATAACCATCTATAATTTAGTGTATTGCGTTGATAGGGAATACGCAATTAGTGGTAAATTGAGCTGTTGTCAGCTTTTTTTGACCTGAAAGGTGGAAACACGCACAAATATTAAGTATTTTATCTAATAGCTACTGTTGTTCAAACAGTTGCCATAACTCCGAGCTCATCAAGCTAAGTCTAAGGATAGGCGTGGTGAGCCAGTGACATGTTGTCACAAGGGCATAATTGGAAATGATTAGGCCTCCCGTGTTTGGAAAGGTGTTCCGTGGCGCAACAATTCGAAGATAGATTCCATCGCAAGTTTTATTACTTGCGCTTGTCTGTTACAGATGTCTGTAACTTTAAATGCACTTACTGCCTGCCTGATGGTTATCAACCTTCGGGGCAAAAAAACTCATCTTTTTTATCGCTACCTGAAATCACGCGAGTGGTTCGGGCGTTTGCCGATTGTGGAACGTCCAAAGTTCGTATTACGGGTGGTGAACCAAGCCTACGGAAAGACTTTACTGACATTATTCACCAAGTTTCATCAACACCAGGGATCACCAAAGTAGCCACAACGACAAATGGCTATCGGATGGAAAAACAGGTCGCTGAGTGGAAACAAGCGGGTTTAACCAATATTAATGTTAGTGTGGATAGCTTAGACCCGAGAATGTTCCACCAAATCACTGGAGAAAATAAGTTTACTCAAGTGATGGCGGGGATCGATCGCGCGTTTGAAGTGGGCTATGAACAAGTGAAAGTTAATGTGGTATTGATGAAAGATCTAAACCACCGTGAACTGCCTGCTTTCCTCAACTGGATCAAGCATCGTCCAATTCAACTTCGTTTCATTGAGCTAATGCAAACTGGTGAAATGGATGAGCTGTTTAATAACCATCATGTTTCCGGTGTTGCTATTCGTAACCAACTGATTGCCAATGGTTGGATCTTAAAAGTGCGTGCCAAAAATGATGGTCCTGCTCAAGTATTCGTTCACCCAGATTATCAAGGTGAAATTGGCTTGATCATGCCGTACGAAAAGAACTTTTGTGAAAGTTGTAACCGTCTGCGCGTTTCTGCAAAGGGCAAACTTCATATGTGCTTGTTTGGTGAGCATGGTGTGGAGCTACGCGACTTACTTCAAACCGATGGCCAAGAAAGTGAGCTGATAGAGCGTATCCAAGCTCAATTACAATCGAAATCAGTCAGTCATTTCCTTCATGATGGAAAGACGGGAATGACCCCGCACTTGGCATCAATCGGCGGCTAATACAACAAATCAATTTAAAGCTGAGCGGTGCTTAGCTTAACTTCCCAAATAATTTAGATAGGTGGACAAATGGGTCACGCAGAAAGTAAATTCCAACCAGCAAATATCGCTGTTCTTACCGTTTCAGACACACGTACAGAAGAAAATGACACCTCTGGTGCATACCTTGTCGAGAATGCAAAAGAAGCGGGTCACAACGTTGTAGATAAGCAGATTGTCATCGATGATATGTACAAGATTCGTGCGATTGTTTCTCAATGGATAGCTGATGAAAATGTACAAGCGGTGATGATCACTGGCGGTACGGGATTTACCTCTCGTGATAGTACACCTGAAGCGCTGAAACCCCTGTTTGATAAAGAGGTAGAAGGGTTCGGTGAACTGTTCCGTCAGGTTTCTTACGAAGAGATCGGTACATCAACCATTCAGTCACGAGCTATTGCTGGTTTTGCAAATCATACGGTTATTTTCGCGATGCCTGGTTCTACAGGTGCGTGTCGCACGGGTTGGACTAAAATCATCAAACAACAGCTTGATGCGAGTCATCGTCCATGTAACTTCATGCCTCACCTTTCAGTATAAGGGAGGAGGTAATGAGCCAATTTACTCACATTAACGCTTCTGGTGAAGCAAACATGGTGGATGTTTCATCAAAGGCGGAAACTGTTCGTGAAGCAAGAGCGGAAGCTTTTGTTCACATGGCACCTGAAACGTTGCAATTGATCGTGTCCGGTCAACATCATAAAGGTGATGTCTTTGCTACTGCGCGAATTGCTGGTATCCAAGCTGCGAAAAAAACGTGGGATCTGATCCCACTATGTCATCCGCTGCTACTTTCTAAAGTGGAAGTTCAACTCGAAGCAATCGAATCAGAAAACAAGGTTCGTATTGAATCTGTTTGTAAATTGGCCGGTAAAACCGGGGTTGAAATGGAAGCGTTGACAGCTGCATCAGTGGCTGCATTGACCATTTACGATATGTGCAAAGCGGTACAGAAAGACATGGTGATTGAGCAAGTTCGGCTGCTAGAAAAAACCGGCGGTAAGTCTGGTCACTTTAAGGTGGATGTATGATCAAAGTACTCTTTTTTGCCCAGACTCGTGAATTGGTGGGCACAGATCAAATTGAACTAGAAGCCAGCTTTGCAACCGTTGAGGCATTGCGTGCCCATTTAGCAGAGCGTGAAGGCAAATGGTCTTTAGCACTGGAAGCTGGAAAGCTACTTGCTGCCGTGAACCAATCGATTGTACCACTTGAAACTGAACTCAATGATGGCGATGAAGTTGCTTTCTTCCCGCCAGTAACAGGAGGATAAGATGGATTCTCGTGTTGCAGTTCAGAACGCTGATTTTTCTGTGGGTGACGAATATCAATTGCTTGCTGAGGGTACATCATCCGGCGCCGTTGTGACTTTTGTTGGTAAAGTTCGCGATATGAACTTGGGGGATAATGTGATTGGTTTGTCCTTAGAGCATTACCCTGGAATGACAGAAAAGGCGTTGGCTGAAATTTGTGATGAGGCTGAAAAGCGTTGGCCAGTTGAAAAAATCCGTGTGATACACCGAGTCGGTGATATGGATATTGGTGATCAAATTGTTTTTGTTGGTGTGTCTAGCGCACACCGAGGTGCGGCATTTGAAGCGAGCGAATTTGTTATGGATTACTTGAAAACAAAAGCGCCGTTTTGGAAAAAAGAACGGACAACAGACTCGACCCGTTGGGTGGATTCTCGAGATTCAGATACCAAAGCCGCTGAGCGATGGGCAGTAAAATAATGAAAGGAGCAGAGATGCTCCTTTTTTGTGTGTAGGAAAAACAAAGGAATGGCAATGAATTCAACATCAATCAAAAGGGCGTTAGTCATTGCGATTATTGTAGGGAGCCTGTTAAACCTGATTAACCAATACGACGCGCTGTTTATGACGGCTCTATTTAATAGTTATAAGGCGGTTCTGACTTACTTTGTTCCATTTGGCGTTTCTCTAATTAGCAGCTGGCTTGCTGAAAAAGATGTGACTAAACAGCAGTGATTTCCCTTCCACTATTGGCATATGGATACAGTGATAGGCTTCACCTATTGCAAAAATAGTAGATATCCATTTAGTAAAATCAAGAAATTAGGCAACAATTACGTTATAGGCAGTGGTCGCTGTGTATAAAGGAGACGAATATGGAATCGCTAAAAGTTAAAAACTACATGAAGTTACAAGCGGTGACTTTTACCCCGGAAATGCCTTTAAGTGCGGCTCTGGATAAGCTTTTAAAGACGGAACATTTAGGTGGTCCGGTTATTAACAACAAGGAAGAAGTGATTGGTTTCCTTTCCGAGCAAGACCTGCTTGAGAAATTGGTAAAGGTGAGTTATTTCTGTCAAGACACACACATTGTCGGTGATTGTATGCACCAAGAAGTGTTGTCTGTTTCTCCGGAGGCGTCGATCATTGAACTCGCCGACATGATGAAAGTTGGCAAACCTAAAGTTTACCCTGTGATTGATAATGGTAAACTAGTGGGAATGATCACGCGTCGTGATGTCTTAAAAGCGATAGGGAAGAACATTGATGAATGCTTCCAACATCCGGTGTGATACGGTGAATTGATGAAAAAGGCGCATTGAGCGCCTTTTCTTTTATCTGTAGGAGAGAGTATGTCGAACCAAGATGCCAAATTTACTCAAGGTTCAACCATGAAGCACATTTTGGTGATGTCAGGTGCTGGGTCCGTTGGCTTAATGGCTCTGTTTGTCGTCGACTTACTCGATATGCTCTTTATCAGTATGCTAGGGCAAGTCGAATTAGCCGCAGCCGTCGGCTTTGCTGGTACATTGGTATTCTTCTCTACCTCCATTTCTATTGGTTCTTCCATTGCTATGGGCGCACTGGTATCAAAAGCTTTGGGCGCAAAGAAGCTTGATGAGGCACGCCAGCTTACCGTTAGCGTATTGATGACCACGTTTTTGATTAGCTGTATTGTTGCTGCGGTTATGTATGCTTACATCCCAGAACTGCTTGCCGCTATTGGGGCACAGGGTTTTGCTGCGGAGCGAGCGCAAGCCTACTTAGAAATTCTATTGCCTAGTGGCCCGGTTGTTGCGCTAGCAATGGCGGCTGGGGCAGGGCTACGTGCTGCGGGTGATGCTAAGCGTTCGATGTGGGCGACGCTTTCCGGAGGGATTGCAAATGCGTTGCTTGACCCGCTATTCATTTTTGGCTTTGGCTGGAATGTGGAAGGGGCCGCCGCCGCTTCTGTTTTTGCTCGCTTTACTGTTCTATTCTTCTCGCTTTACCCACTTATTAAGCATCACAATTTAGTCGCGATTCCTTCGTTTGTGACTTGGAATCAAAATATTCGATCCATTTTAACCATCGCCCTGCCTGCGATTGTTACTAACCTTGCGACGCCTGTTGGTAATGCCATTGTTACTTCTTCTATCGCTAAGTTTGGTGAAGATTTTGTCGCTGGCTTTGCTGTTATTGGCCGTTTAACGCCTGTCTGTTTCGCTGTTATCTTCGCTCTTTCTGGAGCCGTTGGGCCCATCATTGGGCAGAATTTTGGTGCAGAGCGTTTTGATCGCGTCAAAGAAACGCTAAACAACTCTTTACTTGTAACCACGATATACACCTTGTTGGTTTGCGCTGTGCTCTATTTTGCTCAAGGTTTAGTGATTGAGATGTTCAATCTACAGGGTGATGCTGCTGTTATCATGACAGCCTTTTGTACCTATGTAGCACTCAGCTTTATCTTCAATGGCATGATGTTTGTGGCCAATACATCGTTTAACAATTTGGGTAAGCCACTTTACTCAACGGCATTAAACTTAGGTAAAGCAACACTAGGAACTTTGCCGTTTGTCTATTTTGGCGCTTTATGGTTTGGCGCCTTAGGAGTGTTGTATGGTCAGGCTGTAGGCACAGTAGTATTTGGCTTAATTTCATTGGTGGTGCTGAAAAAACATATTGCTGAATTAATGCCAGGGCAAGATATGGTGCGGGAAGATGATCCTTCCGTGACTTGTGTGAACACACAGCCTTTCTGTACGCATGATGCGGTGTTAATTGATGAAGCGGGTGCAGACAGCGATGTTTTGACGTCTCCCTACCATAAAAGACATAAAAACAATTGACCTTAGAGTAGGCTCCAAGGTTTATGATGACAGTGTCAGCAAATTAAGGAGGCCTAACAATGTGTACTAAACACGAAGCATGTCGCTCTGATAAAGTGACATTGAATCCATCTCAACATGGCTCATGTTCGAGCCCGAAAATCAGTTCTATCCAGATGGCAGGAGCAGAGCCAGCAAGCTCGGGTTGCTGTTCATCATCGGCGTGCGGAACGAGTACTGACCCAGCCGATGAGGAAAGTGACTCCTTAAGTTCTTCTAGTGCATCGTTTACTTACAGTTGGATTGTCGTGGGGATGGATTGCCCATCTTGCGCGAGAAAAATTGAAACCGCAGTTAACAAAGTTGAAGGCGTTCTTGAAGCAAAAGTACTTTTCGCAACAGAAAAACTGGTGATCAAATCGAATCATGTCGATGTAGCGAATGCTGTTGAGCAAACAATTGTCGATACTGGTTTCACTTTTACAACCACTTCCCAACGAAAGAAAACGATTCAACCAAAGGGTTGGCGTCATTTCATCAAGCAAAATGCCAATATTCTTTCTATTGCCTCTGCGATGGCAATTGCCGCTATTTTGAAACCCAGTCTTCCCCAAGTTAGCGAATGGTTGTTCATTTTTACCTGTTTAGCAGGCCTCTATCCGATAGGTAAAAAAGCCATTGCATTAGCGAAATCAGGCACGCCATTTGCGATTGAGACCTTGATGAGTGTTGCAGCCATTGGTGCTTTGTATCTTGGTGAAACCGTTGAAGCGGCAATGGTATTGCTGTTATTTCTTATCGGTGAGCAGCTAGAAGCTTTTGCAGCATCCAGAGCGCGAAGCGGCGTGCAAGCGTTGATGGAGCTGGTTCCTGAAAAGGCGACTAAGATCATCGATGGACAACGTGTTGAAGTGGCCGTAAGTGAATTGTCACCTGACGATATTATTGAAGTATCACCAGGAAGTCGCATGCCAGCAGATGGCAAATTACATGATGCATTAGCGAGTTTTGATGAAAGTGCACTGACTGGCGAATCGATTCCTGTAGAGCGTTATGAAGGTGAGTCAGTTATGGCTGGTGCTGTCGTTGTCGATAAAGTCGTGCGATTGACCATCACTTCAAAGCAAGGTGAGAACGCAATCGATCGCATTTTGCACCTAATTGAGGAAGCGGAATCCCGTAAAGCGCCACTAGAACGTTTCTTAGATAAGTTCAGTCGTTGGTATACGCCATTGATGATGCTTGTTGCGTTAGCAGTGATTGTTGTGCCTCCGTTACTTTACGCTCAGCCATGGGAAACATGGATTTATCGTGGTTTAGCCCTCTTATTGATTGCGTGTCCTTGCGCCTTGGTGATTTCAACACCTGCGGCAATTACTTCAGGTTTAGCCACTGCAGCAAAAAGAGGCGCGTTGATTAAAGGTGGAGCGGCCTTAGAACAGCTTGGTAAAATTGAAGCGATTGCATTTGATAAAACGGGCACATTAACCAAAGGTAAACCACAGGTGACGGACGTCTTGTCACAAGGTGAGCTAGAAGTTGATGAAGTTTTAAGAGTAAGTGCTGCGATTGAAATGGGCTCTAGTCATCCTTTGGCCGTTTCTTTGGTGAAACGAGTACAATCTGCTGGTATCGATATTCCAGAGGCCACCGAAAAACAAGCGCTTGTTGGAAGTGGTGTGTCTGGTAAAGTCGATGGTGTTTTGTACCGAATTCTGGCTCCAAGCAAAATTGATTTTGATTTATCAGACGCTTTGATTACGAGCGTTGAGACTCTTGAAGAACAGGGAAAAACGGTTGTTCTTGTGATCAAAGCGGATAGTGAGGTCATCGGACTTATTGCATGGCAAGATACGCTACGTGAAGATTCTGCCAATGCTGTAAATGCTCTCAAGCAATTAGGTATTCAGTCGATTATGCTGACGGGAGATAACCCAAGAAGTGCTCGCGCGATGAGCTCTGCAATTGGTATCGATTTTAAAGCAGGTTTGTTGCCTGAAGATAAAGTCCGCTATGTAGAGCAACTGTCCAGTGATTCTTATGTCGCGATGGTTGGAGACGGTATCAATGATGCTCCAGCAATGAAAGCATCAAGTATCGGGATTGCCATGGGTGGTGGTACGGATGTGGCCTTGGAAACAGCCGACGCCGCTATCACTCACAACCGGCTGGTGGAGTTGCCTGCGATGATCGAGCTGTCTCGCGCAACACTCTCTATTATTCGGCAGAATGTCACGTTAGCACTTGGCCTTAAAGGTGTCTTTCTTGTGACCAGCTTGCTTGGGATCACAGGTTTGTGGGTTGCAGTATTGGCCGATAGTGGGGCAACTGCTTTGGTGACGCTCAATGCACTTCGCTTGCTCCAATTCAAATCTCGAAATGATTAATTGCAACAGAACCTAACCTCCCCAAATCTAGCCAGAGTCTTCGTACTCTGGCTACCTCGTTTCATATGTAATGAATACGCACTCTTTGCGATAAAGTGTGATGTAAACCGTTTTTATTTGAAATGCGATGAATTATTGCTGCTCTGAGTGAGATCTTAATCACTCTTTATTCTGTGTAGGTTCGTTAGAGTATGTCTGTACCCTATGAATCTTAAGAGCGAAACCATACAGAGAGTGAATAAAAACTGTATCAGTTCGCCACAATAATGGAGAGTTTCCTTATGTCTCAAGCTGTTTTCCACCTTGGTGTAACAGAAGCCGATCTTGCTGGTGCTACATTGGCGATCATCCCGGGCGATCCTGCGCGTGTTCAGAAAATTGCGGAAGAAATGGAAAATCCAGTTTTTCTAGCAAGCCATCGTGAATACACGCTTTATCGTGCTGAGCTTGAAGGTAAACCTGTTGTTGTGTGTTCTACTGGTATCGGTGGCCCTTCTACGTCGATTGCTGTTGAAGAGTTAGCGCAGCTTGGTGTTCGTACTTTCTTACGTGTTGGTACAACCGGTGCAATCCAGCCGCACGTGAATGTGGGTGATATGATTGTATCGACAGGTTCTGTTCGCCTAGATGGTGCAAGCCTACACTTTGCTCCAATGGAATTCCCAGCAGTGGCTGATTTTGATGTTGCTACTGCAATGAAAGCAGCAGTAGAAGAATCTGGTGCAACTGTTCATATGGGTGTTACGGCTTCAAGTGATACCTTCTACCCAGGCCAAGAGCGTTACGATACTTTTTCTGGCCGCGTTGTGAAGCGTTTCCAAGGTTCTATGCAAGAATGGCAAGACATGGGCGTACTGAACTTCGAAATGGAGTCTGCAACTCTTCTTACTATGTGTGCAAGCTCTGGTCTAAAAGCGGGCTGTGTGGCTGGTGTTATCATCAACCGCACGCAAAAAGAGATCCCAGATCATTCAACACTAAAAGAGACTGAAGCACGCTCAATCAAAGTGGTGGTAGAAGCGGCTCGTAAAATGCTTTAAGGGTAGGGCGCTAGTCGGCGCTTTCTAATAGAAAAAACCTCAATCATGGCTGACCAGATTGAGGTTTTTTTGTATTTGGATGAAAGACTTCGTTATGCCACAAACTCTTCTGAATCAGGACGATTAGTAAATTGCACACCGTTTAAGAAGTCGCACAGCAGTTGATCGTCGCACGCTTTGTAATTCTTATTGTTTGGTTTACGGAAATATGCGCCAACCTCGTACTTGCTCAGACTCACACCCATCAGTTCAAGCACGTCCAATACATCTTCCGCTTTCATGTTCAGTGCAATACGCAGCTTCATGAAAATCATGTTATTGGTAAGCTTTTGTTCGGGTTTTGGCTGTTCGCCTTCCTTCTTACCACGCTTTAAATTAATAAAACCGTTCAGAAACAGAGCCAGCTCTTTATCTTTCATCTTAGTCACAGACTTATCCGAATCTGCTTTTAGCCAGTCGTTAACTTGGTTCGGCGCTACTGTAGTCTCTGCTTGCTCAAAAGTCTTCATGATTTGAGTGTTTTTCAAATTTAGTGAGTGCTGGATGCGGCGTAAGATTTCATTATTAGTCACAAGGGATCCTAGTAAGGGAGTGCGCCGAAGAACCGTTCGTCGGCGGATTTAGGTTGATAGTCGATTTTGGAGGCGACTCTAACAGAGAATAGGCAATTTCAACAGAAGTAAAAAATCCCCGAAGTATTTCTGCTTCGGGGATTAAGTCGGTCGTATTGTAGAAGGCTAAGCCTTGCTTACATTACACGCATACCAGGCTGAGCACCTTCATGCGGTTCAAGAATCCATAGGTCGCTGCCACCAGGGCCCGCAGCTAGGATCATGCCTTCAGACATACCAAACTTCATCTTACGCGGTTTCAGGTTTGCTACCATCACCGTTAGCTTGCCTTCTAACTCTTCTGGTTTGTACGCTGACTTGATGCCAGAGAATACCTGACGAGTTTCGCCGCCGATGTCGAGTTGGAACTTAAGCAGTTTGTTTGCTTTTGGCACTTCTTCACAAGAGATGATACGTGCGATACGCATATCAACGGCTGCGAAAGTGTCAAATTCAATCTCTTCTACGATTGGATCTTTGTCTAGTTCAGTTTGGCTTGCTTTGTTCTTTGCTGCTTCTGCCGCTTCTTTCGCCGCAACTTCTGCTGCTGCGTCTTCTTTAGATGCTTCAACCATCGCTTCAACTTTCTTAGGATCGATGCGGTTGAACAGTGCTTTGAACTTAGTGATCTCGTGACCAGTTAGTGGTGCAGCAACACCTTCCCAAGTTAGTTCTTGGTTTAGGAAGGCTTCAGTGCGTGCTGCTAGCTCTGGCATTACCGGTTTCAGGTAAGTCATCAGAACGCGGAATAGGTTGATACCCACAGAGCAAATGTCTTGTAGCTCTTGGTCTTTACCTTCTTCTTTCGCCACAACCCAAGGTGCTTTTTCATCAACGTATTGGTTTGCTTTGTCAGCTAGTGCGGTGATCTCACGGATTGCTCGGCCGAACTCACGGGTTTCGTAAAGCTCAGCGATGCGATCAGCTGCCGCAGCGAACTCGTTATAAAGTTCACGTTCAGCAAATTCTGCCGATAGCTTGCCTTCAAAACGCTTAGTGATGAAGCCTGCGTTACGAGAAGCTAGATTGACGATCTTGTTCACTACGTCAGCGTTAACGCGCTGAGTGAAGTCTTCAAGGTTAAGGTCTAGGTCATCAATACGGCTGTTTAGTTTAGCTGCGTAGTAGTAACGTAGACATTCTGGATCTAGGTGATCTAGGTATGTAGCCGCCTTGATGAAGGTGCCTTTCGACTTAGACATCTTCGCGCCGTTTACTGTTACGTAGCCGTGTACGAATACGTTGTTTGGCTTGCGGAAACCGCTACCTTCTAGCATTGCAGGCCAGAATAGCGAGTGGAAGTACACGATGTCTTTACCGATGAAGTGGTAAAGCTCAGCCGTGCTGTCTTTTTTCCAGTACTCATCGAAGTTTAGATCGTCACGTTTGTCACATAGGTTTTTGAATGAACCCATGTAGCCAATCGGTGCGTCTAGCCATACGTAAAAGAACTTGTCTTTCTCACCAGGGATCTCAAAGCCAAAATAAGGCGCATCACGCGAGATATCCCACTGCTGTAAGCCAGACTCAAACCACTCTTGCATCTTGTTTGCTGTTTCAGCTTGTAGCGAACCAGAGCGAGTCCACTCTTTTAGCATACTTTCAAACTGAGGCAGGTCGAAGAAGAAGTGTTCAGAGTCTTTCATTACTGGTGTTGCGCCAGATACCGCTGATTTAGGATCAATCAGTTCAGTTGGGCTGTAAGTCTCACCACAGTTATCACAGTTATCACCGTATTGGTCGTCTGACTTACACTTAGGACAAGTCCCTTTAACGAAACGATCCGGTAGGAACATCTCTTTTTCTGGGTCAAACAGCTGAGAAATGGTACGGCTAGAGATAAAACCGTTTTTCTTAAGCTCTAGGTAGATGTGCGAAGCCAGCTCACGGTTCTCTTCAGAGTGTGTGCTGTGATAGTTGTCGAAGCTAATATCGAAGCCAGCGAAGTCTTTTTGGTGCTCTTCACTTACTGCAGCGATCATCTCTTCTGGCGTAATTCCCATCTGTTGTGCTTTTAGCATGATTGGCGTGCCGTGAGCATCGTCAGCACAGATGAAGTTTACAGTGTTGCCACGTAGGCGTTGGTAGCGAACCCAGATATCAGCTTGAATGTGCTCAAGCATGTGACCTAGGTGAATCGAACCGTTAGCGTACGGAAGGGCACAAGTTACCAGTAATTTGCGTGGATCGTTTGCCATACTTAATATTCGCTTCTTGAGGTGTATAAAAAAATAGAGAGTAATACTACCTTATCCCACCAGTGACTCCAAGGTGTCAAAGTAAGGATTACCTTAGTTTTTTCAGGGTTCAGTATCCCTAGGTGGAGTGTTACGATTAGGTGCATAAGGAGGACCTATGCGTCAATTCAATTCAAAGCAAGATTTTTGTGATTGGTTAAATCAATTCGAGCACCCAAATTTAGCACCGGAGTGGGCATCGGTTGCGAATATTATTTCGGTGGAAGCCAATCAATTTAAGATTGAACTCCCTTTTGCAGCAAATACATTAGTGCAAGTTTTATCCACATGGATTGAAGTCGCCCAGCAAAAAGGGGAGGTTGCTCCGTTCTCCTTTCAAATTTCAGTATTGCCTAAAGCGTTAGAAAGCCATGTTGCAACGACGGTTAAAGGGGTAAAAAACATCATTGCAGTCACTTCGGCAAAAGGTGGTGTTGGTAAGTCAACGACGTCAGTGAATTTAGCGTTAGCGATTGCTGCATCGGGGGCAAAAGTTGGGCTGTTGGATGCCGATATCTATGGACCTTCTGTCCCGCTAATGATGGGGCAAACTCAAGCCACTCCAGAGGTTCGCGATAATAAGTGGATGCAGCCAGTTGAGGCTCATGGGATCTATACGCATTCTATTGGCTATCTGGTTTCTAAAGATGAAGCGGCTATTTGGCGTGGTCCAATGGCATCAAAGGCGCTATCACAGCTGATCAACGAAACGGATTGGCCCGGACTGGACTATCTAGTTATTGATATGCCGCCAGGAACGGGAGATATCCAACTGACTCTTGCTCAGCAAATTCCAGTGACGGGAGCGGTCATTGTAACAACACCGCAAGATCTAGCGTTGGCGGATGCACGTAAAGGAGCGGCGATGTTTGCCAAAGTGGATGTGCCAGTTGTCGGAGTGGTCGAAAATATGAGCTATCATATATGCAGTCATTGCGGCGAAAAAGAGCACATTTTTGGGGCTGGCGGCGCTGAAAAAATGGCCGCAGATTATGGTTTATCCTTACTTGCACAAATTCCATTGCATATTGCCATGCGTGAAGATATTGATTGCGGTAAACCAACGGTGGCATCGAGACCGGAATCTGAGCATGCGAAACAGTATCTCGAATTGGCTCAGAATGTGTGCAGCCGGCTCTATTGGCAAGGAAAAGCGAAACCAGAATCGATTTTATTTACCATGGTGCAATAACGTTTTATGCAACGAAAACGTTTGCATTTTGTTTGGTTATTCCAATTATAAAAAACGTGGCATTTTAATCTGATTGCGGCTGGTATCTGTGGGATGAACTCCCTATAATCAGGCGGTTTATTTGGGGTTTGCTCAGAACTATTAGGCCAATGTTTTGCGCCTGCAAACCCTTAGCCACCACCATTCTTAATCATCGGGTGCAAGAATAATGTCTGATAATAATCAATGTATCATCGTCGGTATTGCTGGCGCGTCAGCTTCTGGAAAAAGCCTTATCGCGAGTACTATCTATAACGAACTCCGCGCAAAAGTAGGCGATCACCAAATCGGTGTGATTAAGGAAGATTGCTACTACAACGATCAAAGCCACCTGAGCATGGAAGAGCGTGTAAAAACCAACTACGATCACCCGAGCGCACTAGACCATGATTTGCTTTGTCAGCACCTAGAACAATTGGCGAAAGGCAAAGCTGTTGAGGTTCCTGAATACAGTTATTCTGAGCACACCCGCATAGAGACCACTTCGACGATGACACCGAAAAAAGTGATCATCCTAGAAGGTATTCTTCTTCTAACCGATCCTCGTCTTCGCGATTTGATGCATGCGACTGTATTTATGGATACACCGCTGGATATTTGTCTGCTTCGCCGTGTGAAACGCGACGTAGAAGAGCGTGGCCGCACCATGGAGTCAGTTCTGAAACAGTATCAAGAAACGGTTCGCCCAATGTTTATGCAATTTATTGAGCCGTCTAAACAGTATGCAGACATCATTGTTCCTCGTGGTGGCAAAAACCGTATTGCGATTGATGTACTAAAAGCTCACATTGCAAAACTTCTGAAAGCTTAATTTATATTAAGACCGCAAAACTTTATTTTTTCATAGATAAGTGGCACTTTAAGTGCCACTTTCTTTTTTTGGGGCGCTACTTTAATTAATAGGTTCCATATTCAGCAAGGATAATGCGAAATGAAGAAATTATTCCTTTTCATTGCCGTGCCAGTAGTTGCAATTATTGCTGCTCTGCTTGCACTGGTCTTGCTTGTTAACCCAAATCAATTTAAACCGCTGATTGTTGAACAAGCGAAAAAACAAACCGGGCTCGATCTTGTCATTGAAGGCGATATCAGTTGGCAATTCTTCCCGTCGATTGGTTTTGAGCTTGGTAAAACCGAACTGAAGAATCCGCAAGGGTTCAGCCAACCAAATCTATTCAAAGTCGACTCGGTTGGAATTGATGTTTCTGTTACTCCATTGCTGAGTAAAGCGTTGGAAATCGGTAACGTGACACTAAACGGCGCAGAGTTTTACCTTGAAACATTGAAAGATGGGCGTCGAAATATTGATGTCTTAACTCAAGCTCAATCTACGCAACCAGAGCCTGCTACTGAAACCCAAGCTGAAGCTGCTGCAAGTCCGCAATCAGAAGGCGGTGCTTCAGCGGCTTCCGATTGGACAATTAACCTTGCAGGTATCACGGCAAGTAATGCACTGCTTGAACTGCAAGACAAGCAGGCTGGTAGCTTTACTAAGCTGGAAAATGTTTCTTTGTCTCTGTCTGAATTTGCTTTTGGTCAGTGGACGAAGGCGGAATTTTCAGTCAAAGGTAACAACAATCAACAAACATTCACTGCTTCCGGTCAAGCCGAGTTTAAATTGGCAAAAGGGATGCAGGAATACGCTTTGCGTAATATCGAATTGGACACCACCTTTGCTGATCCCACAACTCGAATTGATAGTGCGGCCATTACGCTGGATACCTTCGAGTTCGATAAAGCTAATTCATTAAGCTATGCCGTGAAAGGTCAGGCGTCGGGCTTAGATATTGATATCAAAGGTGCGGCGAAACTGAACGTTGATAAAGCAATCTCTAAAGTTGCAATTAATACATTAACACTGGATGGGCAATTGGTCGGTGATACTCTACCTCAGTCGCCAATGAAGGTGGATATGGCGTCAGATCTTACGTTTGATTTGAACAAAAGCCATTTGAGTTTTGTGTTAGAAAAACTGACAGCAAACGCAATTGCACTGGATGGTAAAGCTGATATTACACTGGCAGAGATTCCAAAGGTTCGCTTTTCACTGCACAGTCCGAATATTGATTTGGATGAATTCCTAAGTTTAGGTCAAGCGCAAGAAAGTAAAGCAACTGAAGCGAACTCTGAATCAGGTGAGTCTAAAACCGTTCAAACATCACCTAAAAAACCAGCTCAAGAAGTTGAACCAGACCTTTCTGCATTGAAAACGTTAGATGTTATGGGTGATATCACCATCGATAAGTTCAAAGCGAATAACGCGAAGATGCAAAATGTGAAGGCTAGCTTCTCGGTTAATCGTGGTATTGCAGAGCTGAAGTCATTTACCTCTAACTTATATCAAGGTTCAATCAGCGCGAATGCCAGACTTGATGCACGTAAGTCTCCTGCGTCTTACACAGCCAAAAAACGCATCAAAGGTGTGCAGGTTTTGCCACTACTCAAAGATGTGGTTGACAACGACAAGCTGGAAGGTACTGGTAACATTGATGTTGATGTTCAAGGCCGCAGCTTAACGCCAACGGGTATTAAGAAAAACCTAGTAGGAACGATTGCGATTAATTTCGCAGATGGAGCAGTGCATGGTATCAACGTTGCGCAGATGATTCGTGAAAACTACGCCAAGATCAAAGGCAAGTCGCTGGATGATAAACAAGGTGTTCAGAAAACCGATTTCAGTGCAATGACAGCGACGTTGAAACTGAATAAAGGGAACGTCTCGACAGACAACCTGAACATGCAATCGCCTCTACTGCGTATTCGAGGTAAGGGCAGCGCCAACTACATCAATGAAACGGTTGATTTCACTATCAGTACCTCGATTGTTGGCTCTCTAGAAGGGCAGGGAGGTAAAGATATTGATGAATTACGTGACATTACCATCCCAATCAATGTGTCTGGTCAGTGGGCAGAGCCGAAGTTCAAATTAGTCTTGGATGATGTGTTAAAACAAAAAGCAGAAAAAGAGATTGATCGTGGTCTTAAAAAGCTCGATGAAAAATTGGGTGAAAAGATCAAAGATGAGAAGACGAAAGAAGCCGTAAATAGCTTAATCAAGGGTTTATTTAACTAGCCTAAGTCTTGTTCGTTTGAATGAAACTAAAAAAAGCTGGCGCGAGAGCCAGCTTTTTTATTGCTTGTTGAAGCCGAGTTTTACCAATCAACACCCTTTAAGGCTTTAACGCCGGATTCAAAAGCATGTTTGACATTGCGCACTTCAGAAACCGTGTCGGCCATTTCGATTAGTGTGCGATGAGCCGCTCGGCCAGTAATCACGACTGATTGCATCTTAGGACGTGCATTGAGGGCATTAACCACTTCATCAAGATCAATATAGTCGTAGCTCACCATGTAGGTCAGCTCATCAAACAAAACCACATCGATTGACTCATCTTGAAGCATGCGTTTACATTCCTGCCAGACTTTCTGTGCAGCTTCAGTGTCGGCATCGCGGTTTTGTGTTTCCCACGTAAACCCAGTCGCCATCACTTGGAACTCAACGCCTAGTTTCTCAAGTAAGTTGCGTTCACCGTTATCCCATGTCCCCTTGATAAACTGAGCGACAGAGCATTTAAGCCCGTGACCAACAGCGCGAGCAACAGTACCAAACCCAGAGGTTGATTTACCTTTGCCATTGCCAGTAATGACTAAAAGTAGGCCTTTTTCTTCCTGAGCTGCTGCAATTTTCTCGTCAACTTTCTCTTTGACTTTCTGCTGCCTAGCCTTATGCCTTTCATCTTTATTCTGTTGTTCTGTCACGGTAAATCCTTTTTATCTTAGAATAGCTAGCTTTATGATAACCGAAGTCAGCAGGGCCAAAAACCTTCGATTAATCAGGGATAAAAGATGAGAAACCTAGTGATGGTATGGATAGCTCTGTAGTGCATCGTTAGCCAAAAGCATGTTTAACTTTGTTCTGTTATTTGCCACGAATTAGTGATCTCGTTGTATTAGTAGTAAAAACCAAATCAAATACTATTTTGATTTTCATATGGTGCTCCGTATCTGTATTCATCACTAATGGCAGATGAATACTCTTGGTATTTTAAAATGCTGACTATTTCGCTCTATAAGCTATTTTGTAATTCATTAAAGTATTAATTCCTCTTTTCTTTTAGGTACGTACAAGGTCTAAAAATAACAAGCAGAATATGTGTGCAAGTGAGTATAAGGTTCACAGCTAAATTTAATGTATAGGTAATATATGAACCCGTTTATTGAATCTCTTGCACTTCGTTCCACGGAAACCAATGCCATTGTTCTTGTAGAGGGAGCCTCAGGTAACACAATCACAGCTTCTGAATTATTAGCAGCGAGTAGAGAAGTGGCTGGCCGCTTGTGGGCATTAGGCGTGCGTAAAGAAGACCATATAATCATGTCATTGGCCGCGTCACCGGATTATTACGCTGTTTTATATGGTTGTTTTATGATCGGAGCAATTCCAAGCCTAGTGGATGTTACTCAAGAAAAGAGTCAGCTAGTAGAGTGTGTTGATGAATTAAAGCCCGTATTGTGGCTGAGCGATAACAAAATTGATGGCTTTACCACGTGTTCATTAAAGGAATTATTAACTACTGAACCAGCTCTTTACTCTGAAGCGATAGTTTCTGATTCAGCAGTATGTTTATTGCTATACACTACAGGAACAACAGGGCGTCCTAAGGGTGTGCCGTGGACCATTGGACAATTGAAATCACAGGCTCAAGAGTTAAATCGATTTCATTCGATAATCGAGACAGAATTTGTGCTCTTTCCATATTTGGCGTTAGCGACCATATACAACGGTAGAAAGGCCATCATTCCTGAGACAAACTCCCTTCAACCTAACCTAATGCCCGTTGGTAGCATCTTAAGTCAAATGGAACAGTATGGATGCGATTATATCTTTGCTTCACCAGCTTTTTGGGAGCGCGTCATTGAGCACCTAGAGAACAAGTCTGCCTGTATAGACTTCATAAAAATCATCTCTACCGCTGGGGCATCATTGAGTTTGAACATGTTGAGCAAGTTGAATGCGCTACTAACTCAAGGGGATATATATATACCATACGCGAGCACGGAAGCACTGTTACCGCTCACCTTGATCCATTATCGTGATTTTAGGGCTTTATCGCGGAGTAAAACTGCGTTAGGTGAAGGCATTCCATTGGGCACTGTATGCGATGGTATTCAAATGAGAATAATATCAGCAGATTGTGAATCGCCTGTGGCTCGACCTCTTAGTACCAATACAATTGGCGAAATAATTGTGACGGGAGAGCGGGTAACAAGCGAATACTTTAGGAGACCCGATTTAACGAAACTGACAAAGGTACAAATTCCTGAAAGCCCGGATATTTGGCATAAAATGGGGGACCTTGGTTACGTTGATGACAATGGAGTGGTCTGGTTTATGACTCGTAAAAAGTATGCCATTGCTACCAAGAATGGCTATTTTTGCCCAGATGCAATCGAGCAATTTATCAATTTGCACAGTGGAATTAGTTCTTGTGCTGTGATTTGGAATAACGAACAACAAATTACGGTAGTAATACCAAAATCTGAGCAAGGCCTATTTGAACCAGAATTAATCATAAATAAGCTTGTTGGCTTAGGCTATGAGCTATCGAATATTATGTACTATCCGACATTGTTACCAACTGACAAAAGGCATAACAGTAAAATAGACAGAGATAAGTTGAAATCTTGGGTTGATAGTGCGCTGAAATCTGAAGAGCTAGGAGTTACTGTATGAAGCCTTTGTCATTTCCCGCTCAAATTGACTATTACTTAGATGCCGTCACTTGTAGAGATACGCTTGTCGATTCATTAGAGTCAATCATCAAGCCGTATCGTTTTGGTAGTGTCTTAGACTGTTCAGTGGGCACTGGGTTTGGAGTCATCGATTTAATAAGAACTGGCTACAACATTGTGTGCTCAGATGCATGCAAAGATATGTTACGCAGATTTAGTGAAAACGCATTGATAGATGATGTTCAAACGAGTCCATTGAAAATTCAATGGGATGAGTTGGGCTATAAGCTACCAGAG
Organism: Vibrio sp. TRT 21S02; assembly: GCF_050113675.1. Classification (NCBI taxonomy): domain Bacteria; kingdom Pseudomonadati; phylum Pseudomonadota; class Gammaproteobacteria; order Vibrionales; family Vibrionaceae; genus Vibrio; species Vibrio sp. TRT 21S02. Next base: position 28,257 of record NZ_JBNJOI010000014.1, read on the forward strand.
TCCTTTGATTTGGTGTTGTGTCGAGGAAACTCAATCGTATACTCAGATATGTGGGAATCGCATCAAAGTGTTAGTGATCTAAATAGTGTTAAAAAGGCGATCAATGGGATATATAAAGCGATTAAAAATGGAGGGTGTTTATATATCGATATTCCTTCAGATAAACACTTCAATTTCGATGATCCTCTTGTGATTGAGCACGAAGAGAAGACCATTAATTGTATTCCTGTTCATGTAAAAGAAAAGATTACCCATGATGAAGAAATGATGAAGCGCAAGTGGGATGTGAACATTTCAATTGCTGGTGATGTATACCAATTTACAAAATATTCCCACCTGATTCAGGAAGATGTATTTATTGATATGTTAAAACAAGCTGGCTTTAAAAATGTGGAACGTGTCGAAAGCTGTAAGTACAGAGGACATTACTGCGAACTTGTAGCATACAAGTAAATCAGAGATTTTAAGCCCAAAGGATGAGGTTTACATCTTGCATTTACTGAGAGTGATGTAGGCTTTTAGCGGCTGCTTATACAATGAAGTTTTAGTATAAAATAGCGCTCCAAAATAAAATTCAACGGACTAATTTTAATGCGAGAGCATATGGCACCTTTGATTTCGCTATGCGTTTAAATATGGATTGACTCAAATGAAAGGAAAGAAAAAAGTATCTATTTTGGTGGTATGCATGGGCAATATTTGCCGCTCACCGACAGGCGAGGCTGTGTTACGTGCAAAAGCGAAAGAACTCGGTATCGATGTAGAAATCGATTCGGCTGGAACCATCGGTTATCACGCAGGCAATCCACCTGATCCGCGTTCTAAAGCTGCTGGTGAGCTAAGGGGGTATTCTTTTAAAGGAATTCGTTCAAGGCAAGTTGTTCCACAGGATTTTGAAGAGTTTGATTTTATTTTAGCGGCAGATCGTGCCAACTTAGACGATCTTAAAGCAGATTGCCCATCACACTTGCAACACAAGTTATCTCTGTTTCTTTCTCATGCCGCGTCAGATTATGAAGAAATCCCTGACCCATATTATGGTGGAGATCAGGGATTTGAATTAGTGCTCGATTTAATTGAAGAGGCATCAATGTCATTGCTTCGTCGCCTCTAAAATCTGATTTCGTGATTTATGCGGCCATCACCCGGCCGCTAAAATAGTCATTGGAAACGATGTACTCTGTATTACGGATCAGTTCATCTTGAATTTCTGCCCACTTAACCTCTTCATCTTGCAAGTTAAGGGAAGGGATCACGCCACCAACACGAATGTTGAAAGGAGTGAGTTCCTTAGCCCAGCTTTGAGTAAAGCCTGCAACCATTGATGTTGCGTTATCAAACCCTGAAAGATCGTGATAATCCTCATGGGAGATCACATTCACTATTACACCTTGCTTTTTCTCCAATCGCATCCTTTCAGCTGTTGCCTGACCAAAGGTGAACAGAGTGCTGGCCATATTCGAAAGTTTTAGGGTAAAGGCTAAGGCGGATTCAGTGTTGTGATCAAGAATTCGCGGCATCGGATTTGCGGTGAGACTGTTGATCAGTACGTCCGGTGAATGCTGCAATTCTCGATCGATAAATTCGAACAACTGATGAATCGATTGCAACGAATAATCTTTGATGGCGTATTGATATACCTCTTCAGAGACACTTCGGCAGTGTTTAAAATTCATTTTTAGTTGGCTTGAGCTTTTATCACATAGGATGACTTTGGCTCCGAGTGAAGCAAAATGCATCGCGAGAGTGCCTCCTAACAGTGAACCAGCGGAAGTTATTAATATTACGGCTTTTTTTATGTCCATAGCATCCTCTCGCGTTTCTTCCCTGTCCTCAATATGTCCACATATCATGGTTGAATAGCTGTGTTTTAGGTGTGAATAAGCTCAAATAACTTGTGCATGAACTGCGAATTAATGCAATTATTTGCACTTATTCACATAAACTCGATTTGCAATTGAATAAGTATGAAGAAATGAGACGAATATCAGGCCTGAGCTTGAATATGGAAGCTACGTTGTGCGCTCACTAGTTGATTGTATAAATCTGCGGGAATAACAGTGCGGGGCTCTTTCTCTGCTAGGTGGCGACGTTGGTGGCCAGATAGGTTGTGATAAACTTCTTCAGGGAGATTAAACGTTTCTTCTGGCATGTATGCGAGTACTTCAGGTGCCAAATAATGGTGAAGTTTTGCGCCGGGTAAACCGCTGTTGTGAAACAGTTCAGCTTGCTTAGCGGAAACTGGGTATGACTGTTGATCTGAACGGAGTTGCTGTGGTGGTTGTAGCTCGAAACGTTTTCGTAACAGCTGCTCAGTAGTTTCCTGCTCATCAACTAATTCGACGGGGGTGTTATCACGAACGTCATCAGAAAACATCGACATAATCAGAGAAAAATCAGCACGGCGTCCTTCGTGCACGGCATGGTTGATACCGTTACCGAACTGAAGTTCGCTAATGATGCTGGCTTTATCTAGAGTATGAATCTGAGTTTGCATGTTTCCTCGCTTGATGCCTATGTATCGACACAGTGATGAGGAACTTGAGATTAAATACCCGATAGAAAAGAGAAAAGCCAGCTAAGTGCTGGCTTTTTAATCGACTAAATCCAAATCCTAAAGGAGAGGGAATTATTTCGCTAGGTTTTCTGCAACGAAGTCCCAGTTAACAAGTGCCCAGAAAGCATTCATGTAGTCTGGACGAACGTTACGGAAGTCGATGTAGTAAGCGTGTTCCCAAAGGTCAACAGTTAGAAGTGGAGTAGTACCTTCTTCTGTTAGTGGCGTTGCTGCGTTAGAAGTGTTCACGATGTCTAGAGAACCGTCCGCCTTCTTAACTAGCCAAGTCCATGAAGAACCGAAGTTGTTGATTGCAGAATCAGTGAACTTCGCTTTGAACTCTTCGAAAGAACCGAATGCTGCGTTGATTGCGTCTGCAACTGCGCCTGTTGGTTCACCACCTGCATTTGGTGCTAGGCAGTGCCAGTAGAACGTGTGGTTCCAAATTTGAGCTGCGTTGTTGAATACACCACCAGTCGAAGTTTTGATGATTTCTTCTAGTGTTTTGCCTTCGAACTCAGTGCCAGGGATCAGGCCATTTAGCTTCACAACGTAAGTGTTGTGGTGCTTACCGTGGTGGAAATCTAGAGTTTCAGCTGAGATGTGTGGTTCTAGCGCGTCTTTCGCGTAAGGAAGAGCTGGTAGTTCAAATGCCATTGCTCGATTCTCCATTATGTATGAAAGAGTTGGACTCTTTCCGATTGCTTCCAAATGTTATTATTTGATGCTCGGCTTTCTGGCCCAGCACTGTCAATTTGACTGACTTGCGCTACAGTTTAGCAAGTTTTTACTTTATTAAAAGATAGAAATGTAATTTTATATATGAAATTTCTTTATGGCATAAAACCATACAGAATCTAAGTTTTTTTATTTTTGCTGAATGGTTTAATATGTCGGGATACTTGCAGTAACTCCATTAAGAGGAAGCAATGGAAACTATTGATAAAATCAAACAGCAAATCGCAGAGAACTCGATCCTTTTGTACATGAAAGGTTCACCAAAACTTCCTAGCTGCGGTTTCTCTTCTCAAGCGGCGCAAGCCCTAATGGCATGTGGCGAAAAATTTGCTTACGTTGATATTCTTCAAAACCCGGATATTCGTGCAGAGCTACCGGCATACGCACAATGGCCTACTTTCCCACAACTATGGGTTGAAGGTGAGCTAATTGGTGGTTGTGACATCATCATCGAAATGTTCCAAAAAGGTGAGCTTCAACCATTAATCAAAGAAGCGGCAGCTCGCACAGCATCTGATGAAGAATAATACTGTTTAAATTTACAGTTTTTCTTGATTTCTAAGGGCCACATTCGATAATGTGGCCCTTATTGTATCTGTATAACCACTTGTTTATGTCTCGTCTGTTTATTGCCGAAAAACCAAGCCTTGGCCGCGCGATTGCTGCTGCACTTTCTGGGCCAAAGAAAAACGATCAAGGATTCATACGTTGTGGTAACGGTGATGTGGTTACTTGGTGCATTGGTCACTTGCTAGAACAAGTTGAACCAGACGCTTATGACGAGAGATACAAAAAGTGGAATATGGCTGACTTGCCTATTGTTCCAGAACAGTGGCAGCTTCGTCCGAGAAAATCCGCCAGTAAGCAGCTCACCGTGGTTCGCAAGCTCTTAAAAGAGAGTTCGCAAATCATTCATGCGGGAGACCCTGACCGAGAAGGACAATTGCTGGTTGATGAGGTGTTGGATTATTGCAAAGTCAGTAAAACCAAAAAAGAAGCCACCCAAAGGCTCCTGATCAGCGATCTTAACCTACCTGCGGTAAAACGTGCGCTAACGCAAATGCGCAGCAATCGTGATTTTATTCCACTCTCCGTTTCGGCATTAGCACGCTCTCGTGCTGATTGGCTGTATGGTATGAATATGTCTCGTGCCTATACCTTACTTGGGCAAAAAGCGGGTTATCAAGGCGTGCTGTCGGTTGGACGAGTCCAAACACCGGTTCTGGGGCTGGTGGTTCGTCGTGATGAAGAAATAGAAAATTTTATCCCCAAAGATTATTTCACAATTCATGCGCTGATCCCTTATCAAGACGGAAGTTCATCTTTTGACATTCGCGCACGATGGAAACCAAGCGAGGCGTGTAAGCCTTGGCAAGATGAAGAAGGGCGGATACTCAATCGAAAACTGGTGGAAAATGTTGCTAGTCGAATTGCCAACCAACCTGCGAAAGTAGTGGAGTCAGAGCAAAAACAAACAAAACAGTCTGCGCCGTTACCTTATTCCCTCTCGGCGTTGCAAATTGATGCTGCTAAACGTTTTGGCATGAGTGCCCAACAAGTATTGGATACATGTCAGGCATTGTATGAAAAACACAAATTGATCACTTACCCACGCTCAGATTGTCGCTATTTGCCATTAGAGCATTATAGCCAAGCGGCAAGTGTGTGTGATGCCATTAACAATAACGCGAAAGAGCTGAGTGGTGCAGTTAATGGTGCGAATTTAACGCTTAAATCGAAAGCTTGGAACGACAAAAAAGTGGACGCGCACCATGCGATCATTCCGACTCCAAAAAAAGCGGCGATGAATGGCTTATCTGGCAATGAGATGAAAATCTATCAACAGATCGCTAGGCAGTATTTAATGCAGTTCTATCCGCCTGCGGTTTATGCTGAAGCTAAGTTAGTGTTTGATATTGCTGGCGGTACATTCATTGCTAAAGGGCGACAACTAGTGTCGGCGGGATGGAAAGAACTGATGGGAAAGGTGGATGACGAAGATACTGGTGTTGACACCGTTCCTCCTCTTGCTGAAGGCACAGTATTAACGTGCCGTGAAGGTGAAATTAAAGACCGAAAAACAGAACCACCAAAGCATTTTACTGAGGCGACATTATTACAAGCGATGACGGGGATCGCTCGTTTTGTTGCAGATAAAGAGCTGAAAAAGATCCTCCGAGAAACAGATGGCTTGGGCACAGAAGCGACACGAGCTGGTATTCTGGATACCTTGTTTAAGCGCCAGTTACTGAAGCGACAAGGGAAAAGTATTTTGAGTAGCGAAGCCGGGCGCGGATTAATTCATGCTTTGCCAGTAGAGTCGACGTATCCTGATATGACAGCACATTGGGAGCACCAACTTCAAGGCATGGCTGAGAGAAACCACGCGTATCAGCCATTTATGCAAGCGCTTCATGAAAGAATCACGACTTTGATGCAACAAGTCAAAACAAGCCCCGTACCTGAATCATTGCGATACCTGCCCAAAGTAGAACGGCCTGCATTCAAAAAGAAAAAACGGACTTATGCGAGAAAAGGAAGTTCAAAGAAGTAGTTTGGGTTTGAGCCAGCCAAATAATTGGCTGGCTTAACATCATTATTCGAAGTCAGCCGAATTTTCTTTGATGGCAGCAATCACTTCTTGTGGTGAAAGAACGCGTTTATCCAGCTTCTCTTTCACTTTTTTACCTAGCTCAATTAATGCATCACGGTTTGCTTGAGTTTGACGTTTTTCTGCTGTTCTCAGGCAGTAGTTTAGCTCGTGTTCTTCGCTGAAATTAACGAGATCTTTATCTGCGGACATTATTGTTCTCCTTATGTAACTAGATAATGTGCATGATCCAATTTGCAACAAAATGTTCTAATTTCAATCAAGTTAACGTTATATCAGCAGAAAGTACCGAAATTACGACACATTAACGAGGCAAGCTTGAGACTACCAAGGAATCGTCTGGCCTTCATAATTTAAGAATTCACCGGAGTGTTGGATTGTCGCGTTATCTATGACTTTTATTAAACCGCTCGCAGACGTTTCAGTATCGATTAATGCATTTGGTCCACCCATCTCAGTTTGTACCCAGCCAGGGTGAAGAGCTAAAACCGTGAAGCCCTGAGGTGTAAGATCATTACTTAAGCTCTTAACCACAGAGTTTAAAGCCGCTTTTGAAGAGCGATAAATATAGCCCCCACCAGAAGTATTCTCGGTCATGCTACCGACTTTTGAAGACAAACAAGCAATCTTCTTTATCTGACTATTTCGCATATTTTCACAGAAGGACTCCACCAGTTTGAGTGGTGCAATGGTGTTGATTTCGAATACTTTTCTCCATTCATCGACATTGGTATGACCAAAACCGTACCCTTTTGGACCATAGTATCCTGCGTTGTTAATCAATAAATCGATTTGAGGAAGCTGCGATGAAAGCTTTGTTACCTCTTTATAATTGGTAATATCGAGTTGATGGCAATGTAGTTTAGGGTACTGATCAATGAGGCTCAACAGCTCGTTAGCATGAGTGTTACTTCGATAAGTTGCATGAACTTGCCAACCTTTTTCTAGATAGATTTTGGCAAGGCTAAAGCCGATACCTCGGTTTGCTCCGGTGATAAAGACAGTACTCATGGTCTAGTTCCGCTTTTTGAAATTTTCGTTATTGTCTTAATTCAAGATTACAAGGTCAATCATCAGCCAAGAAGAGATAAGCATGGTCGAAAACAGGCCGATAGCGGCTAAGCTACCGGTTAACACACCTAAAATTAGAAAAAACCGAGAAGGAGTCATAATAATACGGTTGTGTAAATGATAATTGTTAGCAATAAATCATAATTGCTATCGTTTAGCAAGCTGATAACATGCGTATAACTGAGATGTGCAATACTTTTTCATGATCCCATTAATTTACCACCCCATTTATTCTCAACTGCCGTTACCTCAAGGGCATCGATATCCAATAAACAAGTACCGACTGTTGTACGACGAAATTTGTTTGGTGAGTAAAGACAACCCTGCTTGGTGTCATACTTTCTCTTTTGTTGAGCCTTTGCCACTGACAATCGATACGGTATCTAAAACGCATTGTTCTAAGTACGTCGATGCTCTGAGTTTAGGGTTACTTCCCGCGGCAAAAATGCGTCGAATTGGTTTTCCGTGGAGTGAATGTTTGATTGAGCGAACACTGCTCTCATCAGGTGGAACCTGTTTAACAGCAGAGCTAGCTGTAGAACGTGGGATTGCAATTCACCTAAGTGGTGGCTACCACCATGCACATTATGATTTTGGCAGTGGGTTTTGTTTATTTAACGACTTGGTTTTAGCGGCAAATCATGCATTGGGCATAGATGGCGTCGATAAGGTCTTGATTGTCGATAGTGATGTTCATCATGGTGATGGGACTGCGACGTTGTGCGCAGACAATGATGACATTGTGACTTTATCTTTCCACTGTGAAAAAAACTTTCCGGCAAGAAAGCCGAACTCTGATCTCGATATTGCTTTGCCAAAAGCTGTTACCGATGATGAATATTTACCGCACTTTCGTTCTGTGGTTGAAATGGCAGTGAATATCCACCAACCTGATCTCATCATTTATGATGCTGGCGTAGATATTCATATTGATGACGAATTAGGTTATTTCAACGTATCACAGCAGGGGATCTACATTCGTGATGAATTTATGTTGAATCTTGCCAAGATGAAAGAAATACCTATTGCTTGTGTTGTCGGGGGAGGGTATCGCAGTGATCACAGAGCGTTGGTCCCGCTCCATATGCAGTTGATTAAAGCCGTGTTTCAGCTAAGAAAAAAGCCCACTACAAATGGTAGTGGGCTTTAGCGTTAGAGATACTGTTTTATTCTTGGATAGATGATGTTGTCTACAACATATTCAGACCCTTTATAGGAAAGGTGCCCATAGTCCCACACCAATGGCGTATTTTGTTGGTCGACTTTTGCCAAACAACCGTTTTCATCACAAAGCTGATTGAGGATAGAAATGTAGTCTAATTCACTGTTTTTATATTGTTTTTCAAGGTAGTCGTCGACTCTCAATAAATCTTTTTCAAAACCAATATCGTTGAATTTAGTTTCATTCAGGTCCATGTGGCGTTTAGCTATAGTCCTTGGTAGTGAAGGTTGCCATTGTGGTACAGGGCCTACTAACACAAATTTGGAGGTAACACCTTCCTGACGAAGTTGGCGAATAATTTCTAGATAGTCATTCTTATCATGTTCGTTTCGTTGAGCAAATAGAATGACTTTAGGGTTTAATTGGATAACTGCCTCATGCGCTTTTTTATTTGAGCGATCACACGCTAACTTTGCTTCTCCCATCGTACGATTATCCGATTCCAACGATGGTTGACAGCCAGAACTTGCCACTTGATAGAAGTTGTTTCCGTTAAACTCTTCTCTAAACCCATGAGCCAGTGCTTGTGAGTGAGAGTCTCCCCATACAAATAGGCCAACTTGTTTATCACTGCTCTGTGTACAGCTAGATGAAATGCCTTCAGGTTTGACATGAACACCATCAAAAAAGTTACATTCATGCCTCATTTCTTGATAGAAAAAGTCGGTGGCATAATTGGATCTTTGGTATTTATCAATTAGCTGAGCTTCTGGTGTGTTCGCTGCGTATCTCTGTTTAATATTAAGACCTTGAGTTAAGAAAATAGGTAAGCTAAGTGCAAAAATGAAGGCTGCCATCCATACGGGTTTTACACTAAATAAGCTACGCCATTGGCTAAAGGATGGAAATTTGATCGATTCGATAAATTTAAAGCTCAAGTAACCACAAAAAGTTGATAGCGGTAGTCCATATACCCACCAATTTTCGATACCAAAATAGTAGCCAGCAACTACGATTGGCCAATGCCAGAGGTAAATAGAGTAAGACCATTTACCTAGTTTTTGGAAAACGATGTTGTTAGTAATTAGACTATTTTGTCTATTGGCAGCAAGGATTAAAAATGCCCCTAATACTGGAATTGCAGCAAAATGGCCTGGCCATGGAATATCAGATGAAACCAAAGCGTAAGAGAGCAAAATGAGCATTAATCCAGCCCACTCCATCCAGCGTTTTTTCTGATCTTGTAAATTGGTTATTGGGTAAAGAAAAACAACACCACCTAACATCATCTCCCATGCGCGAGTAGGGAGTAAGAAGTATGAAGGGTCAGGCCATCTATGTGTTGCATAAACACTTAAGCCGTAACTGATGACTGAACCAATAACTAATAGACGCTTGATATTATTTAAAGAGATTAGTTTAGATAGCAGTACTAATACGATTGGATAAATAATATAAAACTGCCACTCGACAGACAGAGACCATGTGTGTAATAGCCACTTTTCGTGTGAAGAAGAAGCAAAGTATCCGGCTTCTTTCCAGTAGACGACGTTCGATAGGAAGCTAACACTGCTCGCAATATGTTTCCCGAGTACTTCATAGTCTCCTGGTGTTAGATAAAACCAACCAAAAATTAACAAAAACAAGCATAGAGTAGCCAATGCAGGTATGATTCTATTCGCACGCGCAACGTAAAATTTAGCTATCGAGAAGTCATTATTTTGAAGTCCGCGAAAGATGATTCCTGTCATCAAAAAGCCAGAAATAACGAAAAAGACGTCAACGCCAGCAAATCCTCCAGGAATCCAACTAGGTTCAAAATGAAAAAGAACCACAGCTATAACTGCTATGGCTCTGAGACCATTTATATCATATCTAAAATGCACGTTTACTCTCTCTTGGCTAACTCGATTACGTATTGCGGCGGATCATATCAGTGTGACTTTTAGAGAGGGGATGAGGCGGACGTTTTTAATGAGTATTCTATATATTGAGATGTAATCTTGAATAAGATCTTAGACGCTGGCGAAACAATTGGAACAACTTGCTATCTGTGTTTTTATATCAATAAATACACCAATGACATTGTATGGATTTAATTGAGAGTGGATATGCAACATCGCATTCGTGCTGCGGGTATTTTGATTGAAAACAACAAGATTCTGCTTTTGAAAGTCAGAGATTTTTCTGGCGAATATTGGATTCCCCCGGGTGGTGGGTTTAAAGCAACTGATATTAGTACCAAAGGGTGTTTACAAAGAGAATTTAAAGAAGAAACAGGATTAGAGATTAATGTCGGATCGCTTATTGCTGTGCGTGAGTTTCATGAAACGACATTAGAGCGATTTAACGCTGAGTTTTTTTATCACGTTGAGTCTTATCAGGGGGAGATTACGCTGAGCAACTTGAATGGGATGAATGATGAAGAGTTCATTCAGTGTATTGAATGGGTCGATTTAAATCAGCTTTCAGGGCTGCGTACTTTCCCTTCTGACATGCTGTTTATTGTGAATCAAGTGATGAGCAATCAATATAGTGAGCACCTTGGGTGTTATATCCAAGGTGCTCAAGAAAAGGTCAACCAGCTGTAGGTTGATGATGAAACACACGTATAGAGAAAATCGATTTTCTAACTAACGAAGCTCGTCTTTGCTTTCGTTCTCTTTGATCAAAGCGACAATGGTTGATCCAGCGTTAACCTCAGGTTGTTTGGCTGTGCTGAACAGCGCCACTTGATTACGGGCATCAACAACAAATAGCGGTAGCAAGAGTGCATTTTTATACTGGTTTTGATAATCCTCGAAACTAAATGCATCACTAATTTTTGTGTGCTTTATCTCTGCGCCTTGGTTAATTAGGCTTGCTAACTTTTTGTAGCTGGTAGATTCTGCAAACAAGGTTCGACCATGGCGTTGCTCTGCTGCAATATGTTTATCATTCCCTGTTTTATTGCCATTCAGCCCGTAAACACTCTGCTCACCAAACTCATTGAGGAAATGCATTCCTGCCATCACATTTAAATGCTTGTCTGGTGTCATCGCCATGACTTTACCGATACCAATTAAGTTAAGGTATTCATCGGCATGGCTCGACACAGGGTTACCATAGTAAGTCTCAAGCCCAGACATGCGCGCTTGGCTGATATAATCCCAGTTTGAATCTGTCACCACAACTCGACAATCGTATTTTTGCAGTGCTAAACCAACCGTTCTTGCCACATCGTTGGCACCTACAATCATAAATCCACGCGGCGAAGGTTCTGCAACATCGAGCATTTTAGCCATTGGTCTTGCGGAAATACTTTGTAGAACAACGGTGCCGATGATCACCATGAAGGTGAGGGGGACCAATAGTTGGGCTCCTTCGACATTGGCTTGAGTGAGTTTAATGGCGAAAAGAGAAGAAATTGCAGCAGCGACAATACCTCTAGGTGCGACCCATGCTAGGAAGGCTTTCTCTTTGAAGCTCAGTTGGCTGCGGAATGTTGAAATAAAGATAGAAGCTGGGCGAGCAATGCATTGAATCACAACAAAGAGCAATGCGGCAGCCCAGCCTAGCGCATGGAAGTCATCTAATGTAATCCGAGAAGCAAGCAATAAAAATAAGCCTGAGATCAGTAAAATAGTCAGGTTCTCTTTAAAGTGGAGGATGTGTTGGATGTTGACGTCTTTAGCATTCGCTAGCCACATTCCCATCACTGTGACGGCTAAAAGCCCGGCTTCTGATTCGATGGCATTAGAGCCTGCAAATACACCCAGTACCACAGCTAAAACAGCAAAAGGTTGAAGATATTCTGGCAGCATGTGTCTTCGCAGCACAACGGCAATGAACTGGCCAGCGAGCGCTCCCAGGATTAAGCCTACAGCAATGATGATACCAAAGACTTCAACACTGTGGACTTTACTGCTTGATACAATAAATTCGTACACAATCACGACGAATAAAGCGCCGATTGGGTCAATTAAAATTCCTTCCCAACGGAGAATATTTGCTAGTTTTGCTTTCGGTTGTACAGTTCTGAGTAGCGGCACAATAACGGTCGGCCCCGTTACCACGGTCATGCTACCGAATAACCAAGCTAAGGCCCAATCAAAGCCAAGAATATAATGCGTGGCGCAGCTAGTAATTACCCAAGTGACTAGAGCTCCCAGTGTCACAATGCTTTGGACCGTTTTGTTCACTTCTCGTATTTCTTTGAAGTTCAGCGTCAGACTGCCTTCAAATAGAATGACTGCTACAGATAAGGAAATGAGTGGGAATAAAAGATCACCAAAAAGTGTGTTAGGTTCAAACAGACCAGTAAAAGGACCAATGGTTAACCCTGCTATTAATAACAATAAGATGGCTGGAAGTTTTAGCTTCCATGCTAGCCACTGGCATCCAAGACCAAGAACACCAAGGCCCGCAAGCGTTAAGCCAATCATTTCTTCATGCATGTATTTTTCTCATCTGTAATAAGTGCTGGCGTGTTATACCAAATTTCATACAATTTATTGTGTTTTTATATGGGTTTGTAACCTAGCTTAGATAGGGATAAATGAAAACAAAAGACTCTTTTAGCGTTTGTGTGGATGATTTCAATATCGAATATAAGACAGTCTAATATGTCGTAATTTTAGGGGGATTTGATATTGATGTGGTGTTTTCATCTGAATGCAAAAAGCCCGCTAATTGCTTAGCGGGCTTTTCAAATGTGGCGGAGAGATAGGGATTTGAACCCTAGATACGCTATTAACGTATGCCGGTTTTCAAGACCGGTGCTTTCAACCACTCAGCCATCTCTCCGTGTGGGGCGCATAATATAAAGCTTTGAAACACTTGTAAACCCCTAAAGTTACTGTTTGCTTTAATAGTAAGCACATTTAGATAAATAAAGGTCTACATTAACCATTCCGGATATTTAGTAACCAGCATCCATCTTTTCTATGCTCCAGTTTGTTAGATTGGCGGTCTGAAAGCACTAAAAGAGTCAGTAGTACAAGGAAGTAACGTCATTTGCGAATGATAATGTGAGAGAGGTTTGATGTTATTTTTCTATATTTAGAACCTAGAGGGCCGTAGCTCTCTAGGTTCAGTGAGTTTAGTTATCGCGTAGAAGGGCTTTTGCGAGCAGGGATAAGGCTGCAGACAGTAGCACAATATCTTTTAATAGGAATTGTCCTGGAACGACTGATATTGCTGGAAAACCGCCGAGGCTCGCTTCGGTTACCGGTGCCGTGAACAGGAAACTCGTGGTTACAGCGAAAGTGATCGCGGCACTGGCAGCGCCAACTAGCGCAAATACTCTGTGGTAAGGGGCAAGTAATAGAGCCAGAGCGGTAGCGACTTCAACTGAACCAATCAGGTTAGAGGCGCCTTGCAAGCTAAAAGCATGGTAAAGCCAGCTAGTTAGTGGGCTTGATGCAACTAAACCTTCAATAGCACCTGCTTCGTAACCTGTAAATTTCATACCTCCAATCCATGCCAATACAATAATAATTGAGTAACGAATCGCTTGGTTGGCAAAGTGGTCAAGTGAATAAGCCCAATCGCTTTGTCTGGCTTGTGTGCTGTGAATATGATTCATAATAAATTCTCCGTAATAATCTGATTTGTTATCGGTTAACGCCTTCACGAGCCAACACCTGTTCAAAGTGTCCGTTGTGAATACTGGCATTCAAGTCTTGATTACCACCGATATGTTGAGTGCCAACAAAGATCTGAGGAACAGTCTTACGCTGGCTGCGTTTGGTCATTTCGTTAAAGAGTGAAGGTGAATCACTTACGTCGATTTCTTGATAGGCTAGCCCCATGTTCTTCAAGGTGAGTTTTGCGGCTTTGCAGTGAGGGCAGTAGTGTTTGGTGTAAAGGATAATTTGGCTCATGCTGTTACTCCGTGATGTTGGTGTAGGAGTAATTTATCGTTTGTATGAAATACTATCTATGCATGATAATCTCTAATTAATACATTGATCGTACAGGGTGTGGTGCTGATGGAAGTCATGAGTGATATCTTGCGAGCAATTCGCGTTGCTGGCAGTGTGTATTTTTGTAGTCAAGTAGAGGCGCCTTGGCGCAAAGAGTTTCATGGCTTGGAGCATGCAAGTTTTCACATGATTCGAAAAGGAGCCTGCTGGGCAAGAGTCGGTGATGATGTCGAACGGTTAAAAACTGGAGATTTAATTTTTCTCGGGCCAGGTCAAGATCATGTCTTGTCGAGTTTGTCGCCCGTAGACGGTGAGAATCATGAAGAACCGACTCTGTTACTATGTGGCTCATTCAGCTTTACTCGTACGGCAACAACCCCTCTTTTAGATGTCTTTCCGCGTGTAACAATCGTACACAGTAAGGATTTAGCACAGCATGTATGGTTGAGAAGTACGTTTGATCAGTTAAGTGCGGAATATATGGCACAGGGACCGGGCTCAGAGCTTATTGTTAACAAGCTGACCGAAATTATTCTGATTGAGCTCATCCGAATTAATTTTGGTCGAGAGAAAGCAAGTCCGTTTCTGGAAGCTCTGACAGATAGGCGCATTTCACATGCATTGCGATTACTGCATGATCGGCCCGATAAAAACTGGACACTAGAGATAATTGCAAATCAAGTAGGTATGTCACGAGCGGCATTTGCAAATCGCTTTGCTGCATTGGTTGGACGGCCAATGTTTCAATATTTGACCAACCTTAGAATGCAAAAAGCGGAAGAGCTATTGCGAGAGTCGTTGTTATCAATCGACCAAGTTGCGGAGCAGGTTGGCTATGAGTCAGAGCGAGCATTTACGTTAACGTTTAAGAAGCATGCAGGAACCACTCCTAAACGTTTTAAAGCCGAACAATAACAATTGAAAACAAAAAGGAATTTAGGCGATGAAAACTAAGGTATAGAAAGACAAAAAGAGAGCCAAAGCTCTCTTTTCTAGGTGTAATGGTCGGACTGACTGGATTTGAACCAGCGACCCCCGACACCCCATGACGGTGCGCTACCAAGCTGCGCTACAGTCCGATGAAGACTAATCTAAACAACAAACCCGTAATGGTCAATATTGAATTGACCTAATGCACTGATTTAATTGCTTTTCGCATAAAATCTCTGCAGTTCAGTCAAACCTTGCATTAATACTGGCAGCGTCGGGTTCTCATCTTTTAAGCGTTTGTATTGGCTGTCGTACAGTTTGTAGTTACCAAACTTATCAATCACAGTCGTGTCTTTATTGGTGATCAGAGCCAGTTCACGAGAATCACCTGCCAAGATCCATTTGCGACTGCGTTCATCAAATAGGTTGCGTCCGCTACTAAAGTCATTCGGGTTTGAAGAGACGCCCAACAAATCTTGCAACAAGGTGACAGAAAAATCTAAGTGACTTGTACGGTGGCTGTAAGTCGCGGCAACTTTTCCTGGCCAATGGATAATCATCGGTACTTGTAGTTGATAGCGACTGTAGTTGGTATTTGAGCCCCAGCTGTTTGTCTTCGTTTCATTGAATTCAGTACCGTGATTAGAGGTAATGATGATCACGGTGTTTTCGCTTAATTCAAGCTGAGCGATTTTATCGAATAAGACTTCGAGCTCTTTATCTGCACTTTGTGCAGAGGCTTGATAACCAGCGATAAGCTTATCGGTAGTAGACCCTGTTCCTTTGGCATACTGGCTAAAGTTATCAAGCGTTGTTAGCTCAATAAAACCAAACCACGGTTTGTTGGCGTCTTGAGCCCATTCCGCCCATGCTTCAATCGCTTGCTCGTCTGGTGTTTGTACATCAGTGAATGCAATACCAGTAAACTTCATACCGCGGAACACGGTTTCTGCATAGAGACTTTCTTCAAAGTTGTCGCCACTAAACAAACCAAACTGATAGTCTTGTTTTTCTAAGGTATCAATTAACACTGGCTTAGATGCTTGCGCTTTGATGCTACTCGCGTAGCTGCTTGGCAGGCCGTAGAAGAGTCCAAACGCGCCAAAACTGTCGTTACTAGAGCTGTAATGGTTAACGAAGTTTTGATTATTGTTAGCGAAGCCAAAAGTGTTTGGCATCGTTTCTTCAGTTAGAGAATCCGCACGTAGGTTATTCACACTGACCACTAAAACATTGAGTGGGTTTGCACGACGGTCAAACTCAATCTTTTCGAGAGGGTAGCTGACTAAATCAACGTTACTTTCACTTTCTTGTAGGCGCTTGAGATATTCATCGCGATCAAGTAAACCATGACGCTCCATAAACGATTTGGCAGTCATCGGATAAGAAAGTGGGAAGTTAGCTTTTTGCGCCGTGATTGGATTGTAAAAGTACGCATCGGCCCAAACGTAAATCAGATGGCTGGTAATAAAGCTAACAAAGAAAATAGCAGCGATAGGACGGCCAACGTGCTTGTGTGAAAGTTTGCGTTGTTTGCGCCATACCCATTCGGATAGCGCGAGCTGCAATAAGAAGATCAGCGGAAGTACGACAAATAGGTGCTGAAGATCGGCACTTACCGTGCTGGTTTCATCATTGAATAATACTTCCCATACCACAGGTGTTAAGTGCAGATTTATGGTTTGATAAGCTTGAGTGTCAATGAGTAATAGGGTTAAACCAACGGTGGCAAAACATACCGCCACCAAGCGAAAGAGCTTGCGTGACGGTATTAAGAAGGTAAGCGGGAACAGAACTAACAGGTAAAGTGCAAAAACCAGAAACCCAAAATGCCCGACCCAAGATAGCGCGAGATAAAACTGTCCAAGCAGCATTTCAGGCCAAGGTGATTGCGTGATATAACGGGTACCGATCAGCATCGCTGCGATAATATTAAAGAAGGCAAACCAGTGCCCCCAACCAACTAAACGGGATACGCGTTCTCCGTATGTGTTTCCGTTATCTACCATGTATTGTTCTGTTATCCGGTTTTAAATTTAGTGGATGTTTTCTTCGATAGAAGAAATCAAAGCCTGTGCAAATTTTTCAGCAATCGCCTTGCGTTGAGAGGCCGCTACGTTTTGGTTTAAAACGTTGGTAGCGATATTACCTGCGATCATCAGCGAAAGATCTGGACCTGCGCCATGCTTTTCAAGAACGGCTGCAATTTCAGTCAGGATCGACTCAACTTTTTCGTCGCTGTATTTAGATGTAATCGGCATAAAGACTCTAATGATGATAGTAAAGCGGCCTATGATAACCTACAATGCCTGACAACTGAAACCTAGAACGACGATAATTTTCATCATGAGCCTTCACTTATCAAACGTTATTCTTCATCAGCTTCGCAAAAATGATTCAGACGAGTTGATGGTTAACTTCCGTGCGGAATCTTTAAGCAATGATACGTCAACTGAAAATCTAGTTGCTGAGCTGCATCGCGTTTTCAACTCAAAGGCTGGTAAAGGCTTTGGTTCTTTCCAGTCTGACAGCGATTTTCAAAACTGGTTGCAAGAACTTCGCCAAGGCAATCAAGATTTTTATGGTTTCTCACAAATGAGCGCTAATCGCTTGAAAGATGAGTTATCTAAATATCCCTTTGCAGACGAAGGTATTTTGGTTTTTGCTGAATATCAGGCATTAGCCACTGATTACTTGTTTGTGGGCATTATTCCTTCAAACCAAAGCCTTAAAGTCACTGAAGGACTTGAAATTAGTGCGACTGATTACTTGGATTTGAGCAAGATGGATATTGCTGCTCGTATTGACCTGTCCAGTTACGAGAATGATAAAGAGTCAAACCGCTATCTTACCTACATTAAAGGGAGAGTTGGCCGTAAAGTTGCAGACTTTTTCCTCGATTTTCTTCAGGCAGAAGTGGGTTTGGATACCAAACAACAAAACCAAGTATTGATGCAAGCAGTTGAAGATTTTTGCTCTGATGCGAAATTAGAAAAATCAGAAGTTAATGAGTATAAGAAGCAAGTGTTTGACTACTGTAATGAACAGATCAAATCTGGAGAAGAAGTTCAGGTGAGAGAGTTGTCTGGAGAGTTACCTCCATCACAAGATGGCACGAGCTTTTTAGACTACACACAAGAGCAAGGGTACGAGTTAGAAGAGAGTTTTCCGGGAGACCGCTCTACCGTGAGAAAACTGACTAAGTTCGTTGGTGCTGGTGGTGGACTAACCATTAATTTCGATAGCCTCCTTCTGGGAGAACGAGTGTTTTACGACCCTGAAACTGATACGTTAACCATTAAAGGAACGCCACCAAACCTTCGTGATCAGCTAACGCGAAATCGCTAATTGTATCCGCATTATCTTTGCAGGGTTTGAAGTGTAACGGCAGTTTTAACGTTTCGACCCTGCATATCCTCAATTTTCATTATATGCTTGTATCAGATGGATTTATCGCAGGTACATAATGGAATCAAAATATCTAAAGCTCAGTTGGTTTGTCTTGCTTATCTGGGTTACCAGTATGAGCATTCTGGGTGCATTGTATTACTCTAATGCGTCAGCGATGCGTTCAGTCGAAGAGTTGGGCAATAGTATTGCTGACTTTCGTTCATCCATGGCATTTGATACCCCTTATCGATCAAGTTCCGCAGATGATCATGAATTACAGCTTCAGTTAATTTATGCGCTGCGCCTTCAAATCGAAAGTGAATACGAAACTAAGTTCCTAGCCCCTGATGTTAATCAGCTAATCTACACCACAGATCGTTTTCTTGAGCAGGCGCGCGCCTTTGTTGCCAATGATCTTGCTCTCGTAGAGCTGACGGACGAGGTGAAATTTGTCAGGAAAAAGTACCGCGATGATCCACAACTGCAGCGCGTGTACTTACAATTAAGTGCCTCTGTTTTTGAAGCCATGTTTAGCTCTGTGAAATCTAGTCCGGAAGTCTATCGAGCTTTGGATAGTTTGTTTAATCTTTCACAGACATTACCAGAGTTAGAGAGAAAAGATTTACAACAATTACTTGCGAAAACGTCATCTGTTTTAGGTGGTTTTGCACAAGGGAAATATTTGACAGAGAAGCTAGTGACACACTCTATCCATAAAGAGATGGCGCAGCTCGAAGAAAAATATCACGCGATTCTAGCGCGTTTCCTACTTGCATCATTAGCCGTGAGTCTATTTTGCTTACTCTTACAACTCATTATTAATTACCGTCCCAATGTGTTCACTCAACTGCATACAAGAGCGACATTGAATGAGCCGTCGGAAGTAGAGGTTAAGGTTTATGAACACAAGGATGTGAACAAACAGGAACCGGCAATTGTTACCGCTTTAGAACCTAAGCTTGCTGTTGGAAGACAAATCGATTTTAGCAAGATGTTGGAGTCACTCAATGGTGACACCGATTCAGTTCGCATGTTGTTAGATGTGTTTGTGCAAGACCACAAGTCTGATGTCAGTGATATTGAGATCTTATTGGAGAAAGATCGAGGTTCAGCGGTACGCAAAGCGCATAGTTTAAAAGGCGTGGGTGGTAGTTTAGGCGCCCATCAGTTACGCGATGTTGCTTGTCGACTTGAAAAAGCAATTGAAGATGAGTCTGAGAGCGTTTCTTTATTAATCGCTGAACTTGAAGGTTATTTAAATAAAGCGATTGAAGAAGCAGAACATTTTCTGAACTCGGAAAAAGAAAAAGTTTAATTGATTGATATATAAGTAACTTTTATAGATATGACGAGTTTATAATCTTCAGGAAAAGCACTATAAACGCCTCAATACGTATACAGTACTTTAATCTTGAATATTTGCACCGGTATAACGTAAATCTTGTAAGTTGAAACCCAGTTCAATATCCGTTTTTAATGCGGACACCTGCTTACATTTTTGCGCTAATGCAAAATGCTCATCAAATTTCTTACGATACTTAGCCGCAAGTGATGTTGATTCGTTCGCTTGTTCAATGGTATCGAATTGATTCAGTATTTCTTTAGCCGCTTTTGGCCCGACTCCGGGTATGCCAGGTACTTGGCTTGAGCTTACTCCCGTTAAGCCCCAGAAATCAGCGAGTTGTTCTGGCTTAACACCAAATTCTTTTTCGATAAAAGGTTTATCAAGCCAACGATGCTGAAAGTAATCGCGAATTTGTAGTGTGGGAGAAAGAAGCTGACAATACCCTTTATCAGTTGAAATGATGGTTACCTTCTCATTATGACTGGCGACCTTAGCGGCTAATGTTGCAACCAAGTCATCGGCTTCATCCCCATCAGAAAGTAGAGAGTCGATCCCCAATGCCCACCACGCATCTTGAATTGATTCTAAACCGTTAAGTAACGGCTCTGGCATCGGTTTTCGGTTTTGTTTGTACTCAGGTAGGATTTCAACTCGCCAACCTCGATCTTGAAGGTGGTGATCAAAGACAGCGACGATATGGGTCGGCTTGGCTTCTTTAATGATTTTTTTCAGTGTGCGAGAGGTGGTTTCAATCGTACGGGCTATGTTGTTTGGATCTGGTTGAACAGCGTGAACTCGACGAATGAGGTTGAGGGCATCAATAATGACCAGATGTAAAGACATAGTGATAAAAAATAAGGGCTGAATAGCCCTTATTGTAATGAATCAGTAGTAGATTGCTACTGCTAATCGGTGTTGGCGATTTTATAGCACGGCTCGTATTCACTGCCACCTGGAAGCTTCATACGATGTTGTTCAACAAAGTCTTTTAATAGCTTATCCATTTTCTTCATCAAGGTAGCGTCGCCATCTAAAATGAAAGGCCCTTTACGCTCAATTTCTCGAATACCTTCGGCTTTAACATTACCAGCAACAATGCCCGAGAAGGCTTGACGCAATGCAGCGGCAAGATTTTCTGGGCGTTGATTCATATGTAAATCGAGGCTTGCCATGTTGTCGTGGGTTGGGTCAAATGGCAACTGGAATTCTGGTTCAATTTTGAGGGACCAGTTGAAGCTGTAGGCATCACCACTGTCTTTACGGTGTTGGCGAACTTCACTCATGCCCTGCTTCATTATTTGAGCGACTCGGGCGGGGTCATCGACCACAATTTCATAATGTTTTTGAGCATCTTCCCCTAATGTATCGCCAATAAAACGATCGATTGAACGGAAATACTCTTCACTTTCTTTTGGCCCTGTTAAGACGATAGGCAGAGGCTGCTCTGCGTTGTCTGGATGCATCATGATGCCAAGAATGTACAACAGTTCTTCCGCTGTCCCTGGGCCCCCCGGGAAAATCACAATACCGTGGGCCATGCGCACAAAGGCCTCAAGGCGCTTCTCAATATCAGGCATGATCACCAGTTCGTTGACAATTGGGTTTGGTGGCTCAGCGGCAATAATTGATGGTTCGGTTAAACCTAAATAGCGCTGCTCATCATAGCGTTGCTTCGCATGGCCAATTGCAGCCCCCTTCATCGGTCCTTCCATCGCACCAGGGCCACATCCCGTACAGATATTGAGTTCACGTAAACCAAGCTCGTGGCCGACTTCGCGTGTGTATTGATATTCAATGGGGTTGATTGAGTGTCCTCCCCAGCAAACCACCAAATTAGGCTCGATACCGGGAGTAAGCGCGCCAGCATTACGCAAAATACCAAAGACAAGGTTGGTGATATGGATAGCATTGGTGAGATTCAGACGCTGGTTGTCAGCTAAATGCATGTTGACATAAACGATGTCACGTAACACAGAAAACAGGTGTTCCTGAATGCCTTTGATGATTTGACTATCGACAAACGCATGTTCTGGAGGGTTGCTTAATTCAAGCTTGATCCCCCGTTCACGGCGTACCACGTTAACGTCAAAAGATTTATATTTATCAAGAAGTTCTTTTGAGTTGTCGGTATGGCTACCGGAATTCAAGACAGCTAATGTACAGTTTCGGTACAGTTGGTACAGATCACTGGAAGCCGTTTTTTTAAGGCGCTCAACTTCTAGTTGAGAAAGCAAATCCATGCTACCGGCAGGACTGATATGAGTGATCATAAAGACCTCCTTATCGAGAGGAAACAAACGAATTAGAAACCGAATAAATTGGTTTCGGTAAAATTAAGATTAGCAGAGATAACGTGGTTAGAAAACTTAACTGTTTGAATTTATTGCATCAATCATATTGTGGGGCGATTGATGCAATAAGAAAAGTCACTATTTCCAGATGAGTTGACTTGGGCCAATCCGTTTGGCTTCACAGAGGCCGAGGTTAAGCCGCTCAAGAATTTCTTCAGGCGTGTCTGACTCCTTAAAGGCAGTGCTTGCGGCCGATAGAGTGATCGTCAGGTGCTGATCGCGGAATTTAAACGGTAATTTTGAGACTTGGCGTTGAATGCGCTGTATAGCGTTGAAGCTTTCTTTATCAGCTTGTTCTGGCAGCAGAATAATAAACTCTTCTCCTGAGAACCTTGCTAATGTATCGCTGTCGCGCAGCTCTTTATGAATAGTTCGAGCAATGATTTTTAGGGCTTTATCACCAGCAGTATAGCCAAAGCTGTTGTTGATCTTTTTAAATCCATCGATATCGAGTAAGACAACACGAAGGTTATGTTGAGAGCGTATCCATCGACGGTATTCCAGTTCTAGACGATCACCAAAGGCGCTGCGGTTATAGACTTTGGTTAGTGGGTCAAGCAACATTCTTTGTGCCTGATCTTCAAGCCGACGGCGATAATCCTGGGTCACTTCATATAACGCTTCCAGCTGATTTTTGCTGTACGCCATTCTTTCAATCAGTGCATGCTCGCGTTGCTCAGCATGATGAAGACGCTCTGCTAAAGAAGAAAGCTGTTCCAATATAGGATGAAGATTGTGTTGCAGAGTGTTGAGTGTTTCCGATTGTTTAACGGTGTGCTGTGTATCGCCAATCAGTGCTTGTAGCTCCTGATTCATTTCCTGACGATGAGAGAAATAGCTTTGGCTTTGATCGACGGTTTGTTCTGAGGCTTTGAGGTTAGAGCATAAGGAAGTATTAATCTGCTCTAGAAACTGTTCTGAAGCTTTACGTTCGTAGTTTGTGCCATCAATCACCAGCTTCAGAGTTTGCAGAGTCAGCTCTAGTAGCATTTTAGTACTGACACCAAGCAAAAGCTTCGCGCGTATATCAATTAATAAATCACCAGACTCTCCTTCAAAATCCAGCTCAGTGATCAAATGCTGTAGCTCTTCTGAAAGGCGGAGCATCAATTCCCGATCAGCGTTGTCGCTAATTTCGCTTAATGAGGTATCTGGATTTGCCGTGATAATTTTTATGGCACGCTCATAAATGGCCAGCAGTTTTAAGGCTTGTTCTGTCTTCGGCTGCTCAATACCGCCGGAATAGCTGAGTAAATCTCTAAGATCACGTTTGATCTTGGCGGGTAGGCCCGTTACACGAAGTAAGGTCTCTCCGCTGTGCTTGATTTGGGAATCAAGGTGGAGCGTCTGTTTTTCCATGGCCAAAGTCTGTTGTTTTAAGAGACGTTCGAGCACCGCAAGTTTGGGTACCAGTGAACTGACATCAGTTTGTTGTTCTATTGATTGACGTAGATCCACTAAGCCTTGTGTCAGCTTTGGGTTGTCACTGGAACATGCCGTGCTCAGAGAAGCGACAATACGCCTCAATACTTCTTGCTCTCGCTTAAACTTGAACGAGGTGTCTCTTTGTGTCAAACGAACCTGCTCTAACTGAGACTTAAGGTTGTGTAGTTGAGACTGGATATCTGTTTCGAGAACGCCCATGAAACCTAAACTTTACGACTAACGGATCCGTGTCGATCTTATTTATTAATCTGTTGATAATATCAAATAAAATAACTACGTCACTGCCTACAACACTCGTTTGATGAGCTTTTATTCATCTTTTAGTAGTTTTTTGATGCTCTCCTCATTCTTATAGGAGGAATGCACCTTGATCAGCCCTTGATTGATCGAGTGTTTACAAGCCTTGCGTATGTTACCAGTAGCAAGACTCGCGGCGGGCGCGTTTTCTATTGCTTTGAGATAAACCCACTGACTTGAGTGCTCTTTCATACTCAATGTTCGCGCGGCACCTGTCGACATAAGTAGAATATCAACTAGTTCCTTATCATTAATGGCTGTGTAGGCGCGAGGTAGGAATGGATAATCAGCCATACCGATACGAACAATTCTATTGAGTGAGCGTTTTGGTGCAAACTCTAAAATCCATTGCTGAATCTTGTTACAGATGACTTCTGGATCGGTATTGCCGTCTGCATTGGGTTCTACGTAAAGCAAGTTTGCATCCGAGAAGTGATAAATTCTCGCAGGTGCTTCTACACGCTCGTTAAGGTAATCACCAAATGCTTTCTCTAATTTTAACCCTTCGGCATAGCCAAATTGCAGATACATGTTGCGTAAGAAAGGTACGTCTATCATAACAAAGCGCAATCGGTCATTGAGAGGTTCATGGATCAATTCACCGACGTGCCACTTTTCAAACTTATGACTACTTTGTTCCAATGAAGCTGGCAGCTTTGCATTGAGCATACGTAGGTTTCGCAGTCCGGAACGAGAATGGGTAAACAGGTCTTCATTTAGAATCGCGATTTCGTCTTTTTGTACCCGCATTACATGGCCACGTCTCAGTACCCACATAAATAAAACGGCACAGAACAGGAAGAGAGCAAAGGAGATTTGTTGGAATTTTTGGAATTCACTTTGCGTCTGGGCAAGTTGTTCTTTCTGGCCAACTAAGTGCAGCGTTTGTTCTACAAATTCTTTTTGTTGCCGGAATGCATCTTCACTGATCAAGTCGAGTTGTCTTTTCTCGATATTGGTTAGTGCATTGAACTTTTTGAGGTAAGTTAAGGAGCGATCGTATTTACCACTGAGCTCATAGCCTAAGTACAGCAATTGATATGCATCTTTTTGTTTGGATATATCATCGACTTGTTGCGCAATGGCTAAGGCTTGGCGTGCTTTATCTGTCACTAATTCAGGTTTTTTTTGATGATAAGCGAGGCCACTTTCCAACAATAAAGCTTGTGATTTTAAGGAAGGAATATCAGTAAATTCAAGCAAGTCTTGTGCTCGAACGAGGTACTGTTCAGCCAACGGATAGTTGACCAATTGCAAATAGGTCGCAGCTAATGCAAGGCGAAGCTCAATGACACTTTCTAAGTTTTGCTGAATACGCTCGTGGTCGATAGCGTTAAAATAATGGACCAGTGCTAAATTAAATTTACCCTGATGGTAATAAGTGTCTCCCATCATTTTTAAAATGGTAGGTAGAACAGGGGAGTGCTCATAGTTATCGTAAAAGTCGGCTGCCTGAGAAAGGTGATCGTTGGCTTTATCAAGGACTCTGCGCTCATAAAACAACTGACCAAGTAGCTGGTTAACTTTTGCTAATTCACGGCTAGCATTTTCTTCGATCGCTTTCCAGTAAGCGATTAATAGCTCAAACAACGCACGGTTGTAGCGTTTATTGATGAGATAGTGTTTGCCGACTTGGGTATGGTAATCGATCAGGCGTGTTGCGGAGTCTGATTGGGTCAAATAACCTTTAAGCGACGAATAGAGCTGATTCGCCAAAGCGAGGTCGCCATCTCTTGAAGCCACTTCTGCCTTGAACATGGTTAAGTCATAACGAAGGCCCTTAGCCAGTTGCTCAGGATTTCGGATGTTTTGATATGCTTGTTCTAGTTCATCGATGGCGACATTGGCTTTGAATGCGTCATGATCATTGAGCCAGCGAAGCCGAATTTTAAGCAATTGAACATCAAGGCTTAAGTAGGGGAGCTGGTATTTTTGGGTTAGTTGTTCTGCCTCTTGAATTCTGAGTAATGCGTTTCTTGTATTGCCTAAGTTAAATTCTGCTTGGGCAAGAATTTTTAATGCATCGATGGTGCTACCGGGAGTGCGAAGGCGGCTGTCGGTTTCGTCTCGAGAAATCGAAGAAGGACTTTTCTCTCCGCGTGCGGAAAGTCTGCGCTGAGTTAGGTAAGTGGTTGTGAGCAATTTGGCTTGATTGGGTACGATTTCAACTAGGTTATCGGCTTCCGTCAACATTTGAGATGAGTAGATGTTGGCCGCCGTAGCAGAGGTTGAAAGTAGTCCAAAAAGCAAACAGAGCCAAAGCTCCCAGCGCAGAATTCGCATTCTTATTTCCTTATTGACGAGCCATGCGTTGATTGTGTTCCGGTTTCACTTGTTCAGTCGAACGGTAAGGGTTGATGTCCAAACCACCTCGACGCGTGTAGCGAGCGTAAACCGTTAAGCTTTCAGGCTGGCAATATTGCATGATATCCGTAAAGATTCGCTCAACGCATTGTTCATGGAATTCATTATGTTCACGGAAAGAAACAATGTACCGTAACAAAGCTTCTCGGTCGATTTTTTTACCGCAGTATTGAATTTCGACACTTCCCCAATCTGGTTGATTGGTAATCAGACAGTTTGATTTTAAAAGGTGGCTATGAAGTGACTCGGTCACTTTTTCATCACTTGTTGAGCATTCAAGTAAGCTTGCATCGAATTCGTAACCTGTAATGGTGATGTCTTGTTGATCGATACATTCCCCTTGCATTGTAACAATTGGCGTATTGCTGTAATCAGTTACTGGCTTCACTAGTACTTCTACGGTTTCACCTGCGCAGTGGGATAAATCTTTGGTTAAGGTGGCTTGAACCTCTTCCCACGTAGTGAAACGAGTTTGGTTAAAGCTGTTGAGATAGAGTTTAAATGACTTTGATTCAATCAAATTTGCGCTAGTAGCAGGGATCGCGACTTCCCCTATTGCCACTTGAGGTAAGCCATTAGAGTTGAGCCAAGATAGCTCATACAGCGTCCAGATATCACAACCTTTGAAAGGTAGCGTTTCATTTAGGTTGAGGTCGTTCCGATTTAGGCTACGCGGTACAGGTTGCAGTAGGCTAGGGTCGTATTGATTTGCGTATTCAGTCTTTTGACCCAGCGTTAGGCCAGCAAGTTCTTTAGCGTCAGAATATTTGCTCATTTTTTATCGCGAATTGGATTAGAATACCGAGAATTTTACGCAATCCCATTCAGGCTGTCATTAACTCTTGCCTGAGTGTGTCCGGACAAATCACAGTTGGAGTGTCGAATGACGCAGCAAGCGATCCAAGCCCTTACCGAATTCAGTCAAAAATTCACAGAAGCGTATCAGAAAACTCATGCGTCGCTACCCGTGAGTGAAGAATTGGCTGATCTTATCTCACCTTGCATTGAAAACAAGCGAGATGAAGGCGTGGAGTGGCAAGCATACGCAAGAGAGCAGCAAGCGGATTTCACTAATGTTGAAAAGGGTATTGAGCTAACCTTGCACGAAGACATTAAAGCGTTCTACGGCTGCCAATATAGTGCCGATATGAACGCGACTTGGCAGGGGAATGAGTTAACCTTATTACAGGTATGGAATGACGACGACTTTGTTCGTTTGCAAGAGAATATACTTGGCCACTTGGTCACTCAGCGTCGCCTTAAACTCAAACCGACGGTCTTTATTGCCGCGACAGATGCGGAGCTCGATGTTATTTCCATCTGTAATATCACAGGAAATGTTGTGCTTGAACGATTAGGCACCGATAAACGTGACGTATTAGCTGAAACACTGGCTGACTTTTTAACCAAATTAGAGCCAGTGGTGTAATTGGATGTTTGTTGTTGAGCTACAGTTTGAGTGTTTTGATAACACTACCGTATCTGCAGTTGATAAAGCCATCAATGGTTTGATGGATGCGTTGCGCTATAACGGACAAGTTCTGGGACGTGAATTTCCGGTAGTTATGGGGGATGGGGAGTTTTTTGTTCGTGTGGTTTGCCCAGAGCAAGACAGCTTGCACCCACGTTATCACTCCGATTTTGTTAAAGTTTGTCTTAACCGCTTAGCGGATGCGAGTTTATTGGCGCCAAAGGTCCGGTTACTTGGGCGTGACTTAAACTCCGAGCAAGCTGCGGAAGAAGAAACGCCAAGCTGGCAAGTCCTCTATACCACCTATGTTCATACCTGTTCACCACTGCGTAGTGGTGAATCGTTACTACCGATACCGCTTTATCGCAATGCACCGACACTCAATGGTGATCACAAAGCGGTGATCAAGTGGCAAACGGAATGGCAAGCGTGTGATGAGTTACAAATGGCGGGGGCGTGTCGTGCTGAACATGCTGCATTACACGAGATTTGCGATACCGAGAGTGTGCTGTTTCGTCGAGGCTGGGATTTACGGGGCCGCATTGAATACATTACGAAGATCCCGACGTACTACTATCAATACCGAGTTGGGGGACAGGACTTAGCGACGGAAAAAGCACGTAAGTGCCCTAAGTGTGGTGGAGAGTGGTTACTAGACGCACCACTGCATGATATTTTCCACTTTAAGTGCGACGATTGTCGCATAGTATCGAATATTTCTTGGGACCACCTTAAATAGCCGTTGTATGCAGGGCTAGATTGTAAAACGGACAAGCTGTTACGGCTTGTCCGTTTTTTGTTGTTCTGTACTTTCACTCTCTTCGGTTGAAGACGAGGTTTGATCTGGCTTTTTGAGTGGAAATTTCATTTTCGCAGTGTATTTGAGCGCGGCGATATTACCGATTAAGACGCTTAATACAATCACAATAATGACCCAAGGATTCGTCAGCAGTTCAATCATTCTGACTCCGGATAGTGAATGTTAGTAATGTAGTGATTGTAGATCGATTCCAGTCGATCCAACACACTTTGCTGACCGCAAATGGGAGATTGGATCAATTCGTCACGTAGCATTGCTAACGAAAAACGTTCCATGGCTTGCTGCGATACGGATTGGTGGCTGATATGCCAAGGTTCTGGTGCAACCCCTCCAAGATCGTTTGCGTAAGGAAAAAAGAAACCAAACTGATTCAGGTTTTCCTGTAACCATTGATAGAACTTACTTTGATGTCCGGATAGGTATTCCCATGGCTCTAATTTTAACTGGGTATTTTGTGGTAAGGCATCGCGATCAAATACATCAAACTCACAACCCCAATGATGTCGGCTGGCCCCCGGAAGCGCAGACCAGCGTAAAATCGCCATGATTTTTTGCTCTTCAGTGAGGGCGCTTTGATCAAGCGGTTGGCTATTGCTGTCAAGTATGGCTGTGTTACCAGCCATCTTATTGTTCCAAATTGCTCTTTGCCGCTCAAAATCGCGAAAGCCGCTGGCAATATTAAGGTTAAAACCTGCGCTTACAGCAGCCGTTCGGAGCGCAAGTAGATCTTGCTCAACATCACGATGTATCAGAAATACTTTTTGACCGAATAGTACTTCGGTGAGGTGTGAGGTGGTTTTTCCGGTGAGCTGCTGTGGGGTCATCACGCGAGTAAATTCTCCAACGTTTTTTCGTACATGTCTGCCAGCTTTTCAATATCTGCAATACTGACGCACTCATTGACTTTATGGATGGTGGCATTCACAGGGCCTAATTCCACTACTTGTGAACCCATTTGAGCGATAAAGCGACCATCAGACGTACCGCCAGTGGTTAAAAGATCCGGCTCTTTGTGGTTCACATCGGCGACGGCTTTCACCACGGCATCCAATAGCGCCCCTGTGTCGGTTAAGAAAGGCTGACCACTTAGCGTCCAATGTAAATCGTAGTCTAGGCCATGAGCATCTAACGTGGAGTGGACGCGTCGTTTAATCTCTTGATCTGTTAATTCAGTACTGAAACGGAAATTAAATTGAACGTCAAACTCACCAGGGATCACATTGGAAGCGCCCGTACCGGAATGCAAGTTTGGGATCTGAAAGCTAGTCGGTGGGAAGTAATCGTTGCCATCGTCCCATTTAGTTGCAGCAAGCTCTGCGAGCGCAGGCAGTGCTTGGTGCACAGGATTGTTCGCTAGATGCGGATAAGCAACATGGCCTTGGGTACCTTTCACGCGTAAGTCACCGGTAATAGAGCCACGACGACCATTTTTTATTACATCTCCAACAGCTAGAGTACTCGACGGTTCACCGACAATACACATATCGATGATTTCCTTACGTGCCATCAAGGTATCGACGACGCGAGTGGTGCCATTGATGAACGGACCTTCTTCATCCGATGTGATAAGAAAGGCAATTGAGCCTTTATGTTCTGGGTTATTGGCAATAAAGCGCTCAACGGCCACCACCATACTGGCTAATGAGCCTTTCATATCCGCGGCACCACGGCCATGTAAGTGGCCGTCGATAACTGTCGGTTCAAATGGTGGGGTATGCCATTGCTCGAGTGGGCCAGCCGGCACGACATCGGTGTGCCCAGCAAAAGCAAATAAAGGTGCTTCGGTACCACGACGAGCCCAGAAGTTGGTGGTGTCTTCAAACACCATCACCTCAATTTCAAAACCAAGCGCTTTCAAACGATTGATCATGACTTCCTGACAACCGGCATCTTCCGGTGTTACTGACTGTCGGCTAATAAGGTCTTTTGCGAGAGCCAGTACGGGGCTATCTGTCATCCTTGAATTCCTTCCTTTAAGAGAAAATGGTTGAATATTGGTCAGCTTTAAAGCCGATGTGGTACTGGTTTTCGACCAGTAAGATAGGGCGTTTGATCATTGCAGGTTGTTCTACCAGCAAGTCGATAGCAGTTGTTTCGTTGAGGTTGTCTTTTTGTTCCTGAGTCAGCTGACGGAATGTTGTTCCACGCTTGTTAAGCACATTTTCCCAGCCTAACGCTTGGCAAAATGCTTCCACCATTGTTTTGTCGATACCTTGTTTGCGGTAATCGTGAAAATTGTACGCAATGCTTTCTGCTTCCAACCACTTTTTCGCTTTTTTTATTGTGTCGCAGTTCGGGATGCCGAACATAG
The DNA here is from genome assembly GCF_050113675.1 of Vibrio sp. TRT 21S02. Lineage (NCBI taxonomy): Bacteria > Pseudomonadati > Pseudomonadota > Gammaproteobacteria > Vibrionales > Vibrionaceae > Vibrio > Vibrio sp. TRT 21S02. The sequence goes on from NZ_JBNJOI010000014.1 coordinate 59,027, forward strand.
TGATAGTCATAGGTAACCTTTTGAAGTGACTTTTTATTATTTCAGCATCCTATCAGGAAGCCGAAGCAGAGACAAAAGTGTGACGAGATTATTTTGTTTCGAGAAAAAAATCCCTACAACGAGTGCTGGAATGGAGAGTTATTGATCAAACGCAACAAACTTGGCCGCAAAACAGAAATAATGATTTTAGAATTTTTTAGGAGGTATCAATGGAATTGAGTCCTGTTTTTGCAAGGCGTTTGTATTTGGCGATGTTAGTTGAAAGCCTTGAAAGACCTAATGTGCCCAAGTTGATCGAAAAAACGGGTTGGCCACGTCGTACAATTCAAGACGTCATCAAAGCGCTCCCTGGGATCGGTATCGAGTTAATGTTTGTTCAAGACGGTCGTCGTCATAATGATGGTTATTATCAGCTATCAGACTGGGGACCATTTGACAGTCAGTGGGTATTTGAAAGGGAGGCCGACATCGCAGCCAGCCTAGGTTTCCACGCTTAGTCTAGCCACCGTTGTGGCAGTGATAGGCGCTGCCCAATACGGTAAACGACGTAACAAAATCTTGTGGGGCAATCATATACACCGTATCTGCCCCAAGTTTTGCCGCATTGTTCTTTAGATTATTGATCGCCCCTTCTATCATTACATCATTGGTAAAGAACAGATAGCTGTACCAATGTCCTTCACTGCCCGTTACTTCCCCGAGCCACTGACATTGATTCGCATCAAAGCCGGAGTCCATTCGTACATGAACTTGCTCAGCATTTGGTGTCAGCTGATTTGTAGGTGAGGTACAGCCTGCTAACACAAGCAGTGCGGTGAGTGCTGCTACGTTACGAAGTTTGAAAGACATAGATGATAAATCCTATCCAACTGATACCGAGCAGTGCCCAAGGCAGCATGTTTGATGAAGTTTGAGTTTCAACCAACACCTCTCTTTCTAACTCGGTATCCGCTTCCGTGACTTTCAATTTGGCTTTTTGCTGTTTCTTTTTCGCCTTGTCTGCTTGGCGTGCTCGCTCTTTTTGTTGCTTTTTATATATCGCAATGCCTTTTTCAATGCCTTGCGCGATCAGCTTTGTCTGTTCTTTTGTTTGGCCGGGCTTTTGAGTCGCTTTGGCGATCTTCATGGCTTCTTGTTGAGTTTGTTCTGATGGTACGTTTTTGTTTTTCATACGGAAGTCAGCTTTGATCAAAGTTCGTTATAGAGTAACACGATATACTTTTTGCGAAATGGACAGAAGTAAAGGAACAACAAACGCATGAAACGATTGATTGCGGTTGCTTTGGTTGTGTCGGTGCCAGTGTATTGGTTGCTTGTTGGTGACAAGCCTGCTGCACCAGAGCAAAGCTTAGAGCGCAAAACATCAGAGGATTGGATGGCGGAAATCCAACAAAAGCTTAAAGCCGATCCCAATCAGTCTGAATTGTGGTTTCAGCTTGCGCAAGGATATTTAGCGCAGCAGCAATTCAAATCAGCACTGACTTGTTTTGACTACGCCATTCGTTTATCAACTTCCCCCACTGCAAATCAGCTCGCAGGCAAAGCGACGGCTTTGTATTATCTTAAGTCTCAACGTATGGCGCCAGACGTACAGTCTTTGTTACAACAGGCGCTCGACAAAGAACCGAATAATCCGACAGCATTAATGCTGCTTGCCAACGACCATTTTATTAGTTTTCGTTATCAACAGGCGATTGATATCTGGATACAGTTGTTGGATTCAGGTCAGCGAGATCTCAATCGGCCACAGATTATTGATTTGTTGAACCAAGCAAAAGAAATGCAAATTAACGAATAGCTACAGAAATACGCGCAATAAAAAAGCCGACCAAGGTCGGCTTTTTTCATCGATTAGGATGGATTAGTAAGTAGCTTCTCTTTCTTTCGCGGCTTTGTCCCAATCAGGAACAACGGTTTCAAGGAAGTTTTTCTTATCTGAGTTCATTTTATCCATATCCATACCTAGCGCTTTTTGAGCCGCTTCTTTGGTTGAAATATCAGGGAGTTGGATCGGCTCAACAATACCTTTGGTTGCGAGTAGGCGTGCCAGTTTTGTACGAGCATCCGCTGCGCGGTCCACGGCAGTACCTAGAACTTCCAATGCCACTTCAGGAGCATGCATATGAACACCATGAGAGGCGATTGCATAATCCCAACGCCATTGTGCGTGACGGATATCTTGTAAGATATCTTTCATTTCTGCTTCGGTAGCGCCTGCATCCCATGCAGCACCAGCTTCAAAGTGTGCGGCGACGATTTGTTTCTCTGCCGTTAGCTTCATGTTCAAAACTTGCGCTTTACGTGTAGAAACAATTTCACGCAACTGATCTTTCGTTTGGGTATGACATTGAGCACAGGTGTCTTCAAAGCGATCAAATGGGTTACCCACTTTATGATCGGTATAGACAGTGCCATCTTCTTTCTTCACTTTTGGCATGTGGCAGTCAACACAAACCACTTTGTTTTTACCATGAATGCCATCACGCCATGTTTCGTAACCTGGGTGCTGTGCTTTTAACATAGGAGCTTTAGACACTTTATGGGTCCAGTCTTTGAAGTTTAGCGCGTCATAGTAGCGTTCCATATCTTCGACTGTGGTCCCCATATCCCAAGGGAATTTCACCGCTTTAGTTGGGCCGGTAAAGTAGTATTCCACGTGGCACTGTGCACAAACCGAGGCTTGTTTATCTAAGCGTGATTGTTCTTCAAAGTTTTTACCGATGGCGTCAAATGCACGCTCAACATAAGGGCGGGTTAGGGCTAATTCTGGCTCGCCGTTTTTGAACTTCTCGCTACGAACATCGTGACAATCGGCGCAACCAATTGGGTTGGCAATCTCCGTTCCTAAACGTGCCCATTTACCGTTGAAGTAGCCATCTTCACCGCGTTCATCAATCACACGAGCCACGTCTGGGCTTTTACAGCTCCAGCAGGCCATTGGCATTGGGCCAGATTTTTCATCTTGTGGTGCGCCAGTACGTAGTGTTTGACGCACGTCATCTAACGCATAAAAGTGTCCACGAGCTTTGTTGTAATCTTTTGCAAAGCCATAGCCCGCCCATAGGATCACCATGTTTGGATCTTCGGCGAGTGCGTCTTCGATTTCGACACTTTCTGAGGTGGCTTTCCAAGAGTGGTATTGATCAGGATGGTTTTGTTCGAAAGCTTGGTTACGAGGGTCGACAAGATCTTTATTTTCAGATGCAGCTAAGCTCGTGACGCTCCAAGTAGAACTCACGACTAATATTAACGCTGCAACGGAATTGGGAATCCAATGCATATTTTTCACAGTGCTATCTCCATATTCTGTTTGTTATAAACAGCGTTGTGAACTGACTATATTCCAAAGTAAGAATTGGAGAACTAATGTGTATTCTAGATAAGAATTGAAACAAAATGTGTAAGTGAAGAATTAATGCTTGTTTTGGATCAATTTACACCAGTGATCTACTTCAAAGTTAATTTTATATACCCCTAAAGGGTTAGTTGGTGACATGTATGCGTACAAATGAAATTCATTATCATCAATGACTTACAGTAGAGGTGAGGTAAAAAAAGATGGTGATACAGGTCGCTTTTTGTATATTTTTTAACTACCTCTTAAGAGGCATAGGAGTAATATAGTCATCGTAGCGTTGTGGCTAATCCAAAATAAGAATTGATCTCATTTGGTGTGATTTATTGATACCAAAGGAAGTTAATTTTGACCAACTTTTACTATGACCTTGTAAAGAAATAATAAAAGTGGTTTAAGGAAAGGATAATATGGGCAATATAAAGTTGGCCATAGTCATAATGCTGAAATCTCTTCTCGCATTTTGCCTCTATGGTTATTCTCTCCATGCCGTTGCTGATGATTCTGCTGCTGTTGCTAATGAGTCGTCATCACGTCATGAAGTCGAGCTTATCCGTGACCGGGACTATAAATGTGTCCAATGTCATAAGGATTCAAAAGAAACGTTATTAGGTTCGCATGGTGAAGAGGCACATAAAATCCTCGGACGCGATGTGAACTGTACGGAATGTCACAATAATATCGGACCAGACCACCGCGAGGGTGCGCCTCTTGTCACTAAGTTTTCAAGCGCGCAATCGCAAAAAGGGACTGAGAAAGTCTTTATGGACCCTGATCTGATCCTCAAAGCGAACAGTCAATGTACAGATTGTCATAAGCCTGAGTACCTCAGGGATGACAGCTGGACCCATGATGTTCACGCCAATAATCTCACGTGTTCAAACTGCCACAATGTCCATGCTTCTAAAGGCAAGATCCTTGGACTGGAGCGCAAAGAGAAAATCAAGATGTGCGTGGATTGCCACTCTGACTTTAACCAATTGAAAGAGGAGCGGTGATATGAGTTGTTCTCGACGTAATTTCTTAGCTGGAACCGGTGCTCTGATCTTTACAACTGGTGTTGCTGGAACTGCGGTGATCAGTAGCCGTAAAACGTTAGCCAATGAAGAAGTTGTTGGTGAGGTGCGTTATGGCATGGTCCATGATGAAACTGCTTGCATTGGTTGTACCGCATGTACCGAAGCGTGCCGTGAAGTGAATAAAGTCCCTGAAGGTGTTTCTCGACTTGAAATCATCCGCAGTGAGCCGCAAGGCGAGTACCCCAATATTGATTACCGCTTTACTCGTAAATCTTGCCAGCACTGTGAAAACCCGCCATGTGTCTACGTCTGTCCGACAGGTGCAGCCTATAAAGATGAGAAAACCGGCATTATTGATGTTCACAAAGAGAAATGTGTGGGCTGTGGTTACTGCTTAGCGGCGTGTCCTTATCAAGTGCGTTTCTTTAATCCTGAAGATCATTCTGCGGATAAATGTAATTTCTGCCGTGACACCAATTTGGCCAACGGTAAACAACCTGCGTGTGTGGAGTCTTGTCCAACGAAAGCGCTGATTTTTGGTGACTTAAACGATCCAAATAGTGAGATCAGCCAAGTGTTAAACACTGAAGTGGTTTATCGTGACAAGGCACATCTAGGCACCAAGCCTAAGCTGTACAAAGTACCGCACCAGAAAGGGGAGATTTAATTATGAATGGATGGGAAAGTGCATTCCACTTCGACTCGCTGGTATGGGATTGGATCATTGCTATCTATTTATTCCTTGCTGGGATGTCGGCAGGTGCAGTCATGATTGCGATATATCTAAAACGTAAGGTTATTGAAGGAGATCCGGCGAACAACGGTATTATGAAAGCGATGGCTTGGCTTGCTCCATTTGGCATTATTGCGGGCTTAGTGATCTTAATCTTTCATTTAACCAAGCCACTTGAGTTCTGGAAGATCATGATTTACTACAATCCTAGCTCGGTCATGTCGATGGGGGTAATTTTATTCCAAGTCTACATGATCGTGTTGTTTGTTTGGATTGGGGTTTTATTCCGCCATCCGATCGTTTCTTTCTTTGAAGGAAAACTGCCAAGTGGTTTGCTTGATTTTATTGATGGGTTCTTGATCAAGTCTGGCAAGTTCACCAATGCGATTGAGTTGTTCCTTGGACTTTTAGCGGTTGTTTTGGCGGCTTACACAGGCTTCTTATTGTCAGCACTCAAAACCTACCCAATGCTGAATAATCCGGTGCTACCAATTCTGTTTTTGTTCTCCAGTTTATCTTCGGGTGCGGCTGCCAGTTTGCTGTTTGGCATTTTGGTATTCAAAGAGTCAGCACACAGCCCAAGCGTCAGTTGGGTTCATGGGTTCGAGCGACCAGTTGTGTTATTTGAACTGTTCGTTTTGGTGACCTTCTTTACCGGGCTAATTTTTAGTGGTGGACAAAATGAAGCGGCGGCGTGGAATGCGATTGGTGGTGGGTTCTGGTCCAATTGGTTTTGGATTGGGGTGGTGCTGATTGGTATGTTGCTGCCACTGACTCTGAATGCGATTGCTCCAAAAACGCTCAAGCATTCTGGTGGTTTTGTGTTTATCGTCACCACATTAAGTCTAGTCGGGGTGCTGATGCTGCGTACCTTTATTCTTTACGCTGGACAGATGACGATCGTATAAATGATTGGAGTAGGAGAGGTTGGCCTTGGTGCGTTAATACTTGCAGTAGTGTTGTCATCACTGCAAAGTGTTCACTACGTTTATCACCGTTGGTATCGCAGCAGTAATTCTATCAGTATTGCTGCGAATTCACGTTTGGTGAGCCTCCTCTCTTTACTCAGTTTATTTGCGTTAGGCTACTGCTTTTTTACCGATCAGTTTCGCTTTGATTATGTGATTTCACATTCTAATTCCCAATTGCCGGTTTTTTATAAACTGGCGGCGGTATGGGGAGGGCATCAAGGCTCAATGCTATTTTGGGTGATGACCTTAAGTGGTTGGGCGGCATTGATTAGCTTTGCCAAAGGTTGGCAGAAAACATTTCAATGTGATGTGTTGTGGATCATGGGCTTGCTGGTATCAGCATTTGGTTGGTTCACATTACTGGCTTCTAACCCATTTGAGTACGCATCCGCTTATGTGACTGAAGGTCGTGACTTAAATCCAATGCTGCAAGACATTGGGCTCATTTTTCATCCTCCATTGCTCTATCTTGGTTATATCGGCTACTCAACAGTGCTCGCTTTAGCGTGCGCGGCATTATTGCAATCCACCGTCATGACCAATTGGGCTGAGCTGGCTCGCCCTTGGGCTATTAGTGCGTGGGTATTTCTTACTGCGGGGATTGTGCTTGGTTCGTGGTGGGCTTATTACGAATTAGGCTGGGGTGGCTGGTGGTTTTGGGACCCAGTAGAAAACGCCTCCTTACTGCCATGGTTAACTGGAACGGCTTTGCTACATGCGTTGTTGAGTGCTTCAAAACATCGGATGTTTCCTCAATGGGCTTTTGCATTGGCCTTTATTACATTCAGTTTAAGTATTTTAGGGACCTTTATCGTTCGTTCTGGCGTGTTGACTTCGGTCCATGCGTTTGCGGTCGACCCCGGCAAAGGTATTGCACTGTTGGCTATTCTCGTTGTTGTGCTGCTGTGTAGTTTTTCATTACTGATCCTAAAGTCCGAGCACATTAAAACCGCACCGATCCAAGCACTGTTGAGCCGTAGTTATGTGTTATTACTGGCACTTGGGCTTTTGTCGATTGCCACTTTTACCGTATTTTTAGGCACATTCTATCCCATGGTGTATGAGCTGCTTGGGCTTGGAAATATTTCTGTTGGCGCACCTTATTTTAATTTACTGATCACACCGATGGCACTGTTAGCTCTGCTGGGTATTGGGATAGTGCCGTTATTGAAATGGCGTAGTGGCTGTACGGTCAGTCGAAACCAAATTGTCACCTTGATGGTGACAGCCATCATTCTTGGTAGCGGTATATATGGTGTGCAGGTTAGTGAATACTCGCTGTTAGTGTGGTTGGTATGGTGTTTAGCCATTTGGGTTTTGTTAACACACGCCAAGCTGTGGCTTAGCGCACCAAGCAAGACGGCCTTTATGGTCTGGGCACATATTGGTATTGCTGTTTGTTCGGTAGGGGCGGCAATGAATGCGCACCACTCCTATGAACTGAGTCGGAAGCTAGAACCCGGCACTGTTACCCAGTTTGACGACTGGCAAGTAACGTATAAGGAAACTCAGTGGTTGGTTGGCCCCAACTACACTGCTGAGCAAGGTGTGATCGAATTTTACAGTGCTGACACAAACGGATTTACCATTTTACCTCAGCGACGCCATTACCCTGTAAGAGTCATGAACATGAGTGAGCCAGCAATCAAACGGTTTTGGCATGGCGATTACTACGTCACTCTTGGTGAAAAAGTTTCGCAGAATGCCTACGCCGTCAAACTCCAATACAAAGCTTATATTCGTTGGGTGTGGTTTGGTGCACTACTTGGTATGGTAGGTGGTGTGATCCATTTAACCCGTTCATTTAAACTGACTACCCGTAGCTATGAAGCGATCCAAAACTCGTAACCTTTCCCTACTCATTATCGTTGTCGTTTGCATGGCTGCGGTTATCTTATTTGGTTTGTTCTATCAGCAAAGCGATCGAACCCAACAAAGCGTCGTGAAAGTATTTCCTGCCTTTTCAGCATCGAGTTTAAACGAGCCTGATTTGGCACTCTCCACTCAAATATTTCAGCAGCCGTACCAACTTGTGAATGTATGGGCTTCATGGTGTGGCGTGTGCAAACGTGAGCACGATTATTTAATGCAGTTAAGCCAATCTGGTGTGCCGATTATTGGCCTTAACTATCGGGATGAACGTATGGCGGCCTCCGGTTATCTATCAGCTCAAGGCAACCCATATCAGCAGATCATCTATGATCCCAAAGGGCTTGTCGCATTAGATTTAGGGGTAGTGGGTACACCAGAAACATACCTTGTTGATCAGCAGGGTAAAATCGTCCTTAAATTCTCGGGTTTGCTAAAACCTTCTGTTTGGCAAAGCTCCTTTGCTGCGTACTTTTCGGAATAAGGATGGTTGCTTGTGAAAGCATTTTGGGTCGCTTTAGTCTTCACCGTATTGAGCATTGGCAGTGTGAATGGCGCGGTAGACACTGAGTTCGTCGCCGCAGATAAAGCCGTTGTAACTCAAGTAGAACTGTTTGAATTTCACACGCCACAAATTCAACAAAGAGCCATTGCATTGGCAAAAACATTGCGTTGCCCACAATGCCAGAATCAGAACCTCGTTGAATCCAACTCACCTATCGCCAAAGATTTACGTTTGGTGGTGTTTGAAATGATGAACCAAGGCAATAGTGAGCAAGAAGTTGTTGAGTATATGACGGCGCGCTTTGGGGATTTTGTGCTCTATAAACCGCGCTTTTCTCTACCCAATGCTCTTCTTTGGGGAGCGCCCATCATTTTACTTATCTTGTTTCTTTTCTTCTCTTGGCGTCGAGTTCGATCGACAAAACAAAGTTAGCAGTAGTAATTTCTAATCATTAAGTTACAGTGAGCGTAACTTAATTTTCGACGAATAGATTTGTGCGATACGCGATTGAACAATATGACAGCAATGGCTTTTTGAAAGCGCCTCGCTGGTTATGGCTTGGCTGGATGTTTATGGCTAAGGCTTGGGTGGTATTTGTCGTTGCGGGTGCCAGTAGAGAAAGTGGCAGTAAGATTTTGAGTATCGTTTATCCAGATCATTCGATGCTGTATCTTGGCCTAATGATGGGCGTACCAAGCATTGTATTAATGTGGTTGATCAGCTTGCGTAACCCCGAGCGACGTTGGGTTAATAAGATAGTGAGTTGGGGACGGGGAATTACGTTAATGACGGCGCTGGCTCAATTTGGCCAGACCCTGTACCACATTTATCTTGAGCTTGGTGCATTTAGCTGGGCAAATGCGGCCACCCTTGTTTTATTGCTTTGGTTTATCCTGTATTTACGTAAAAGCAAAACGGTTAGGGATGCACTCGCAATACCTCAGGCATAAGAAAACTCAAAATTACAGCATCGAACACTAGACTGATCATAATCAAAGTGCATAGTGTGAAAGTCACTACACTGAGCAAAAAATAATAATGTGAGGAAATAATATGTCACAACCTCAGAGTGCAATCCTGCCAACCGCAGGCCCATTTGCGTTATACACTCAGATCAAAGTATGTCAGAACCCATCAAAAGTTTTAGTTCAACTGCAAGCATTACCCGCTTTGGTTGAAGAGCTAAACCAAAGCCAGCCTGGTGCGGAACTGACTCTCTCCCTTGCTTTTACCAAGGCTTTTTGGCAGCAACTCGATGCGCCAATGCCAGAAGATCTGATTGATTTTCCTGTCTTAGGTGAGGGTGATGCTGTTGCACCAGCAAGTGATGTGGATGTATTGATCCACTGCCACTCTCAACGTCATGATTTGCACTTTTATGTACTACGTAAGCTATTGGCTGAAGTAGCTGAAGATGTGGAAGTCGTGGATGAAACCTATGGTTACCGCTACCTTGATTCGCGTGATATGACAGACTTTGTCGATGGAACTGAAAACCCGAAAGATGAAGCACGCCAAACCGTGGCGATCATTCCTCAAGGGGAACTGGCTGGTGGTAGCTATGTAATGGTGCAGCGTTTTGTACATAACCTTCCTGCTTGGAACCGTTTAAATATCTCTGCACAAGAAAAAGTGGTGGGTCGTACTAAGCCAGATTCTATTGAGCTTGATGATGTGCCAGCCGCTTCACACGTTGGCCGTGTTGATATTAAAGAAGAAGGTAAAGGGCTAAAAATCGTTCGTCACAGCCTACCTTACGGCTCTGCATCGGGTGAACACGGTTTGCTGTTTATTGCTTATTGCAACACACTACATAACTTTAAAGCGATGCTAGAAAGCATGTATGGTGTTACAGACGGTAAAACAGACCAATTGCTGCGATTTTCGAAAGCGGTTACTGGTGCCTATTTCTTTGCACCTTCAGTAGAGCTACTGCAAAACGTCAAGCTAAAGTGATCGTATTTAGATGACTAACTGATTCATTCAGAACAAAAACCGAGCATTATCTGCTCGGTTTTTTCGTTAAAGAAAGCCGTTTTTTTGTCGATATATAAAGATGGAACTCATCAACTAAATTTACGGCATTATGGCAATCACGGTTAATACTAATGTTTCAGCAATGACAGCACAGCGTTACCTAAATAACGCGACGACTATGCTGAACCAATCTCTGGAGCGTTTGTCTTCAGGGAATCGTATTAATAGTGCAAAGGATGATGCCGCTGGCCTACAAATATCCAATCGACTCGAATCGCAAATGCGAGGTCTTGATGTGGCAATGCGAAATGCGAACGACGGCATTTCAATTATGCAGACCGCAGAAGGGGCAATGAATGAGTCCACCAATATCTTGCAAAGGATGCGAGATTTGTCTTTGCAGTCCGCAAACGGCTCCAACAGCAAAGCTGAGCGACAAGCCTTACAAGAAGAAATGGCCGCTTTGAATGATGAATTGAACAGAATTGCTGAAACGACCGCTTTTGGTGGTCGAAAATTGCTCAATGGTTCGTTTGGAGAATCTTCATTTCAAATTGGAGCGGCTTCAGGCGAGGCAGTGATGTTGTCTCTGCATAACATGCGTTCGGATACTATCGCTATGGGTGGTTTTAGTTACCAAGCTGCGGCGAAAGCAGGGGCGGATTGGAACGTACAAGCAGGCAGCAATGAGTTAGTGATGAGCTATACCGATGCTGGTGGCCAGTCACAAACCATTCAGATCAACGCTAAAGCAGGCGATGACATCGAACAGCTAGCCACTTATATCAACGGTCAAACGGATGCGGTGTCGGCGTCTGTCAATGAGGAAGGGCAATTGCAGCTCTTTATGGCCGGAAAGGAAACATCAGGAACGGTGTCGTTTTCCGGCAGCCTAGCCAGTGAATTGCAGCTCGGGTTAGTGGGATATGAAGCGGTTGATAATATTGACATAACCAACGTTGGTGGTGCGCAGCGCGCAGTGGCAATCGTTGATACCGCTCTGCAATACGTGGATAGCCATCGTGCAGATTTAGGAGCTAAGCAAAATCGCTTTAATCATGCGATTAATAACTTGGCCAATGTGAATGAAAACCTTGCTGCATCAAACAGTCGTATTAAAGACACCGATTATGCAAAAGAAACCACGCAAATGGTGAAGCAGCAAATCCTTCAACAAGTGAGTACATCAATACTTGCTCAGGCAAAGAAACAGCCAAACCTTGCTCTAACATTATTAGGATAAGAGTGAGGTATCGACAGCAGTTTCAGAACCTTTAGTAAAAAAAACGACTTTTTTACCTTTTTCTATTAACTCATCACGTTTCACCTTCTAACGGTACTTTTTTCTAAAAAAACTTACTTTTTCCCTAAAGATTTAGAAAAGCATGCCGTTAATAAAAGTAACTTTGAGAGAACTACTTGGTTTTCCGAGACGTCGGAAACCGGATACATCGGAAAATCAATTGGAGAAATCACCATGGCAGTGAATGTAAACACTAACGTATCAGCAATGACAGCGCAGCGTTACCTAAATAGCGCGACAAATGCACAACAGACTTCAATGGAGCGTCTATCTTCTGGCTTCAAAATTAACAGCGCAAAAGATGATGCCGCAGGTCTACAAATTTCAAACCGTTTGAATGTTCAAAGTCGTGGTCTTGATGTAGCGGTACGCAACGCGAATGACGGTATTTCTATTGCTCAAACTGCTGAAGGTGCAATGGATGAAAGTACCAACATCCTACAGCGTATGCGTGACTTGTCTCTACAATCAGCAAACGGCTCAAACTCAAAATCAGAGCGTGTTGCGATTCAAGAAGAAATCACAGCATTGAATGATGAACTAAACCGTATCGCAGAAACGACATCTTTTGGTGGTAACAAGCTACTTAACGGCACCTATTCAACGAAGTCTTTCCAAATCGGTGCCGATAATGGTGAAGCAGTAATGTTGACACTAAACAACATGCGCTCAGACACCACAGGTATGGGTGGCTCAAGTTACCAAGCGGCTAATGGAAAAGACAAAGACTGGTCTGTACAAGCGGGTGCGAACGATTTAACTATCAACCTGACAGATAAAGCTGGTGTTGCTCAAACCATCAATATCACTGCGAAAGAAGGTGATGATATTGAAGAGTTAGCAACCTACATCAACGGTCAAACCGATATGGTAAAAGCATCGGTAAACGAAGATGGTCAGCTACAAGTCTTCGCTGGTAACAATAAAGTTGATGGTGCGGTTGCATTCTCTGGTGGTCTAGCGGGTGAGCTGAGCATGGGTGCTGCGCAAGCTGTGACGGTGGATACGATTGATGTAACATCAGTTGGCGGTGCTCAAGAGTCGGTTGCAATTATCGATACTGCACTGAAGTATGTAGATAGCCACCGTGCAGAGTTGGGTGCATTCCAAAACCGCTTTAACCACGCGATTAACAACTTAGATAACATTAACGAAAACGTAAACGCATCGAAGAGCCGTATCAAAGATACCGACTTCGCGAAAGAAACAACGGCGCTAACCAAGTCGCAAATTCTTTCTCAAGCATCAAGCTCTATTTTGGCACAGGCAAAACAAGCGCCAAACTCAGCATTGAGCCTACTTGGTTAATCATATCTAAAGCGAAAAAAATCCAGCTTCGGCTGGATTTTTTTATGCCTAAATTTCTCCATTAGCTCATCTCCTTCTTTTCGCCAATATTTAGCGTTGCCTATTTGAAAGCGATCACGTTTTCTCGCTCAAAACATGAAATTCGGAAAAAAGTTCATTTTTTCTCTAAAGCTATTTTAGGGGCGGCCGTTAAGAGACTGAGAGAAATGAGATGCGTCAAAGTGAGGTGAGAGACACTGCGATGCATCGCCCTCATATGCCTAAGGAGATCAATTATGGCAATTAACGTAAACACGAACGTGTCGGCGATGACCGCACAGCGTTATTTAAACAACGCTGCTGACGGTATGAATAAGTCGATGGAGCGTTTGTCATCGGGCTATAAAATAAATAGTGCCCGTGATGATGCTGCTGGCTTACAAATATCTAACCGTTTGACTTCTCAAAGCCGTGGCTTGGACATGGCGGTGAAGAACGCGAACGATGGTATCTCGATTGCACAAACTGCCGAAGGTGCAATGAACGAGACCACCAACATTCTTCAACGTATGCGTGATCTTTCGTTGCAATCATCGAACGGTTCGAACTCTCGTTCCGAACGACTTGCAATTCAGGAAGAGGTATCTGCTCTAAATGATGAGCTAAACCGTATCGCAGAAACCACATCTTTTGGTGGTAACAAACTGCTTAATGGCGGTTTTGGTAGCCAATCTTTTCAAATCGGCGCGAGCTCGGGTGAAGCAGTAATGCTGACCATGGGCAACATGCGTTCAGACACTATGGACATGGGTGGTAAATCGTACACTGCTGCTGCGGGTAAAGCCGCAGACTGGACCGTTGAGGCCGGTACGACAGAAATGACGATGAGCTATACTGATAAACATGGTGATGCACAAAATCTGACGATTAACGCGAAAGTCGGTGATGACATAGAACAGCTTGCAACCTATATCAACGGTCAAAGTGAAGATGTGAAAGCTTCCGTTGGTGAAGATGGCAAGCTTCAGCTGTTTGCGGCAACGCAGAAAGTCTCTGGTGATGTAACCATTGGTGGTGCGTTAGGTACAGACATTGGTTTTGGTGCGGCTCAAGATGTGACCGTTGCTGATGTTGATGTGAGTACAGTCGCGGGCTCTCAGATGGCTGTTTCAGTGATTGATGGTGCTTTGAAGGCCGTAGATAGCCAACGTGCTGAACTGGGTGCATTCCAGAACCGTTTTGGTCATGCGATTAACAACCTCGATAACATTAACGAGAACGTTAACGCATCTCGAAGCCGTATCTTGGATACTGACTATGCAAAAGAAACGACGCAGATGACAAAATCTCAGATTTTGCAGCAAGCAAGTACTTCGGTTCTGGCGCAAGCGAAACAGTCACCATCGGCAGCTCTTAGCTTATTAGGTTAATCGATAGGTTCGATTGGAGCTTATTGGGAAAAGCAATAGCAATATTGCTCACCTATAAGGTGGAAGGGAGATTGTTATGGAAATACCATCCTACACATCGAACATCCAGCCTTACGGCTCACAAAGTGGCACTAAAATTGCTTCAGAACATGATGGAAATCAACGTATTTCCTCTAAATCGGAAGGGAAGCAACCCTCTGAGGTAAGCCAGAAGTCCACGCAAACTGTCGAAAAGGCCATCGAGCTGGCAAAAGAACGCGAGAGGTTAAATAGGGCAGAGCGGGAACGAATGGTGGAGCAAATGAATGATTTCATTGCGTCCATCAATACTGGTTTATCTTTCCGGGTCGATGAAGAAGCCGGAAGAGATGTTGTGACCATTTACGAAGCGAGTACTGGCGATATTATCCGTCAGATACCCGATGAGGAAATGTTGGAAATATTGCGTCGTCTTAGAGCTCAAACAGCCCGTTATTCATCAGGGCTGGTGAACGATAAGGTGTAGTCGACCGTTTTGAGGTGATTGAATGAGTTTTGGCCCACTGGGGATGAACACTGGCATGGATATCAATTCCATGGTTAGCAAAATTGTTGATGCGGAGCGCGTGCCTAAACAGCAGCGTATCGACAACGAGCACGCCAAAATTGATTCCAGTATCAGTGCCTATGGCCGGCTCAGAGAGTCGCTGGATACGATGAAAAACCTGATGACAAATTTTCGTCAGGAAAAAGCCTTTGCCGCGCGTAAAGTGGATACGAGTGATGAAGGCGTTGTGTCGGCGACGGCAACCACTGAAGCTATCGCTGGTAGATACGCTGTCGATGTGTTGCAGCTTGCCCAAAGCCACAAGGTTGCGTCTGATGTTTTAGAAAAAGACGCAAAATTTGGTCCGGGTAAGCTGCAGGTTTCGTTAGGTAGTAAAGAATTTACCATTGATGTTCAGCAAAATTCGAAACTGGTTGACATCGTCCGTGGTATCAATGACAGCAAAAGTAATCCTGGGGTAAGAGCCTCAGTTATCAATGATGTACAAGGTCCACGATTGATCGTGGCATCAAACCTTTCTGGCGAAGATCACCAAATTAAACTCAATGTTGAAGCACAAACCGGTGATCCGCTCAAAAAACTCGAATACAAAACATTAGAGCAACGCGTACGCGATTTAGAGAAAGCTCGTGCGACAGCGCAAGATCTAATATCTCCCCTAACGCCTGATGAACAAGCTGTTGCCGATAAGATCGCTGAGAAAAATATCGAAGCGGCAAAAGTTGTCGATCAGGAAATTGCCGGTTCTGCTAAACAAGCGGCGATTCAAAAAGACCCGAATGCAGCGAAAGAAGCGACGCCAGACAACGAAATGTCTTCAAGCGCGATGACGGCGGCCGCAAATGCGGGGATTGCAGCCTCAAAATACCTCAAGCCAGAAGAGCGAATTCCGGGCTGGAGTGAAACGGCATCAGGGACTTTACTGGATTCATATTGGGAACCAGAGCCTGAACTTGATGGTAAGGCACAAGAAAAAGCACCAGATGTACCCGGGTGGAGCAACACCGCATCAGGCACTTTAACGGATTCTTATGTGACACCAAAAGAAGCGCAAGCGAAGTTGGAACAACAGCTTGCACAAGAACAGGCCGCAATTGATAAAGCCATCGCAAGTGGTGAGCTGACCCCAGAGCAAGCGAAACAGATGGAACGGGCCAAAATGGAGCCCGAAGAGCGTGCTTATTTAGAACGAGTTGATCAAGCTCAGGCCGCTCTCAAAGCGGCTCAAGCAGCATTTGATTCCTACCGAGGTATGACAGAGGTTCAAACTGCGCAGGACTCTAAGGTACTTCTTGATGGTGTTGCTGTGCTATCAAGCCACAACAATATTATTGAAGATGCGATAGAAGGGGTCGATTTAACTCTGAAAGGCCGCACCGAACTGGGTAAACCAGCTTCGGAAATTGATATTGAATATGACCGCCAAGGTGTACGGGAAGACATTGAGCAATTTGTGGCGGCTTATAACCAGTTCTATCAGGTCTCAAATGAATTGTCGGGAGTGGATCCAAGAACGGGCATGTCAGGGCCCTTGTCTGGCGATAGTATTGTTCGCAATGCGGATTCACGTTTAAAAGCAGTCTTTTCTTCATCAATCGAACAAGCGCCAGAAGACTTAAAGTCACTGACGGAGTTTGGCATTACCACTACGCGTCAAGGGACGCTAGAGATCAATTACGACATGCTTGATCGCCAGATCAACAATAACTTCAATAAACTAGAAGACTTCTTTGGTGGTAATCAAGGCTTTGCTAAGCGGGTAGAAGATGCGATCCAAGGAATGACGGGTGTTACGGGGTCAATTCGGACTCGTGAGCGAAGCATGATTGATAAAACGTATCGCCTGCAAGATGACCAAGCGGCACTAGACCGAAGAATGGATAGTTTAGAAAAACGTACGCATGCCAAATTTTCGGCGATGCAAGACGCCACGAGCAAAATGCAATCTCAATTGGCAGGGATGATGAATGCGCTGGGCGGATAATAATCAGGCGAAGTTAACTCTCTTAAGTGAAATGGATCACGATATTCGTCTACTGCTTAAGGATGAGGAAATAAATCCTGAAGAAATTGGCCAATTGGTCGATAGAAGGGAACAGATATTGCAAAGTTTACTAGACTTAATAAAGCAAAGTCCGGAACTGGCAAAGACTTCTCAGTGGCAGCAAGCGATTGAGGAGACACAAAGCATTGTTGCCTTGTTGCAAGAAAAAACTGACCAAGTGGGTCAGGCACTGCACAAGTATCGGTACGGTAATAAATCGGTGCAACAATACAAAAAGTTTTTATGAATTTAAGAGGAAAGTTATGCGTGGTTCGTTACAGGCTTACAAGAAGGTATCAGTAGATAGCCAGCTCAGTGCGGCCTCTCCGCATAAAATTGTTCAAATGTTGATGGCTGGTGCGATTGAACGTCTGATTCAAGCTAAAGCAGCGATGCAACAGGGCAATGTCCCTCAAAAAGGAGAGCGCCTCGGTAAAGCGTTAGATATTATTATCAGCTTACGCAGTTGCTTATCGATGGACGATGGTGGAGATATTGCACGTAATTTAGATCAACTTTATGAATTTATGATCACTCAAATTACTGCGGCAAACCATCAAAATAACCCTGAAATGCTAGATGACGTTATTGATATCATTCGCGAAATTAAATCAGCGTGGGATCAAATCCCAACAGAATTCCATAACCTCACTGCATCTGATGTTGGTATGTAAGCCAATTCTGATAAATTTAACTTAATATCCATAAGTTTACGTTTTGCTTTTGGTAAAAGGTCACATGGAGTAATTGCTCGGTTGCCTTATTTTTTTTATCAAATAGAATAGAAGCCACTCTTAGCCTAGTGGCTTTTTTTGTTGCTGTTTTTTTGACATTGTCTAATGTTTGACGACCACCTATATTAATTAAACGTCGATTTTAAAAAACGCAGCTACAACGTTTTAAATTAGGGCAAATATTCACACCTATGCAAGGTTTAGCAAAAATACTCGTGATTGAAGATGATGCTGCCGCGCGCATCAATCTGAGTAACATATTAGAATTTGTCGGAGAGCAGTGTGAAGCTATCTCGTCGGATCAAGTTAGTGAACTGGATTGGACAGAAGTATGGGCTGGCTGCATCGTAGGCTCATTACAAAGCAAAAATTTGACTGTTGAGCTAAGTGAGAAACTCAATCACGCAAACCACGTTCCTTTATTGATCGCGGGTAAGCATTCTTATCCTGTTGAAGAATTGCCTAATTACGTAGGTGATTTGGAATACCCTCTCAATTATCCGCAACTTAGTGAAGCACTGCGTCACTGCAAAGATTTTCTTGGCCGTAAAGGCGTAAACGTTCTTGCATCTGCACGTAAAAATACGTTATTCCGTAGTCTGGTTGGTCAGAGTATGGGGATCAAAGAAGTTCGTCACCTGATTGAGCAAGTCTCAGCGACGGAAGCGAACGTGTTGATTCTTGGTGAATCGGGAACAGGTAAAGAAGTCGTTGCACGAAATATCCACTACCATTCTTCTCGTCGCAGTGGGCCATTTGTGCCGATCAACTGTGGTGCGATACCACCAGACTTACTCGAAAGTGAGTTATTTGGTCACGAGAAAGGGGCGTTCACCGGTGCAATTACAGCCCGTAAAGGTCGCTTTGAGCTGGCTGAAGGTGGCACCTTGTTCTTGGATGAGATTGGCGATATGCCAATGTCGATGCAGGTGAAGTTACTGCGCGTATTGCAAGAGCGCTGCTTTGAGCGTGTTGGTGGTAACACAACCATACGTGCAAATGTTCGTGTCGTGGCGGCAACCCACCGTAATTTGGAAACCATGATTGATGATGAGTCGTTCCGTGAAGACTTGTACTATCGTCTCAACGTGTTCCCGATTGAAATGCCAGCGCTGCGTGAGCGTAAACAAGATATCCCGCTACTGCTCCAAGAATTAATGACGCGCTTGGAAGCTGAAGGGGCGCAACCAATTTGCTTTACGCCACGTGCAGTTAACTCGCTGATGGAACATGATTGGCCGGGTAATGTACGTGAATTGGCTAACCTTGTTGAGCGCATGATTATTCTCTATCCGAACAGTTTAGTGGATGTGAACCATCTACCAACAAAGTATCGGTATAGTGATATCCCTGAGTTCCAACCTGAGTATCATGGCTTTGGCTCTGTTGAAGAACAAGAGCGTGAAGTATTACAAGATATCTTCTCAGAGAACTTCAGCTTAGAAAATTCAGAGACATTCCCAGATAGCGGTGAAGGACCTCAAGAACTTCCTGCTGAGGGGGTTAACTTGAAAGAAATGTTAGCTGATCTTGAAGTGAATATGATCAACCAAGCATTAGAAGCGCAAGGCGGTGTGGTCGCAAGAGCGGCTGATATGCTGGGAATGCGTCGGACAACGCTGGTTGAGAAAATGCGTAAGTACAATCTTCAACGTTAGTTTAACCACGCTGTCAAAAAGTCGACTGTAGTATAACTTTCTGAAATATAAAGAAAAATAGCTTGGCATGCTTTCTGCATTCCAAGCTATTGTTGTTTTATAGGCAGAAATACGACATGCATTCAGTTTCGTCACAAGAAAATCAAACTCATCTCGGCTCGTTGGAGCAACAAGTCGAACGGTATCAACAGGTACTCGACGTTATGCCTGCTGGCGTGATTTTGCTGGATACGCAAGGTGTAGTGCGCGAAGCAAACCCTGAAGCACATCGTTTACTTGAAACCCCTTTAGTAGGAGAAAAATGGTTTGCGATCATTCAGCAAGCATTCTCTCCGCGTGAGGACGATGGTCATGAAATCTCGCTCATCAATGGCCGCAAAGTTCGGTTGGCTATTTCTGCCTCTGAAACTGGGCAACTTATTCTCATTACGGATTTAACCGAAACCCGTTTATTGCAGGCCAGAGTGAGCGATCTACAACGCCTTTCATCACTTGGCCGAATGGTAGCGTCACTGGCTCACCAAGTGCGAACACCTTTATCTAGCGCAATGTTGTATGCTTCGAACCTTGCTGCTCCCAACCTTCCTACCGCTACCAAAGATCGCTTTCAAACCAAACTAATGGATCGATTGCATGATCTAGAAAAACAGGTCAATGACATGTTGCTGTTTGCCAAAGGCGGCGACAATAAAGTGGTTAAACCTTTCACTGTTGAAGCGTTGGTATCGGAGTTTTCTCCAATGGTTGAAGCGGCAGTGAAAAACAACAATATCGACTATCACCTTGAAGTTGAACAAGAACAAACCACCTTACTGGGTAACGCGAATGCGATTGCTTCTGCGCTGAGTAACCTTGTTATGAATGCGATACAAATTGCGGGTAAAGCCTCTCAAATTGACGTGTTTTTCCGCCCGGTGAATGGTGAACTGAAAATCTCAGTTCAAGACAGTGGTCCTGGTGTTCCCCCAGAACTGCAAAGCAAAATTATGGAACCTTTCTTCACCACACGCTCACAAGGAACCGGTCTCGGTCTCGCTGTCGTTCAGATGGTGTGTCGCGCACATGATGGAAGGTTAGAACTGATTTCAGAAGAAGGGGATGGTGCGTGTTTTACCATCTGCATCCCGCTTGATCGCGAGCAGCAACCAACCCAAGATTTGACTACTGGAGAATAGAAAATGGCTCAAAGCAAAGTACTGATCGTTGAAGATGATGAAGGCTTGCGCGAAGCGCTGGTCGATACTTTAGCTCTAGCGGGCTATGAGTGGCTGGAAGCTGACAGCGCTGAAGATGCGTTGGTTAAACTCAAATCCAATACGGTTGATATCGTGGTATCGGATGTTCAAATGGCGGGTATGGGAGGGTTAGCGTTACTCCGTAATATCAAACAACACTGGCCAAATCTACCGGTTTTATTGATGACGGCTTATGCCAATATTGAAGATGCTGTTTCAGCTATGAAAGACGGTGCGATTGATTACATGGCGAAGCCATTTGCCCCCGAAGTATTGCTGAATATGGTAAGCCGCTATGCTCCAGTTAAATCAGATGATAATGGTGATGCTGTTGTGGCTGACCAGAAAAGTATCAAGCTACTTACGCTGGCTGATAAAGTCGCAAAAACCGATGCAAACGTGATGGTGCTTGGTCCAAGTGGTTCAGGTAAAGAAGTGATGTCGCGTTATATCCATAACGCGTCGAATCGTAAAGATGGCCCTTTTGTAGCGATTAACTGTGCTGCTATTCCCGACAACATGCTGGAAGCGACATTGTTTGGCTACGAGAAAGGAGCCTTTACGGGGGCGGTTCAGGCATGCCCTGGTAAATTTGAACAAGCACAAGGCGGTACCATTTTGCTTGATGAAATCAGTGAAATGGACTTAAACCTGCAAGCCAAATTGTTGCGCGTATTGCAAGAGCGTGAAGTTGAGCGCCTTGGCAGCCGTAAAAGTATCAAGTTAGACGTTCGGGTGTTAGCAACCAGTAACCGAGATCTGAAGCAATATGTGCAAGAAGGGAATTTCCGAGAAGACCTTTATTATCGCCTCAATGTTTTCCCAATTGCATGGCCAGCGCTTTGTGAGCGTAAGGGAGATATTGAACCATTAGCAAACCACTTGATTGAACGCCACTGTAAAAAACTGGGTATGCCAGTACCAAGTGTGAGTCCAGACGCGGTCAATAAACTTCTAGCGTACGGTTGGCCAGGTAATGTGCGTGAGCTTGATAATGTGGTTCAGCGTGCCTTGATCCTCAGTGAGAACAGCCATGTGAGTAGTGAGCATATCTTACTTGAAGGCATTGATTGGCAAGACGCTTCAAGCTTGCAACACGTTGTTGAAGGGCAGGGGACGATCGTTCCTGATGTTAGGCCTATCGCTGAACCCGATTTGTCTCGAAATATGGGCGGAGCTGGCTTAGGTGGAGAACTGAGAGATCAAGAGTACGCCATTATTCTGGATACATTGAGCGAATGTAATGGCCGACGTAAAGAAATGGCTGAGAAGCTTGGGATTAGCCCAAGAACGCTGCGCTACAAGCTCGCCAAAATGCGCGATGCAGGCATTGAAATTCCTAACTAATTCTAACGTATGAAATGGCATGCTCTTTGCAGCGTCATGTTTATAACTAACGTTTGGTCAAAGAGTTGACATCTGAGGTAGCGATGAGAATTGATGGATTACAAGGCGAAATGCAAGCAATGATGCTTGAAGCTGCAAATTCAAAGCCAGCAGCGACTGGGCAGAAAGTAGGTGCTGACTTTGGAGCGATGCTCAACAATGCCATTAATAACGTCAATGGTTTACAAAAGACGTCTGGCAACCTTCAGATGCGTTTTGATCGTGGCGATGAAAATGTTTCATTGTCGGATGTCATGATTGCACGTAACAAATCTAGCGTGGCATTTGATGCCACTATTCAGGTACGCAACAAGTTAGTTGAATCGTACAAAGAACTGATGAACATGCCAGTGTAAGTTAGGTGACGTCTGTGTCTGAACAAAACCAATCAACCGACCTCGCTGTAACCGATACGCCAACCGATACCGCTATGGTCGCGCATTCGGATACCGATCTTGGTATGGATGCGCAAAACCCCGATATCGATGAGCAAAGTAGCTCAAAGTTTGATATGGCCGTTGGCGATCTTGATCTGCTACGTCAAGTCGTCTTGGTGCTTTCCATATCCATTTGTGTTGCGTTGATCGTCATGCTGTTTTTCTGGGTTAAAGAGCCAGAAATGCGTCCATTGGGCGCCTATGAAACCGAAGAGCTGATCCCTGTTCTGGATTACCTTGATCAGCAAAAACAAGACTATAAGCTTGATGGCAACACCATCATGGTGCCAGTGAGCGACTACAACAGCCTCAAGCTCAATATGGTTCGTGCGGGGCTGAACCAGCAAACCAATGCTGGCGATGAAATCCTATTACAAGACATGGGCTTTGGTGTTTCTCAGCGACTAGAGCAAGAACGTTTGAAACTCAGTCGTGAGCGTCAGCTGTCAAAAGCAATTGAAGAGATGAAGCAAGTTCGCAAAGCGCGAGTTTTGTTGGCTTTGCCGAAGCAGAGTGTTTTTGTACGTCATAACCAAGAAGCGTCAGCTTCTGTGTTCTTGACACTGAGTATGGGGACATCACTGAAACAAGAAGAAGTAGATTCAATTGTTGATATGGTGGCCAGTGCGGTTCCTGGCATGAAGCCAAACCGCGTCACGGTAACGGATCAACATGGCCGTTTGCTAAGCTCTGGCTCACAAGACCCAGCATCTGCTGCAAGGCGTAAAGAACATGAATTGGAACGCAAACAAGAGCAAGCCTTGCGTGAAAAAATTGACTCCGTACTTATCCCTATCCTCGGTTTTGGCAACTATACCGCGCAAGTTGATATTCAGTTAGATTTCAGTGCCATCGAGCAAACTCGTAAACAGTTTGACCCGAATACTCCTTCAACTCGAAGTGAATACACGCTGGAAGACTATAATAACGGTAATGTTGTTGCTGGTGTTCCCGGAGCGCTTAGTAATCAGCCGCCTGCTGATGCATCGATACCTCAAGACGTGGCACAAATGAAGGATGGCACGTTGCTTGGTCAGGGCTCTGTTCATAAAGAGGCGACACGCAACTTTGAGTTAGACACAACCATCAGCCATGAACGTCGTCAGTCTGGCGTAGTGAATCGCCAAACGGTTGCCGTTGCTATTAAGAATCGTGCGGTAGTCAATCCTGATAGTGGAGAAACGACTTATACCCCACTTACGGATGCAGAGCTGAATTCGATTCGTCAGGTGCTGATTGGTGCGGTGGGCTTTGATCAGAATCGTGGTGATTTGCTGAATGTACTGAGTATGCAATTTGCTGAGCCTGAACTTGAAGTGGTTCAAGATGTACCGATTTGGGAACACCCGAACTTCAACGACTGGATTCGTTGGTTTGCCAGTGCGTTGGTCATCATTGTTGTGGTTTTGGTTCTTGTTCGCCCTGCGATGAAGAAACTGCTCAACCCAGCTGCGGATGAAGACGATGATCAACTCTACGGACCGGATGGGTTACCAATTGGTGCTGATGGTGAAACCAGTTTAATTGGTGCAGATATGGACGGTGGTGAATTGTTTGAATTTGGTTCAACAATTGACCTGCCAAATCTGCATAAAGATGAAGATGTGCTGAAAGCGGTTCGTGCGCTCGTTGCGAACGAGCCAGAGCTGGCGGCACAAGTAGTGAAGAATTGGATGCAAGATGCCTAATGAAATAGTACCTCAGGGAGAGAGCGGTGAGGATGTAGAGAACGCCGTGGATATATCAGCGATCCCGGGTGAAGAACGTGCTGCAATTCTGCTTCTTAGTCTTAATGAAGAAGATGCAGCGGGTATCATTCGCCATTTAGAACCAAAACAGGTGCAGCGAGTAGGTAGTGCCATGGCTCGCGCAGCAGATTTAAGTCAAGAAAAGGTCGGTGCCGTTCATCGAGCTTTTCTAGAAGATATTCAGAAATACACCAACATTGGTATGGGCAGCGAAGACTTCATGCGTAATGCCTTAGTGGCGGCGCTGGGTGAAGATAAAGCAAACAACCTTGTTGACCAGATCTTGTTGGGTACTGGCTCGAAGGGCTTAGACTCATTGAAATGGATGGACCCACGTCAGGTGGCCAGCATCATTATTAACGAGCACCCTCAGATCCAAACCATTGTATTGTCGTATCTAGAGCCTGATCAGTCTGCTGAAATCCTTACTCAGTTTGCTGAACGTGACCGTCTCGATTTGGTAATGCGTATTGCAAACCTAGAAGAAGTTCAACCTTCAGCTCTTGCTGAATTGAACGAAATCATGGAGAAGCAGTTTGCAGGTCAAGCTGGTGCACAAGCCGCCAAAATTGGTGGCCTAAAAGCCGCTGCCGAAATCATGAACTACATGGACAACAACATGGAAGGCGTCCTGATGGAGCAAATTCGCGATCAGGACGAAGACATGGCCACTCAAATTCAAGATCTCATGTTTGTGTTCGAAAACCTTATCGAAGTGGACGACGGTGGTATTCAGAAATTGCTGCGTGATGTGCCTCAAGATGTACTGCAGAAAGCCCTTAAAGGCGCTGATGATCCATTGCGAGATAAAGTCTTCAAGAACATGTCTAAGCGTGCAGCTGAGATGATGCGTGATGATCTCGAAGCGATGCCACCGATTAAAGTTTCGGATGTGGAGGCTGCTCAGAAAGAAGTACTGGCCATTGCACGACGCATGGCAGATGCTGGTGAGCTGATGTTGTCTGGTGGTGCAGACGAATTCTTGTAATGCAGTTAATAGAGAGTTGAAATTCAATGTCAGGTGAAAGAAAGCGTGGTTTTTTACGTTTATCAGACGATGAAATAGTTGAGCAACAGCCTACGCGCTGGGGCTTGCCTGACTACGGCAAAGAAATCCATCAGCAGGCCAAAGAAACTGCCCTCAATTATGATCCAAGTTGGATGCCTGACTTTGAAGAACCTGTTGAAGAAGTTCCGACCGAACTGACAGAAGAAGAAATTGAACTGATCAAGCAACAAGCGTATCAGGAAGGTTTACACCAAGGTCAAGAAGCCGGTTTTAAGCAAGGTTACGATAAAGGCAAAGAACAGGGTTACTCGGAAGGTCATCAAGAAGGACTTGAAGCCGGGAAACTGGAAGGCGTTGCTGCAGGACAAGAATTTATTCAACAACAAGTTGAAACCTTCGTGGGGTTAGCAAATCAGTTTGCTCAACCGCTTGAGTTGATGAATGCTCAAGTTGAAAAACAGTTGGTTGAGATGGTGCTGACGCTGGTGAAAGAAGTGGTGCATGTTGAAGTTCAAACCAACCCTCAGATCATATTAGATACCATCAAAGAATCCGTAGAGTCATTACCGATTTCAGGCCACGCGATCACCTTAAAACTGCATCCTGACGATGTGGAGATCATTCGCTCTGCATACGGTGAAAAAGAATTGGATTTCCGCAACTGGACGTTGCTTAGCGAGCCTGCGCTAAATCGCGGTGACGTTCAGATTGAAGCGGGTGAGTCGAGCGTTAATTATCGTATGGAAGATCGCATACGTAGCGTTATCCAGACGTTTTGTGGTGTTAATCGCCATCAAGGTGGTGAGTAATGCTGGCGCTGGCAGAGCGACTTGGGCAGTACAAAACGGAAGGACTGACTTGTCGTCCGGTCGCTTCGGGAAAGCTAGTCCGTGTCGTGGGTTTAACACTCGAGGCAACAGGTTGTCGTGCGCCAATTGGTAGCTTGTGTAAAGTTGAAACCATGCACGGAGAAACAGAAGCTGAAGTTGTTGGTTTCTCCGGTGAAAACCTATTCCTTATGCCATCAGAGCAAATTACTGGTGTCCTTCCAGGCGCCAAAGTTACACCACTTACCAGTGAAACGGGTCTTCCTGTTGGTATGGAATTGCTTGGCCGTGTTATTGATGGTGTGGGTAATCCACTCGATGGACTTGGCCCTATCTACACTGAAAAACGTGCTTCCTTTAATGCCGAGCCAATCAACCCGCTTGCACGTAAACCTATCTCAGAACCTCTAGATGTCGGGATCAAAGCGATTAATGGTCTGCTTACCGTTGGCAAAGGACAGCGTATTGGTCTTTTTGCTGGTTCTGGTGTCGGTAAATCGGTCACGCTTGGCATGATGACTCGAGGGACAACAGCACAAGTGGTTGTGGTTGGCCTAATTGGTGAACGTGGACGAGAAGTTAA
Source organism: Vibrio sp. TRT 21S02 (assembly GCF_050113675.1). Taxonomy (NCBI): domain Bacteria; kingdom Pseudomonadati; phylum Pseudomonadota; class Gammaproteobacteria; order Vibrionales; family Vibrionaceae; genus Vibrio; species Vibrio sp. TRT 21S02. The sequence continues at coordinate 85,684 of NZ_JBNJOI010000014.1, forward strand.
AGAGTTCATTGAAGAAATTTTGGGAGTGGACGGCCGTCAACGTTCTGTCGTGGTAGCTGCTCCGGCTGACTCTTCACCTTTAATGCGTTTGAAAGGTTGTCAAACCGCATTGACGATTGCTGAATACTTTCGTGATCAAGGCTTAGACGTCTTACTGTTGATGGACTCACTGACCCGTTTTGCTCAAGCGCAACGTGAAATTGCGCTTTCTGTTGGCGAACCGCCAGCGACAAAAGGCTATCCACCTTCGGTATTTGCCAAACTGCCCGCACTGGTTGAGCGGGCGGGTAATGGTAGCCCAGAGCAAGGCTCGATCACTGCGTTTTTCACCGTATTAACGGAAGGGGATGATTTACAAGATCCGATTGCCGATGCTTCTCGTGCAATTTTGGATGGCCATATTGTACTCTCTCGTGAAATGGCAGATGCCGGACATTACCCTGCGATTGATGTAGAAAAGTCTGTGAGCCGTGTAATGCCGCAAATTACGACCGACGAGCACGTCCTGATGTCCAAAGCCGTGCGACAAGTCTTGTCGGTTTGTCGTAAGAATCAAGATTTGGTTTCAATCGGCGCTTACAAACCCGGTTCCGATCCGGCCATTGATAGTGCCTTTACCTTGAAGCCGCAATTGGATGGTTTCTTACAACAAAGTATGAAAGAAAGTGTTCCTTACGATATGTGTGTCAATATGCTCGGTCGTTTACTGAAAGGTGAGTAATAGCACGTGGAAAATGCATTAGAGTTTTTGTTAGAGCAATCTAAAGAGCGCGAAAACCAAGCGGTACTTGCGCTCAATAAAGCGCGTACGGAACTTGATGGCTATTACCAACAATTGCAACAGATTGAACAGTACCGCCTCGATTACTGCCAGCAATTGGTTGACCGAGGAAAAAATGGCCTGACTGCCAGTCAATATACCCATTTGAATCGATTTCTTACCACGCTCGACGAAACACTTTCGAAGCAGAAACAAGCCGAATCCCACTTTCAACAGCAGGTCGAGTCTTGTGAACAAAATTGGCTTGAGACACGCAAGCAGCGCCGTTCTTACGAATGGTTGATCGACAAGAAAAAGACAGAGAAACAGCGGTTACAGGAACAAAGAGAACAAAAACAGTTGGATGAGTTTTCCACATTACAGTTCTCACGTCGCCGATCTGTGTGATCGTCACGACCGCTGACATTGGCGCGTATTTTGCAGTTGCTACTCATATTATTGTGCAACTAAGTTGAAGATACGGATTATCCGTCAACTCCATTAAGTGAGTAGCCTTTATGAACGTGAACCTAACTCCGACCACGGAAACACCCAAAGTGGGTAAAGTCGCGATAGAGAGCGGTGAAACTAGTGCTGAACCTACTGAAGAACAAGGTTTTTTTGCCAAACTTTCTGCCTTTATTAAAGGGGAAACCACAGCAAAAGGTGAGGTGTCTGAAGACTCTAAAATTGAGGCTGATACCGCATCTCAAACCAACGAGTCTGAAGAAAGCACGGATGCCTTGCTCAAACAAGCACAGGCGGAAGGCGAAGATTTGCCTGTTGAGGTCGATGGCGACGCCGAAAGCATCGATGTTGACAGCGCTAAACGCTTAACGAATGAAAACAAAAGTGAAGCAGTTGATGAAAACATTGATGACATTATGTCTGAAGGTGATGAATTACTTGGTCGGCTCAATGAAGCGAATCAGGCTCTGAAATCAAAAGACGGCAAAGCGTTGCCTCCTGAAGATGTCCAGCAGCTTGATAATGAAGCCATTCCAACGGAAGACGTAACGAAGAATACTCGAAGTAAAACGGTTGACGTAGATGATGATACCCTACGTCCTCTGAAAGATGTCGAAGGCGTTGAGTCATCCGATTTAGCGTCAGATTCAAAAGAGCCTCAAGTCAAAGAGCAACCTGTGATCCCGGAATCTGCTAAGCGCTTTGTTCAACAATCTGACTTAGAAGCCGTCAATGCTGAAGAATCAAGCTCAAAGGTTGAAGAAGAGGTGGAACAGCAAGTTCGTGTGATGCCTGCGACGGCATCCGTCGATGAGGGAGAGCCAGTTGAACAGGTATCGATGGCTTCGACCTCAGAAGTGGAGAAGGGAAAGCCACTTGAGCAACAACTGGATACGCCAGTAACTGAGCAAGAGCAATCAAGCGATGTCCCTGATATGGTCACGGTAGCGAGCCCTGTAGCTCAAAAACAATTGGATGCTGAATCTGCGGAAACAACGCCTGAAGAAGTCAGTGTAGCGATGGCGCATTCTGATGCTGCTCTCAATACAGTGGCACAACCGATCCAGCAAGCCGCGGAAAGTGTTACTCCTGCCGTGGCAGCAACAACGGTTACTGCAACTGCTATTCCGTGGAGTAGTAGCTCAAATGAGAAGATAGAACTTGATGGTGATGATGCTGTGGCGCTTGATGGTAAAAATAAGCATAATCAAATGGTTGCACAGCAGGCGGCATTAAACCAGCAAAGCAATCAACAAGCTTATGCGCAGCTTGCAGCAATCGATAAAGCCGCAATAACAACGCAGAACCTTGCACCCGTTGAGCATGCCGCGACAAATGCAGTATCACAAATGATGGCAGGGCAAACCTCACCATTAGTAAACGAGCAAGCTGCATTACAAGCGGCTATGGGAGCCAAAGCGGCAGCTAACATTGGTAAGCTAGCGCATAAAGAGGGTGGGCAGATAGGTCAAGTCCAGCAAGAACATGGTTTGGCGCAGCAACTCTCTCAACTAACGGGTCAGCAAACAACAAGTAACAGTATTCAGGCACGAGCAGAACAAGCGGTTGCTCAGACACCGATGCAGTTAAATCGTGAAATGGCGAGTGATCAGGTCGCTGAGCGAGTGCAGATGATGATGTCTAAGAACTTAAAGAACATCGATATTCGTTTAGACCCACCAGAACTTGGTCGCTTACAGATTCGAATGAATATGAATGGAGATGGTGCGGCGGTTCATTTTACGGTCGCCAACCAGCAAGCTCGTGACATCATTGAACAATCGATGCCGAGGCTGCGTGAGATGCTTGCTCAGCAGGGAGTCCAATTGGGGGACACCTCAGTTCAGCAACAATCTTCAGGGCAACAAAACCGATATGCTGCTGGTAATCAGGGGGAAAGCGGTCAAGGTGGCGGCAATCAATCGTTTAGTGGCGATGAAAATCTTGAACCAGACGTCAAACTTGATTTGAATGTCAGCTCAAAGCGTGATGGAATCAGTTATTACGCTTAAACTATAAAAAAATGAAACAAATAGAGAAAGTTAGTTATGGCCGAAGACATGGAACCGGAAGCGCCGCAAGGGAAAAGTAAGCTTCTAATTATCATTATTGCTGTCGTTGTTCTTTTATTAGGTGGTGGTGGAGCCGCATTTTTCTTAATGGGATCAGATGAGGCAGCAGATGAACAGCAAGTTGCCGAACAGGAAGTGATGGCACCTACGGATCCAGTTTCCTATGTGAACCTTGCACAACCTTTCCTGTTTAATGTGACAGGGGATAAGCGAAACCGCATGGTTCAAATCAAAGTCCAGCTAATGGTGCGTGGCATTGACAATGAAAACCTTGCCAAATACCACTCGCCACTTATCGAAAGCTCATTGATAAGTACCTTTGCTTCAGCCACTGTAGAACAATTGCGAACCACCAATGGGCGTGTTGAGCTGCGTGATAAAGCAACAGAAGATATTAAAGCTGCACTAAATCGTGCGATAGGTAATCCGGTGATAGAACGTGTTCTATTCACGGATTTTGTAATTCAGTAGGTGAAGAGTGACCGATCTATTAAGCCAAGATGAAATCGATGCGTTGCTTCATGGCGTTGATGATGTCGACGAGGTAGAGGAAGATTCCTCCCCCGTCGATACAAGTGCGGTGGATTTTGACTTTTCCTCGCAAGACCGCATTGTCCGTGGTCGAATGCCAACGCTTGAATTAATTAATGAGCGTTTTGCACGTCATATGCGAATCAGTCTGTTCAATATGTTGAGAAAAACGGCAGAAGTGTCGATCAACGGTGTCCAGATGATGAAGTTTGGCGAATACCAAAATACCTTGTATGTACCGACCAGTCTGAACATGGTGCGTTTCCGTCCTCTTAAAGGGACTGCACTTATTACCATGGAAGCGAGGTTGGTATTTATCCTAGTAGAGAACTTTTTTGGTGGTGATGGTCGTTTTCATGCGCGAATTGAAGGGCGTGAATTTACCCCAACGGAACGTCGAATCGTTCAATTACTATTAAAGATTGTTTTTGAAGACTACAAAGAAGCTTGGTCACCTGTCATGGGTGTCGAGTTTGAATATCTTGACTCCGAAGTAAACCCAAGCATGGCAAACATTGTTAGCCCGACAGAAGTGATTGTGGTGAGCTCATTCCATATTGAAGTGGATGGTGGCGGTGGCGACTTCCATGTCGTGATGCCTTACTCGATGGTTGAGCCGATTCGTGAGTTACTCGATGCGGGTGTTCAGTCCGATAAGATGGAAACGGATGTTCGCTGGAGTAGTGCACTGCGTGAAGAGATCATGGATGTGCCGGTGAACTTTCGTGTCAATTTACTGGAACAAGATATTTCATTGCGTGATTTGATGGAGCTTCAGCCCGGAGACATCATTCCCATCACCATGCCAGAACACGCTGTTATGTTTGTTGAAGAGCTGCCGACTTTCCGTGTGAAAATGGGTCGCTCTGGCGAAAACTTGGCAGTGCAAGTATCAGAGAAGATTAAACGCCCAGACGTGGTGAAAACTGACATCGCCTTCTTAGGCAAAGATGTTATATCAGAATTAGAAGAAGATGCTGGCGAGATCGAAGATTAACGCCAAACGCAACAAAGGTAGGATTACAAGATGGAACCAACTGACGATCAAAAGTTAGCTGACGAATGGGCAGCCGCATTGGGAGAAGACCCAGATGCACCGGAGGTTGACGTTGATGAAGTAATGTCAGCACAGTTGGACGAGTTGCAAGATACTTCGTCCCCAATTTCTGATGACGAAAGACGTAAGCTGGATACGATCCTCGATATTCCTGTGACCATCTCGATGGAGGTCGGGCGCTCGCAGATCAGCATTCGTAACTTATTGCAGTTAAACCAAGGCTCAGTCGTTGAGTTGGAACGCCTAGCAGGTGAGTCGCTAGACGTGTTAGTTAATGGCACCTTAATCGCTCATGGTGAAGTGGTGGTGGTTAACGATAAGTTTGGTATTCGTCTCACTGACGTGATCAGTCAGACTGAGCGCATCAAAAAGCTAAGGTAGCGCATGAAGTATCTACCGCTGACTTTTTTGTTGAACTTTCCTTGTATTGCTTTGGCTGCAGAACCTGGCAGCCAATTGGATATAGCGACCACTTTCGGGTCGCTTTTGTTCGTTATCGTCTTTATTTTACTGCTTGCTTGGTTACTAAAACGAATGCGAGTCCCGACGATGGTGAATCAAAAAGGGCTCAGTGTGATTAGACAAATTCCAGTAGGCACGCGTGAGCGTCTTATGATTGTGCAGGCTGGGGAAGAGCAATTCTTAGTAGGTGTCACCGCACAAAATATCCAGCTAATTTCTAAGCTGGAAAAGCCATTATCTCAGGAGGAGCTGCAAGCCAGCCCATTTGCTAGCCAGCTGACGCAGCTATTAAAAAATAATGATAAAAGCTAACCTCTTTCGCCGTGTATTTTTAATGCTTGTGCTCTGGACTTTTACTTCGGTTGCCTTTGCTCAGCAAGAAGAAATTGCAACGACTATCCCTGCAAATACAGCAGGTGCCTCGGCTGTGACGGTGAGTGCCATGGAAAAAGATCAGGGCGCGTCAAAAACAGTTTCAACAGGTACACTCACGGGGAGTGGCGGTGGCATTCCTGCATTTACCATGACCACCAATCCTAATGGTGGGGAAGATTACTCGATCAGCCTTCAAATTCTGGCATTGATGACCATGCTTGGCTTTTTGCCAGCCATGGTTATTTTGATGACCTCTTTTACGCGAATTGTCGTAGTAATGTCGATACTCCGGCAAGCAATGGGTTTGCAACAAACGCCATCGAATCAGGTCATTATCGGTATTGCCATTTTCCTTACTTTTTTCATTATGTCCCCCGTGCTTGGCAAGATAAATGACAATGCAATTCAACCGTACTTGAATGAGCAAATTACTGCTAGGGCAGCGTTTGATGCGGCACAAGGCCCGATGAAAGACTTTATGCTGAAGCAGACGCGAGTCAAAGATCTGGAAACGTTTGTTAATATTTCCGGCTCGAACGCCACTGCACCAGAAGATGTGTCTATGGCGGTATTGATCCCGGCCTTTATTACTTCGGAGCTTAAGACTGCGTTCCAAATTGGTTTTATGCTATTCCTGCCATTCTTAATCATTGATTTGGTTGTGGCATCGGTTTTGATGGCAATGGGTATGATGATGTTGTCACCAATGATTGTCTCGTTGCCATTTAAATTGATGTTGTTTGTACTGGTTGATGGGTGGAACCTAATTTTGTCCACCTTAGCCGGTAGCTTCGCGTTGTAGCAGGAGGAAATCCATGACTCCAGAAATGTTTGTAGAACTGTTTCGCGAAGCGTTATGGATGGTGCTTTTGATGGTCTGTGCCATCATCATCCCCAGCTTGCTTATCGGTTTGGTTGTTGCGATTTTTCAAGCCGCAACGTCCATCAACGAACAGACCTTAAGCTTTTTACCTCGTTTGATCGTGACTTTGTTGGCGTTGATGTTGTTTGCGCACTGGATGACGCAGATTCTGATGGAGTATTTCTTCTCCATGGTTGAAAGAATGCCACAGGTTTTATACTAGGTCTGGCTATGGAATACCCAACCAGCGTCGTACTGGAGTGGTTAGCAAACTACTTTTGGCCATACACACGCATCGCAGCAATGCTGATGGTGATGTCCGTCACGGGAGCCCGTTTTGTTTCGCCGCGTATTCGTCTTTACCTTGGCTTAGCCATTACTTTTGCTGTGATGCCAATGCTTCCTGCGGTCCCAAAAGATATCCAGCTACTTTCATTTCAAGGCTTTATGGTCCTGTTAGAGCAAATCATTATTGGTGTTGCAATGGGGACCGTTACCCAGTTTATGATCCAGACCTTTGTCATTCTGGGGCAAATTCTGGGTATGCAATCAAGCTTGGGTTTTGCCTCTATGGTTGATCCAGCCAACGGGCAAAATACGCCTTTGCTTGGTCAGCTTTTTATGTTTTTGGCAACCATGTTTTTTTTGGCGACCGATGGTCATCTAAAGATGATTCAACTGGTGGTCATGAGTTTTAAAAGTTTACCCATTGGTACTGGGCAGCTTAATACCATTGACTTTCGTGAACTAGCTCTCTGGTTAGGGATCATGTTTAAAGTTGCACTCAGCATGTCGCTCTCAGGCATTATTGCTTTGTTGACGATCAATTTGTCGTTTGGTGTCATGACACGTGCAGCGCCGCAGCTTAACATCTTCTCTTTGGGTTTTGCGTTTGCACTGATCGTGGGTTTGCTGCTGTGTTGGTACATACTTGGCGGTTTGTTTAGTCATTATGAGCTATTCTGGCAACAAGGGGAGCAGCAGATATGTCGCTTTATTCGATTAAATTGCTAATGGCGGAGGACTGATTTGGCAGAGTCAGACGGTCAAGAACGCACCGAAGATGCCACGCCCAGACGCTTGCAACAGGCTCGTGAAAAAGGGCAGGTTGCAAGGTCTAAAGAATTGGCATCGGTGTCGGTATTAGTGATAGGCGCGGTTGCCCTGATGTGGTTTGGCGAGGGGTTAGCTCGTGGGCTATTTACGGTGATGGGGCGCTTGTTCGATCTCAGCCGAGAAGAAGTGTTTGATCAAGCTAAGCTGTTTGATATTGCATTGGGGTCGTTGACCAGCTTAATGCTTCCGCTATTACTCATTCTTTTGACCTTATTCATTGCTGCTCTGATTGGCGCTGCTGGGGTTGGTGGGATCAGTTTTTCTGCCCAAGCAGCAATGCCAAAGCTGTCTAAGATGAACCCTCTTAGTGGCATCAAACGGATGTTTGGTTTGCAAAGTTGGGTTGAGCTACTGAAGTCGATTTTAAAAGTGGCACTGGTTTCAGGTGTTGCGTTTTATTTGATCAATGCAGCGAAAGCAGACCTGTTCCAGCTCAGCATGGATGTGTATCCACAAAATATTTTTCATGCACTCGACATCTTACTTAACTTTGTTTTGCTCATTAGTTGCTCGCTACTCATTGTAGTTGCTATCGATATTCCATTTCAGATTTGGCAGCATGCAGACCAACTGAAAATGACGAAACAAGAAGTTAAAGACGAATACAAAGAAACGGAAGGTAAGCCCGAAGTTAAAGGTCGTATTCGTATGCTCCAGCGTGAAGCGGCGCAGCGTCGGATGATGGCGGAAGTTCCGCAGGCCGATGTGATTGTGACTAACCCAGAACATTTCTCAGTAGCACTGCGTTATAAGCAAGATAAAGATCGTGCGCCTATTGTTGTTGCGAAAGGCACCGACCATATGGCATTAAAAATTCGTGAAATCGCCCGCGAGCATGATATTTATGTTGTTCCGGCTCCACCTTTGGCTCGTGCGCTATACCATACAACAGAGCTTGAGCAGGAAATCCCAGATGGTTTGTTTACTGCGGTGGCGCAGATTTTGGCTTATGTTTTCCAACTTAAGCAATACCGAAAACGGGGCGGTCAACGCCCGAACCTCAAAACATCCGATTTACCCATTCCACCAGAACTCAGACATTAAAAAGGAGCCATTCGGCTCCTTTTTTGTCTACATTACTTCTCTGGAATGGAGAGTAGAACGAGTAATGCGCCATCTCCGCCAAACTCGAGTGGCGCTTGGTGAAAGGCCATCACATCAGGGTGCTGTGCTAACCAGAGTGGAGCTTTTTGTTTGAGAATATGTTTACCAATGCCATGCTGAACACAGGCACAGTGGACATCATTTTTTACACAATACGCAATCATCGCCCCGAGCTCGCGCTTAGCTTCTTGCTGCGTCATTCCGTGCATATCTAAGAAAACATCCGGTACATAAACACCACGGCGTAGACGTTTAACCTCATAAGTGGATACGTCATCACGGGCATAGCGAGTTGGGCCTTCCTCATTTAAAAGTGGCATAAACTCATCAGAGAAATAAAACTCTGTATCACTGGCTTCACGGGCCGTACGGGTGATTTCTTTTTGCTTAGTATTTCTTTTTGGTTGCTGGACTATGGTATCCTGTTGCAACTTTTTTACGCCTTGTACTGCATCCTTAAAAAGGGCGAAGTCATCATCTAGGTCGGTGTCTTTCTTGCTCATAAGGTTATAACTACGTATTTCGATACAACTAGCAGTATTGTAGCGCTTTTCGGAGGCAATTTTGGATAAGATTTTTGTAGAAGAAGCAGTTTCAGAGCTTCATACGCTTCAAGACATGATTCGTTGGACGGTTAGCCGCTTTAATGCCGCTAATCTGTTTTATGGTCATGGCACTGATAATGCGTGGGATGAAGCGGTACAACTCATTTTGCCAACCCTTTATTTACCGATTGATGTGCCTCCGCATGTACTCAATTCTCGTTTAACGACAAGCGAACGCCTTCGCATTGTTGAGCGTGTCGTGAAACGCATCAACGATCGTACGCCAACTTCATACTTAACCAACAAAGCCTGGTTCTGTGGCCTTGAGTTCTTTGTGGATGAGCGCGTATTGGTGCCTCGTTCACCAATTGGTGAGCTGATCCAGAATGAATTTCAACCTTGGTTGGTAGAAGAACCTGTTCGTATTATGGATCTTTGTACGGGTAGCGGTTGTATTGCGATTGCTTGTGCACATGCTTTCCCAGAAGCGGAAGTCGACGCTATTGATATTTCGGCCGATGCCTTAACAGTTGCTGAGCAGAACATTCAAGATCACGGTATGGAACAGCAAGTCTTTCCTATCCGTTCAGACCTGTTCCGTGATTTGCCAAAAGAGAAATACAACCTGATCGTATCTAATCCCCCTTACGTGGATGAAGAAGACATGAACAGCCTGCCTGATGAGTTCACTCATGAGCCTGAGCTTGGCCTTGCTGCTGGTACGGATGGATTGAAGCTGGTTCGTCGTATCCTAGCGAATGCACCGGACTACCTAACTGAACACGGTATTCTAGTTTGTGAAGTGGGTAACTCAATGGTTCATATGATGGAGCAGTATCCACAAATTCCATTTACTTGGATCGAATTTGAGAACGGCGGTCATGGTGTCTTTATGCTGACTCGCGAGCAATTAGTTGAATGTGAAGCGGAATTTTCTCTTTACAAAGACTAATGCACTAATAGTTAAACCTATGAGTTTAAAAAACGCCGGCGATATTGTCCGGCGTTTTTTTATGCGAAAAGAAATACAGAATTGATGGTAAATAGGGGTTTACATCAATTCGTAATAAAGCGACTATGAATTTACGAAGAATAGGAGTGAAAGCTGTTGCGAGTCAGCAGTGGCTACAAATTTGAGGAAGTAATGGCAGGAAACAGTATCGGACAACATTTCCGAGTGACAACATTCGGAGAAAGTCACGGTATCGCACTAGGATGTATCGTCGATGGATGTCCTCCGGGGCTTGAAATTACAGAGGCAGATCTACAAACGGATCTTGACCGCCGCCGTCCTGGCACATCACGTTACACCACACAACGTCGTGAACCGGACGAAGTCAAAATTCTATCTGGCGTATTTGAAGGTAAAACAACGGGGACCTCAATTGGTCTTCTAATCGAAAATACCGACCAGCGCTCAAAAGATTATTCAGAGATCAAAGACAAATTCCGTCCTGGACACGCTGATTATACCTACCACCAAAAATACGGTATCCGTGATTATCGCGGTGGCGGTCGTTCGTCTGCTCGTGAAACGGCAATGCGTGTGGCTGCGGGTGCAATTGCTAAGAAATACCTAAAAGACGAGTTCGGTGTTGAAATACGTGCTTACTTGTCACAAATGGGTGATGTTTCAATCGATAAAGTGGATTGGAATGAAATCGAAAACAACGCGTTCTTCTGCCCAGATGCGGACAAAGTGGACGCGTTTGACCAACTCATCCGTGATCTGAAAAAACAAGGCGACTCAATTGGCGCTAAAATTCAGGTTGTGGCAACCAACGTACCTGTTGGCCTTGGTGAGCCAGTCTTTGACCGTTTGGATGCAGATATCGCGCATGCATTAATGAGCATCAACGCGGTGAAAGGTGTGGAAATCGGTGACGGTTTTGATGTCGTGAACCAAAAAGGCAGCGAGCACCGTGACCCGCTTTCTCCAGAAGGCTTTGGTAGTAATCATGCTGGCGGTATTCTGGGTGGTATTTCAACGGGTCAAGACATCGTTGCAAACATCGCACTGAAGCCAACATCAAGCATTACGGTTCCGGGTGAGACTATCACTAAAGACGGTGAGCCAACTCAGTTGATCACTAAAGGTCGCCACGACCCATGTGTGGGTATTCGCGCAGTGCCTATCGCAGAAGCGATGCTGGCAATTGTGGTGATGGACCACTTGTTGCGTCATCGTGGTCAAAACCATGGCGTAACCACAGAAACACCAAAGATTTAAGCTTGAATCTTTGCTTGATAAGAATACAAAAGGCTGCTCTATGAACAGCCTTTTTCATGTATTTCTAGTTACGCTTTGACTCTAACTAGTGAATCGAACTTTCTGTTTCCAAGTGGAATGAAGGCAAACGCCATTTAAAGCGCACTGCTGCCATGCGTAGTGCATAACCAGTTACTAGGGTAATGATAGTTGCCGTTACGTCTGGTACGTTGAATTCAAGCAGGGTGAGGTATAAGCCGGAGGCGATAAGCGCGACAGAAGCATAAAGCTCTTCATGCAAAACAAGTGGTGTTTGACGGCAAATCAAATCACGTAATAGACCACCAAATACACCAGTCACCAATGCAGATACCATACAGATACCCGGGTGCAAGCCCATGCCTATTGCCACTTTGGTCCCGATGATACTAAATACAATAAGGCCAAGTGCATCTAAGCGAATGAACAAGCCTTTAAACTTGATCACCCACTTGGCGAGTCCTGTTGTAAGTACCCCAGCCAAGCAAGTAATGGCGAGAAATTCGGGGTTTTTTACCCAACCTAGTGGGTAATGCCCAAGTAAAATATCACGTACGGTACCACCACCAATAGCAGTGGCACTCGCGACCAACATTACACCAAACCAATCCATTTTTCTTCGGCCAGCGCTTAATGCGCCAGTCATAGCTTCCGCTGTAATTCCAATAATATAGAGAACACTCAACAACATAGCGAAACCCGTACTAATCTGGAGGACGATAAAATAAGGCGTGAGTGTAGTAGGAAAACCCACAGCTGACGAATGAGATTTTGTATTTACGAAAACGTTTTTCACATAATTAAATCTAATAGCAGCACATGATTTGTAGGTTTACCTCAAAGTTAAAAAAAGCGAAAATGCGAGCGCACGTAAAAACTCTACAAGAAATATATGACGCACCAATACCAAGATCTGATCTCGATTTTTAATAAGACTTTTTTTGATGAATTTAATACTCGCCTCGAGTTGGGCGGTGATGAACCGATCTACCTGCCAGCAGATGAGAAAGTACCCTATCATCGTATTATTTTTGCCAGAGGCTTTTATGCGTCGGCATTACATGAGATTGCTCACTGGTGTGTAGCAGGTCCAAAGCGTCGGTTGCTAGAAGATTTTGGGTATTGGTATGAGCCGGATGGACGCACAGCGGCGGTTCAGGCTGAGTTTGAGAAAGTTGAGATTCGTCCTCAAGCCTACGAGTGGATCTTGGCAACAAGTGCTGGGTTTCCTTTTACTGTCAGTTGTGACAATCTACACGGCGATTTTGAGCCCGATCGTTTGGCTTTTATGGCAAAAGTTCATCAAGAAGTGATGGATATATTACAAAAAGGCATCCCACCAAGAGTGAAAATGCTTGCTGACGCTTTAGCGCAGTTTTACACCACTAAGGCTTTAGAGCCGAGCGACTTTATCGTTAAGTAAAAGAGATCAGAATGATTATCGAATTTGAAGAAAAACTATTAGAGCTAATTGATGCACGTATTGAGACAGCTTCAGACGACGAACTGTTTGCTGGAGGCTATTTACGTGGTCATATTTCTCTGTCAGCCGCCGCTTGTGAGGAAGAAGGGGTAAATGATATTGGTGAACTCACCAATCGAATAGAACAAAGCTTAGAAGGCGCTCGCTCTGAGTTAACACCTGCAGATCGTACTATTGTGAATGACCTCTGGAAAACACTACTTAGTCAGGCGTAATGAGCCATTGAAAGATATTCGAAAAATTTGAATGACTCTGTATCCGTTTTGTAATTGTTGCGCTTTAACCTGTGGGATATTCTTATCTCAACTAAGAAGAACAGAGGGTTAAAACATGAAAATCGTCGCTTTTGGAGCATCAACCAGCTCAACATCGATCAATAAGGCATTGGCAACTTACAGCGCAGGGTTGGTCGAAAATGCTGAAGTAACAGTACTGGATATCAATAATTACAACGTACCTATGTTCAGCGAAGACACTGAAAAAGAGATTGGTCAGGCTGAAGGCGCACAGGCATTTTTACGTGATTTATCTGAAGCAGATGCATTTGTCATCTCATTTGCAGAGCACAACGGTCACTTCCCAGCAGCATATAAAAACCTATTTGATTGGGCGAGTCGTATTGAGCGTGCTGTATTTCAGGATAAACCAGCTGTTTACTTAGCGACATCTCCCGGTCCTGGTGGCGCTCAAACGGTATTAGCTGCCGCTACTAATTCTGCGCCTTATTTTGGTGGCAATGTTAAAGCGTCAGTTTCTGTACCAAGTTTCTACGATAACTTCGACTTTGAGACTGGTGAAATCACAAATGCTGGTATTGTGAATGAAATCAAGGCAGCGGTTGCACAGCTAGTCTAATTGATTACTCAAAAAAGCGCCTCGTAACTACGAGGCGTTTTTTTATTAAAGCTCAGTGATGGCTTTTCCTTTCCTCAATTTCCTTACCCACATTCGGCTCGGATGCAGCTCTTCCAAAACATCAACAGGCAACGGTAATGGATCTCCACAAATTTGTGATGCGAGTACTTCGGCTAAAAGGGGAGCAGAGCTTAAACCTCGAGAACCAAGCCCTAACATACAGAATAGATTTGGATAAACTGGTGCTTTGGCAGCATTCTCTTCTGTTTGTGTTGGCAAGTCTTGATAGGCATGCTTAGTGGCTTCGAAGTTGCCTACATGGCCAATAAAGGGTAAATGGTCTCGGCTGACACAACGAACGCCTTGTCTTGCATGATTTTCACTGGTGTCTACTTCATTAGGCCAATCTTGATCAGATATGCATTTACTCAGTTTTAAACCATTTTCTTTCTGAGCAGCAGGGTCAAATTTGGTATCGATATTTTCTCGATCGTAGCTTGCTCCAATGCAATGGTGGCCATTGTTTGGATTCACCGGGGTCATATAACCGTCGTAACAAAGGACCGTTTTCAGTTTTTGCAAAGAATCGGTGGTTGGAATATGACTAACTTGGCCTTTTACTTGCCCCAGAGGAATGGCTTGAGTTTGTGTTAATTTAGCGAATTCGTGGCCATTGGCAACAATAACAATCGAGTGCTGAAAAGTGCCCTGTTCCGTATGAACGGCCCATTTGCTTTCATTTTCATGCCAAGTAAGTTTATTGACCTGATGGTTGAACTTCGCGCTAAAAGAATCGCTTTGCTCAAGACTATTCAATATACCTTGGGTTAACTGAGCCGGACATAACCAACCGCCAAGTGGATAATGAACGCTTGATGTGCTGATAGGTAAACCAATCTTTTCACTGGTTTGCTGCGCGTTCAGTTTATGGATCAGTGCTTCAGAAAAGCCGCTTTCAAGCATGCGGTTAAGCTTGGTTTCCGCTTTTTCATCCCACATTAATTGGGTAACGCCACACCAGCTGTGATCAAATGAAATAGATTGAGCTGCCATCTGTTCAACAAATTGACGCGCATATAGGAATGCAGGGGCAAAGACACGTGACACACCAGTGTGGGAGCCATTGAGCAATGGATAAACGGCGCCTTGACGATTACCTGAAGCCCCTTGAGCTGCTTCTGAATCTTTACAATACAGGGTTACCTTTTGACCACGACGAATAAGGGCTTTCGCGAGCGTTGCACTAGCAATACCGCCGCCGATAATGGCGATGTCATCAGAAGCAGTGGCCGATTCTCGTGCAAACCAAGGCTTATGATTGGTGAAACCTTTTAGATTTGAAAGGGTTCCTGCTATCATTTCGCGCTTGGTGCCAAAGCCTTTTACTTTCTTCATGTCAAAGCCGGCTTCTATTAAGCCTCGGCGAACAAAACCAGCGGCAGTAAAGGTGGCACAATGACAGTTCTGTTTCGCTAGCATTGCCATGCCATCAAACAGATTTTGATTCCACATTTCAGGGTTTTTACTTGGTGCAAAGCCGTCAAGGAACCAAGTATCGATAATCCCACTCTCAGTGGTAGGGACTTTTGGCATACAATCTTTGATGTCACCAAACCAAAGGTCGAGCGTTACTGCGCCATCGGCTAACACAATACGGTGACATTCTGGCACCGCAATCGGGTAATGCTTTTGCAACTGCTCAGCATATGTCTTCAGTTCTGGCCATGCTTGATGAGCTTTTATTAAGTCATCTTTACTTAAGGGGTACTTCTCAAAGCTAATAAAATGGAGCTCTTTTAATGGCGCATCTGGGTTTTGCTGTCTAAAGTCATCAAACCACTGCCATACGGCAAGAAAATTGAGTCCTGTACCAAAACCGGTTTCACCGATTGTAAAGCGACGTTGATCAAAATCATTCCATCGATGGGGCAGTTGGTTTTGATGCAGGAAAACATAGCGGGTCTCTTCGAGCCCATTCACGTTAGAGAAATAGACGTCATCAAACTGGTCTGAAACAGGGGTACCTGCTTCATTCCAGTCGAGCTGAGCGTTAGTGATTGAAGTCATAATGTCAGAAATGTGCGATATAAGGCGGTAAACTAATAGGGATTGTACGGATTTCTGGGAAAGCTGACCACTTTTGATGGTCAACTTCGTTATTATTCAGAGCGTGTTAATGCTGCCAGATAGTATATGCTGCATAATTGAGCGCTCTGAAACTGACAACCGCTCAAACCATGTCATCATCATGGTAGCGATACAATTTTTTGATTTATAGGAATTGCATAATGAAACGAGTCGTCATCACCGGTATGGGTATCGTATCGAGTATCGGTAACAACGTCGAAGAAGTACTAGCGTCTCTTAAAGCAGGTAAATCTGGTATTACTGCATCTGAGCAGTTTAAAGAGCAAGGTCTACGTTCTCAGGTGTGGGGCGATCTAAAAATCAACCCAGCTGAACACATCGATCGTAAGCAAATGCGCTTTATGGGTGATGCAGCGGCGTACGCATTCCTGTCAATGCAGCAAGCAATTGAAGATGCTGGTCTAACTGAGGACCAAGTTTCAAATGAGCGCACAGGTATTGTTGCTGGCTCTGGTGGTGCATCGGCACTAAACCAAACTATCGCAACAGATACAATGCGTGCAAAAGGTGTAAAACGTGTAGGTCCATACATGGTACCTCGTACTATGTCTTCAACGGTTTCTGCTTGTTTGGCTACGCCATTCAAAATCCGTGGCGTGAACTACTCAATGAGTTCTGCTTGTGCAACGTCAGCACACTGTATTGGCCATGCGATGGAGCTTATCCAACTTGGTAAACAAGACGTTGTCTTTGCTGGTGGTGGTGAAGAGCTAGATTGGTCTCAAACTATGATGTTTGATGCGATGGGCGCACTATCAACGAAATACAATGAGACGCCAGAAAAAGCTTCTCGTACTTACGATGCAGACCGTGACGGTTTTGTTATCTCTGGCGGCGGCGGTATGCTAGTTATCGAAGAGCTTGAGCACGCTCTAGCTCGTGGCGCAAAAATCTATGGTGAGATCGTAGGTTACGGTGCGACGTCTGATGGCTACGATATGGTAGCGCCATCTGGTGAAGGTGCTGTACGTTGTATGAAGATGGCAATGCAAGACGTTGACGGTGTGGATTACGTGAACACTCATGGAACATCAACACCAGTTGGTGACGTTAAAGAGCTAGGCGCGATCCAAGAAGTATTTGGTGGTAACAGCCCAGCAATTTCTGCAACGAAAGCAATGACTGGCCATGCACTAGGTGCGGCTGGTGTACATGAAGCGATTTACTCAACGCTTATGTTGCACCACAGCTTTATTGCACCAAGCATCAACGTAGCAAACTTGGATGAAGCGGCTCAAGGTCTAGACATCGTGACAGAAACTCGCGAAGCAGAATTGAACACCGTTATGTCAAACAGCTTTGGTTTTGGTGGTACTAACGCAACACTCGTTATTAAGAAGTACCAAGGCTAATAACTGTATTTGCCTACTGGCAAAACCAGTTTCCAGAGCTTGACCGACTTAATCGGTCGAACAGACGCAGACTCTGTCCCATGGAGAGCGGGACAGGATCCTTTTGTTCTGGAACGTTGCCCGGCTATATGCCGGGCATTTTTCTTTCTGCGAAAAGGAATGAGAGGAAAACTTATCTTTCCCTCGACAGGTCACGGCCTTTTCTGCACAATCTCACTCTATTTAGTCATACGCTGAACCTACCGATATGAAAATCCTTATTGATGAAAACATGCCATATGCAGAATCTCTATTCAGCCAATTAGGCGAAGTGATTCTAAAGCCGGGTCGAACGTTGACGGCTGATGATTTAATTGATGTTGATGCGCTAATGATTCGCTCCGTCACGAAAGTGAATGCAGACCTTATTGCAAAGGCTAACAAGCTTAAGTTTGTCGGTACGGCTACTGCAGGAATGGATCACGTCGATCAAGCCTTACTGAGTGAAAAAGGCATTTTCTTCACAGCGGCACCAGGCTGTAACAAAGTGGGTGTTGCAGAGTATGTATTCAGTGTCATGATGGTTCTGGCGCAGCAACATGGCTTCTCTGTGTTCGATAAGACGGTGGGAATTATTGGCGCAGGTCAAGTCGGCAGTTATTTAGAGCAATGCTTGAAAGGCATTGGTATCAATGTATTGATTAATGATCCTCCTAAAGAGGCACAAGGGGATAGCCGCTCATTTACGCCACTCACTGAGCTACTTGAGCGTTCAGATATTGTTACCTTGCATACGCCAATCACACGCGATGGCGATCATCCGACTCATCATCTTATTGATGAGCAAGTATTGAATGGGTTTCGTGAGGATCAAATTCTCATTAATGCTGCCCGTGGTCCTGTGGTTGATAACGATGCGCTAAAACAACGTTTGTTGAAGCAAGATGGTTTTATTGCTGCACTTGATGTCTTCGAGTTTGAACCAGAAGTTGATATGGAGCTTCTGCCTCTGTTAGCATTCGCCACCCCTCATGTCGCGGGCTACGGCCTTGAGGGCAAAGCGCGTGGCACGACCATGATCTTTAATAGCTACTGCGAATTTTTAGGTAAACCGCTCGCTGCCATGGCGAGCGAGTTATTACCCGTGGCTCCAGTCCCAGAGCTAACGCTGAATAGAGCGTGGGATGAAGCGACTTTGCATAACTTGACGCAAATCATCTACGATGTGCGTAAGGATGATGCGTTGTTCCGTCGTGAAATCCATAACTCTGGCGCGTTTGACGTGATGCGTAAACAATATTGGGACAGACGAGAGTACAGTGCTGTGAGACTATATGGCGATCAACACTGTAATCTTGAACCGTTGGAAAAATTAGGTTTTCAAATTGAGGTAAGTTAATGAGCCAACAATTTAATGTTGCTGTATTGGGCGCGACCGGTGCTGTCGGTGAAACCATCATCGAAGTTCTTCAAGAGCGTAAGTTTCCAGTCGGCGAAATTTATCTGCTAGCCAGTGAACGCAGTGAAGGAAAGACTTACCGTTTCAATGGTAAAACAATACAAGTACAAAATGTCGAAGACTTTGATTGGTCACAAGCGCACATTGGTTTGTTTTCTGCTGGTGGTGCACTCTCTGAGAAGTGGGCCCCGATTGCAGCTGATGCAGGTGTGGTTGTGATCGACAATACGTCCCATTACCGTTACGAGTATGATGTTCCTTTGGTTGTTCCTGAAGTAAACCCAGAAGCCATTGCTGAGTTTCGTAACCGCAATATTATTGCGAATCCAAACTGTTCAACTATTCAAATGCTTGTTGCACTTAAACCGATCCATGATGCAGTGGGCATTGACCGCATTAACGTATCGACCTATCAATCTGTTGCAGGTGCGGGTAAAGCGGGGATTGATGAATTAGCAGGGCAAACTGCAAAATTACTGAACGGCATTCCTGCTGAGCCAGAACAGTTTGCACAACAGATTGCGTTCAACTGTATCCCGCAGATCGATCAGTTTATGGACAATGGCTACACCAAAGAAGAAATGAAAATGGTGTGGGAAACTCAAAAAATCTTTAATGATCCTTCGATTACCGTTAACCCAACTTGCGTCCGTGTTCCTGTTTTCTATGGTCATGCAGAAGCGGTACATATTGAAACGCGAGCACCAATTGACGCTCAGGAAGTGATTCAATTGTTAGAGCAGACTGATGGGGTTGAAGTGTTCCACGGACAAGACTTCCCAACTCAAGTTCGTGATGCGGGTGGTAAAGATCACGTGATGGTTGGTCGTATCCGTAATGACATCAGCCACCATAGCGGTATTAACCTATGGGTTGTGGCAGATAACGTGCGCAAAGGTGCAGCTACAAACGCGGTTCAAATTGCAGAAGTTTTGATCCGAGATTACTACTAAAGTCCAATTTATAAGCAGTGAAAGCCCCAGCATGCTGGGGCTTTTTTATTCGCACGCACATTCACATTGCCATTTTTGTGTGAGATTACTGCGATTATTGTGTTTGACACACATTTTTTGTCTCGGCTTCTATAGTTTTGAGCGATTTATCCGATATATTTAACAGATCAACACATTTTAATTTTTTGAGCACATAGCTGAGCCTTATATGCGTCGACTTTTAAAGCGTCTCCTTTTGCCTGTAGCAATGGTAGCCGTGACTCAAACTTCAATCGTTAGTGCAGAAAGCATTCGCCTAAAAGGACCAAATGGTGAGATCCAGTCCTCGCCACAGTATTCCGAATCGTTTTCCAGAAATTCTGCATCGCAAAGTGAACCCTCCCGTTTTTACGGTCCAACTACCGGGCGTGAAACGTTGTGGAGTATTGCTTCTCGTTTGCGCCCGTCAAACAATGTCACGGTTCAGCAAACGCTATTAGCTATCTTTCAGCTCAACCCGCAAGCTTTTGACCAGCAAAATATTCATGAATTGATTCCAGGAAGTACACTACGCGTGCCTTCCTTGGCTCAGGTGCGCAGCGTATCAACGGAAGAAGCTGTCCGTGTTATGACAGTGCACCAAGCACGCTTGGATGGAGCAAGCCGCCCAAGCGCGCGTCCACAGCCAAAAGTAAATACACAACAAGCAAGTAAACCTACTTCTCCTGCGGTAAAACCTGCTGAGACCCCAAAAGTCACAGTGACGACTTCTTCGAAACAGGATGATATGAAAGATATCGCTAAATCGGAGAACAAAACACAAGTTAAGGTGTTAGAAAAGCAGCTAGAAAACTCGGAAACGGAATTGTCCGCTCTGGAAGAGAAGAATCATCGTTTGCGCTTAATGCTGGCGCAGGTGCAGTCCGAAGTGGACGTACTGAAAGATGAGTTGGGTGATGAATCTCGTATTCGCACTGAAGTTGAAAAACTCTTGGATGCTGAAAGACAGCGTCTTGCGGAAGAACAAAAAATGGCACCGACAGCCATGGATCAGCTGCTTGGTAATACATGGCTTGTGGCTGCTTTGGCGATAATTCCAGGCTTATTGATTGGCCTTATTATTGTCATGTTGTTAGGTCGTCGTTCTACTAAACCTGAAGATGTACAGCCAGAGGTTCAGCCGCAGCCTGAAGTCGCTCCAATCATCCCACCCGAAGCGATGAACAATGAAGAAGTCGAAGATGATTTATTATTAGACGATGATTTGTTCGGCGATTCCGAAGAGTCTGAGCCAGAGTTATTTGGCGATGAGACTGAACTGGAAGGTGAAGATTGTGAGCCAGACGTGTTTGCTGATTTGGATGATAGCGACCTCGACTTCAATCTGGAAGGTGAGGATGGTGAAGATCCATTCGCAGGCATTGGCGAAGATGGTGATTTAGATGCTGAGCTAGCGGATCTGGACGGTAGCAACAGTGGTATTAGCGTTAATAGCGAAGACAAAGCGCTTGGCCTCGAAGAAATGGAGCGCGCGCTGGATGAAGTCGTTATTGAAGATGACGCTGAGCTTGAAGGGTTCGACTTATCGGATGAAAGCTCTCTTTCCCAAGATGATTTTGATTCATTATTGGAAGGTGATGAAGAGACAGAAGAATTAGGTAGTGATGGGTTGGACCAATCACTTCTCGATGATCTTCTTAACGACATTGATGAGGGCCCCGAAGAGCAGGGTAGCCAAGACTTCGAGACGGTACTTGATGAAAGCGAGGATGATTTTGACTTAAGTACTGAAGAGCCAGCAGCGTTGAGTGAAGATAATCTGGCTTCTGATGAAGAGTTGGACGATCTATTTGCACAAGTTGAAGCCCAAGCTGACCTAGAAAAACTTGAAGCTGAATCCATCGATGAGACAGCGCTTCTTGATGAGCTTCTAGATGAGGAAAGCGTCGAATTAAGCTCTGATAGCTCAGATTTATTGGATGAACTTATCGATGAAAATAGCATCGATGATAGTGACCATCATGTTGAGCTCAATGAAGACAGTATTGACTTGCTGGATGAGCTTCTTGAAGAAGCTTCTGAAAGCGAATCCGAAGAGTTGAATCAAGATTCAACTGAGATGCTGGATGAATTGTTAGAAAGCGGCCAGACAGAACAAGATAAAGTTTCTGTTGATGACGATAGCACTGAGCTATTGGATGAGCTACTTGGTGAGCCAGAAGCTGAAGCGACTGAGTCAAATGACACTCAAGAAGACTATGGTGATGAAGGTACCGATCTGTTTGAAGAACTATTAGAGATCGAAAAACAAGCACAATCTGAAGAACCAGAACCAGAACCAGAACCAGAACCAGAACCAGAACTCGACTTCGATGCTCTGATGGATGAGCAAGCTGAAGAAGAAAACGATGAACACGATGATGAGCTCTTAGCTGAAAGTGAAGCATCTCAGGATGAGTCTGAGAAAGAGTTTTCAAGTAATGATTTCATTGATGACATGCTTAATGTGGCACCGGAAGCGGATCCATTGCTTGATGAGCTGAATTTTGATGATCTCAAAGAATCAGACGAAGCACTTGCATCAGAGCAAGGTACGGATAGTGTTCTTGCAGAGCCAGAGCCAGAGCCAGAGCCAGAGCCAGAGCCAGAGCCAGAGCCAGAGCCAGAGCCAGAGCCAGAGCCAGAG
>NZ_JBNJOI010000015.1:0-88234 GCF_050113675.1 Vibrio sp. TRT 21S02
GAAGGCAGTGCCGGCAGATTTACAGTCTGCTCCCTTTGGCCACTCGGGAACCCCTCCAGGGTATTTTTATACTTAATCAATGTTTTCCCAACACATCAATCAAGTGCGGAGCGCATCATAGCAAACTCGTCTCCGCTGTAAAGCGTTTTCTTGGCATTTTGAATCAAATGCTGCCTTTTTGGACAAAGATGTCAGGAAGTAACCATTTTATATTGTCGAATTGCTAATTACACTTACAGTTTATTGCTCGGTCTTTACATTCCTTGACGTTATTTAGACCAATTAGCGAATACAATACGAATAGTATTTCATGCCAGATAATCATTATGAAACAGACTTTTACATTAGGTGTACTGCTTTTCTCTCTTTTTTCCGTGGCACCAAGTGCTTATGCGGCAAGACCGGGTGGAAATACCGCTATTACTGTCGTCACTGAACAAGTGCAAACTCATCAGGTTTCTCAATCTTTGACTTTGGTTGGGAAGCTGGAAGCAGAGCAATCCGTCATGATTGCTCCGGAAGTTGCAGGTAAAGTGGAAAAAATTGCAGTCAAAGCAAACCAAGACGTGCAAAAAGGGCAGCTTTTAATTCAATTAGATGACGATAAAGCAAAGGCAGCAGTGGCTGAAGCGAAAGCCTATCTCAGTGATGAGCAGCGTAAGCTGAAAGAGTTTCAGCGCTTAGTGAAACGCAACGCAATTACGCAAACGGAAATCGATGCGCAAAAAGCGAGTGTTGCGATTGCACAAGCGCGATTGGATGCGGCAAACGCAAATTTGAACGATCTCCATATCAGAGCACCGTTTTCGGGCACAGTCGGTTTCATTGATTTCAGTCGCGGCACTTTAGTCAGCGTTGGCTCAGATTTGCTCACACTGGATGATCTTTCGGTGATGCAGCTTGACCTACAAGTCCCTGAGCGTTATTTGTCGATGCTTTCAAAAGGCATGGCTGTTGTCGCTACCAGCAGCGCTTGGGGTGAGCAGATTTTTATGGGAAAAATTGTGGGTGTCGATTCACGCATCAATCGTGAGACGCTTAACCTGCGCGTACGAATCCATTTCCCTAATGATGAGGGGCTGCTAAAACCGGGAATGTTAGTCTCATCAACCTTAGCTTTTCCTCCCATTGAAGCGCCAATTATTCCGGTTCAAGCTCTCGAGTACTCCGGGACTAAGCGTTATGTCTATGTTGTTAATGCTGAAGGGGTCGCCAAGCGCAGCGAAGTGCTTCTTGGTGCCCGTATCGATAACCAAGTGGTGATCAACCAAGGTCTGGAAATTGGTGACAAAATTGTCGTGCAGGGAATCGTTAATATGCGTGATGGCGCGAAAGTCACTGAGTTAGGCAAAGACGGTCGCCCTGTGCAGTCCAAAGGTTCTGAACAAGAAGGGGTCAACTGATGTGGTTATCTGACGTATCCGTCAAACGACCTGTCGCCGCAGTCGTATTGAGCTTGCTGCTGTGTGTGTTTGGTTTTGTCTCGTTCACCAAACTGGCTGTACGTGAAATGCCAGATATTGAAAATCCTGTCGTTTCGATCAGTACGCGTTATCAAGGGGCGTCGGCGACCATTATTGAAAGTCAGATCACTTCGGTTCTGGAAGAACAGCTTTCTGGCATCAGTGGCATTGATGAGATCACCTCCACGACGCGTAATAGCATGTCGCGAATTATGATCACTTTCGAACTTGGGTATGATTTAAACACCGGGGTTAGTGATGTGCGTGATGCGGTTGCACGTGCTCAGCGCTCCTTGCCTGATGAAGCGGACGATCCCATCGTCTATAAAAATAATGGCTCAGGTGAGGCCTCGCTCTATATCAACCTTAGCTCCTCCGAGATGGATCGAACGCAGCTAACCGACTACGCTGAGCGTGTATTGATGGACAGGTTCAGTTTATTAACTGGGGTGAGCTCGGTTGATATTTCTGGTGGTCTATACAAAGTCATGTACGTTAAGTTGAAGCCAGAGTTAATGGCAGGGCGGGGCGTGACGGCATCTGATATTACTTCAGCACTACGCAACGAAAATATTGAAAGCCCAGGCGGTGAAGTGCGTAACGACCAAATCGTGATGTCTGTTCGTACAGCTCGTAGCTACAATCAACCAGGAGATTTTGATTATTTAGTGGTGAAACGTGCCAGTGATGGTTCGCCAATCTATTTAAAGGATGTCGCTGATGTCTACATCGGTGCAAAAAACGAAAACTCGACCTTTAAGAGTGATGGTGTCGTTAATGTAAGCTTGGGCGTCGTACCGCAATCAGATGCAAATCCACTTGAGGTTGCGTCTCTGGTTCATGCTGAAGTGGATAAAATTCAGAAGTTCCTACCTGAGGGAACGCGCCTCGCCATCGATTATGACTCAACCGTGTTTATTGAGCGGTCGATTGCAGAAGTCTACAGCACCTTATTTATTACTGGTGGTTTGGTGATTCTGGTTCTGTATATTTTCATTGGCCAAGCACGAGCAACGTTGATCCCGGCAGTAACGGTGCCTGTTTCTTTGATTTCTTCATTCATTGCCGCTTACTACTTTGGTTTTTCTATCAACCTGATCACCTTGATGGCGCTGATTCTATCGATTGGCTTAGTGGTTGATGATGCCATTGTTGTAGTCGAGAATATTTTCCACCACATCGAACAAGGCGAAAAGCCATTGTTAGCCGCTTATAAAGGCGCTCGTGAAGTCGGTTTTGCGGTTATCGCAACCACACTTGTTTTGGTGATGGTGTTTCTACCTATCTCGTTTATGGATGGCATGGTTGGGCTGCTATTTACGGAGTTCTCTGTGTTGCTGGCGATGTCAGTGATTTTCTCATCGTTGATCGCACTGACATTAACCCCTGTACTGGGCAGTAAAATTCTAAAAGCGAATGTAAAGCCAAACCGCTTTAATCAGTTTGTCGATAAACTCTTTTCTAAGCTTGAAACGGGTTATCGTCAGGTATTGAAGTTGGCGCTGCGTGCCAAGTGGTTAGCGCCGTTGATCATTTTAGCTTGTATTGGTGGTAGTTACGGGCTGATGCAACAGGTTCCGGCTCAGTTAACCCCTTCAGAAGACCGCGGTGTGATTTTTGCCTTTGTTCGTGGGGCCGACGCCACCAGTTACAATCGAATGTCAGCAAACATGGATATTGTTGAAGATCGCTTAATGCCGCTATTAGGGCAGGGTTTCCTTAAGTCATTCAGTATTCAGTCACCTGCTTTTGGTGGTAATGCGGGAGACCAGACCGGATTTGTCATCATGATCCTAGATGACTGGAATGAACGCGATGTAACAGCACAGCAAGCTTTAGGTGAGGTGCGTAAGGCGCTAGCTGGCATACCTGATGTTCGTGTCTTCCCATTTATGCCCGGATTCCGTGGTGGTTCAAGCGAGCCGGTTCAGTTTGTTCTCGGTGGCTCAGATTACGATGAACTGAAAACTTGGGCGGAGAAACTCGAAACTCTGGCTGAAGCTTCCCCTTATATGGAAGGTGCAGACATCAACTATTCTGAAAAAACACCAGAACTGGTTGTTTCTGTCGACAAGCAGCGCGCTGCAGAGCTTGGCATCAGCGTTGCCGATATTTCGGATACGCTAGAGATCATGCTCGGCGGTAAGAGTGAAACCACGTATGTGGAACGTGGTGAAGAATACGATGTTTATCTGCGTGGGGATGAAAACCATTTCAATAATGCGGCGGATTTGAGCCAGATCTACATGCGCACCACTTCGGGAGAACTGGTCACGCTGGATGCTGTAACTAAAATTGAGGAAGTCGCCTCATCGATTCGTCTCTCGCACTACAATAAACAGAAGTCGATCACCGTAACCGCAAACTTGTCGGATGGTTACACCCTTGGTGAGGCTTTAGACTACTTAGATGAACAAGCGATCGAGTTGCTGCCGGGGGATATTTCGGTGAGTTACTCTGGTGAATCGAAGGATTTTAAAGAAAATCAATCAAGTGTTGCGGTTGTGTTTGCTTTAGCTTTACTGGTGGCATACTTAGTGCTCGCGGCGCAATTTGAGAGTTTTGTGAACCCATTAGTGGTGATGTTCACTGTTCCGATGGGGGTATTTGGTGGCTTCTTAGGGTTATTTGTGATGAGCCAAGGCCTCAACATCTATAGCCAAATCGGTATGATCATGTTGATTGGTATGGTCACTAAAAATGGCATCCTTATTGTCGAGTTTGCCAACCAGCTGCGTGACCGAGGATTTGAGTTTGAAACCGCAATTGTAAATGCTTCTGCACGTCGCTTGCGTCCAATTCTGATGACGGCGTTTACAACGCTTGCAGGTTCGATTCCGCTAATCCTCTCAACTGGGGCAGGCTACGAGAGTCGCGTCGCGGTAGGTACGGTGATTTTCTTTGGGATGGGCTTTGCTACCTTGGTGACTTTGTTTGTGATACCTGCGATGTATCGTTTGATTTCATCAGGTACTCGTTCACCAGGCCATGTTGAAGCTGAGTTGAATGAAGAGCTAAGTCATGATGTGAAAGCGCGAATTTCACACTAAACCACAAATAATAAAGCCCGCTTTCAAGCGGGCTTTTTACATCGAGTTATTTGGTGTTAGCCGTAGTTGACCGTGTAGCGAGTTGGCTTGTGGTTCATGGCTAATACGAGGTTGAGCAAGATGGCACCCAATACCGATAATCCAATAATCATAGGGGAAACAAAGAAGAACGAAGCGGCTAAGATGCAGCAATCAATAACAAGCTGAGATTTTCCGACAGAAATCCCCGTTTTGTCTTGTATGAATAGACAGAGTACATTGAATCCACCAAGGCTTGAGCGGTGGCGAAATAAGATCAGCATTCCCAGTCCCATTAGTAGGCCACCGGCGAGTGCACAGTAGATCTCGTTGACAGTTTCCAGTTTGATCACTAAATAAAGGTGATCGGCAAAAATGGAAACTAATGCACCAGAAATCGCGCTATTGAAGGCAAAACGTGCACCAAAGCGTTTCCACGCGAGTAAATAGAATGGGCTGTTAATGAGAAAATAGAGTAAACCAAATGATAAAACGCCGGATTGACTGACCAAAAGCGCCAATCCTGCGGTACCTCCAGTCAACAGCTCTGCGGATTGCAGGAAAAAAACACCTTGTGCGACCAAAAATGTCCCTGTCAGTATTGCGATCCAATCTTCTTTTCTTGAGTGCTTTTCCATCAAATAAAAATAAACTAATCAATAATTGCCTGCATAGTAGGGAAAAGATGACATTTTCGGTAGCTTGAGAGGTCAAATTAAGGTAAACCTATGTAATTATCGATTTACAGGGTGTAAAGGATGAAGTTGACACCAGTGGCGCCTGCTTTCCACAAACAAAAGTGTCATCATGAAAGCCCTTGTTGTTTAATATGAAGAAACTGCATAGAGAAATGTGCAATTTTCTCTTTATGACCTAGATCAAATTATGTAGAATGCGCGTCATTAGCTTGATGCAAACGTTTGCGCGGGTGTTTTTGCGTAGATTAATGGGTCATAAGCCAGTTTTTTTGCAACTTTCAGTACAAATCTGAGTCAGGAGATACAGATGCTTAAGCGTGATATGAACATCGCAGATTACGATGCGGAACTGTTCGCAGCAATCCAAGAAGAAACTCTTCGCCAGGAAGAACACATCGAACTTATCGCTTCTGAAAACTACACAAGCCCACGTGTAATGGAAGCGCAAGGTTCTCAGCTAACCAACAAATACGCTGAAGGTTACCCAGGCAAGCGTTACTACGGTGGTTGTGAGTACGTTGATAAAGCAGAAGCTCTTGCAATTGACCGCGCATGTAAATTGTTTGGCTGTGAATACGCTAACGTACAGCCACACTCAGGTTCTCAAGCAAATAGCGCAGTTTACATGGCGTTGCTAAATCCTGGCGATACCGTGTTAGGTATGAGCCTAGCGCACGGTGGTCACTTGACTCATGGTTCTCCAGTGAACTTCTCAGGTAAGCACTACAATGTTATTCCTTACGGCATCGATGAAGCTGGCCAAATCAACTACGACGAGATGGAAGCATTAGCGCTTGAGCACAAGCCTAAAATGATCATCGGTGGTTTCTCTGCTTACTCTCAAATCGTCGATTGGGCTCGCATGCGCGAAATCGCAGACAAAGCGGGCGCTTACCTGTTTGTCGACATGGCACACGTAGCGGGTTTGATTGCGGCTGGTGAATACCCAACACCAGTTCCACATGCTCATATTGTGACAACCACAACGCACAAAACGCTAGCGGGACCACGTGGTGGCCTGATCCTGTCTAATGCTGGCGAAGAGATGTACAAGAAACTGAACTCAGCGGTATTTCCTGGTGGCCAAGGTGGTCCGCTAATGCACGTTATCGCAGGTAAAGCTGTGGCGTTCAAAGAAGCAATGGAGCCTGAATTCAAAGCGTACCAAGCACGCGTAGTGAAAAATGCGAAAGCAATGGTTGGTCAATTCCAAGAGCGCGGTTATAAAATCGTTTCTAACGGTACTGAGAACCACTTGTTCCTTGTTGACTTAATCGACAAAGATATTACAGGTAAAGATGCTGACGCAGCACTAGGTGCAGCAAACATTACAGTAAACAAAAACTCTGTACCAAATGATCCACGTAGCCCGTTTGTTACTTCTGGTATCCGTGTTGGTACACCAGCAATCACGCGCCGTGGCTTCACTGAAGAAGATGCAAAGGCACTAGCAAACTGGATGTGTGACGTGCTAGATAACATCGGCAACGAGGAAGTTATTGAAGCAACGAAAGCAAAAGTGCTTGAGATCTGTAAACGTCTACCAGTTTACGCATAATTTATCTTGGTAGAGTGAAGCGAACTTCGGCGTCGAATATACTCATTTGCTCACGCAAACTCCGTGTATTCTTCTTGAAATTCACTCATCTACTTTGAAAATTGTTAAAAGCTCCATCATTTGATGGAGCTTTCTTTTTATTCGAATCTAGCCTAGTAAAACAAAAAGGTTGATGTTTTCACATCAACCTTTTTATTGTGGTATTGAGCTTACTTTGAAATGCTGAGGAGCGTGCCTGACTTACACTGGAATTGGTAGTATTTGCGGCTTTCGTTGAACTTGCCTAGGCCCTCACCATCGCAGTAATCAATGTTGATATCACGCATGATCTCTAGCGTCTTTTCTGTAGTCAGAGCAAATTTAGAGCCGTCAGCACATACGATGCGCACACGACCATCATCGCTAACAGAGTAGATATTCACTTCCGTATTACACAGTTCAAAAGAGGCTTCGCGATAGTTGCCTTGCTGTGTATTTGAAGAACACCCTGCCATTAACGCTGCAGTGGCAATAGCCAGAAAAGCGAGTTTTTTCATATTATTATTCCTTAATTGTCAGCATTCATCCTGAACGGATACCTGCATATAACCGTTAGCCTATAAAATCCGGCTCATCCAAGCAAGTGTTTCACTTAAAACAAAAGGGCTAATCAAAGATCAGCCCTTTTAGTTACGATATTAAGCAGATTACTTCACTTCGATACCTTGTGCTTGCATATCAGCATGGTAAGAAGAACGGACAAATGGTCCACATGCTGCGTGGGTGAAACCAAGTTCTAATGCAATGTCTTTCAGCTCATCGAATTCAGAAGGTGGAACGTAGCGTTCTACTGGTAAATGGTGACGGCTTGGTGCGAGGTATTGGCCTAGGGTCAGCATGGTTACGCCATGTGCACGAAGATCTTTCAGTACTTCGACGATTTCTTCTTTTGTTTCACCAAGACCCATCATCAGACCTGACTTAGTCGGTACATTTGGATGCTGTTCTTTGAATTTTTGCAGCAATTGTAGCGACCACTTGTAGTTCGCACCTGGGCGAGCTTTCCGGTACAGACGAGGTGCTGTTTCTAGGTTGTGGTTGAAAACATCTGGCGGGTTATCTTTCATTAGATCAAGTGCCACGTCCATACGACCACGGAAGTCAGGAACCAAAGTTTCAATCTTGATGTGAGGATTGAGTTCGCGGATTTCGCGGTTACAGTTAGCGAAGTGCTCTGCACCGCCATCACGTAAGTCATCACGGTCAACGGAAGTGATGACTACATACTTAAGTTTCATGTCTGCGATGGTTTTCGCTAGCTTTTTCGGTTCTTCAGCTTCAACAGGAAGCGGACGACCATGGGCAACGTCACAGAACGGGCAACGGCGAGTACAGATCGCGCCAAGGATCATGAAAGTAGCCGTCCCGTGGTTAAAACACTCAGCAAGGTTAGGGCAAGATGCTTCCTCACAAACCGAATGCAGTTGGTTCTTACGCATGGCGGATTTGATGTCTTGAATACGCTGGCTATCTGCTGGCAACTTGATTTTCATCCAGTCAGGTTTGCGCAGGACTTCTTTTTGCTCTGTTGGCATATTCTTTACGGGAATTAGTGCCATTTTATCAGCGTCACGATATTTAACGCCTTTTTCCATTTGGATTGGTTTGCTCATGCTTCTTTACCTACAACAGGTGCTTCAGTGCTGTATTCAATATGCTCGTAGCTAAGTAGTGCAACGAGTTCTTTGATTAATTGTTGTTCTACGATATCTACGCTATCAGGGCCGCCAAGTTGGCTGACTTGAACCATTTCCATTCCTGCGTAGCCGCAAGGGTTTATACGCAGAAAAGGGGAGAGATCCATATTTACATTCAAGGCGAGTCCGTGGAAAGAACAGCCTTTACGGATCCTTAACCCAAGAGAACAGATTTTTTTACCATCGACATAGACACCGGGTGCATCAGGGCGTGCTGCTGAGTCGATGTTGTACGTTTTCAGAGTATTGATCACTAGGTTTTCAATATGAGTAACCAGATCCCTTACTCCAAGTTTTTTACGACGGAGATTAATCAAAAAGTAGGCAACTAACTGGCCAGGACCATGGTATGTGACTTGGCCACCACGATCACTCTGAACCACCGGGATATCTCCGGTATTTAATAGGTGCTCAGCTTTACCGGCCTGGCCTTGAGTGAAAACTGGGTTGTGTTCTACAAGCCAGACTTCATCGCTGGTTTCTTCTGTACGATGGTCAGTAAAGTCGTGCATCGCTTGCCAAACAGGTAGGTAATCTTGTCTTCCTAACCTTTTGACAACAAGCTGGTTTGGCATTCTTTATCTCTACGTCGCTTAATAAAGTTTTCAGATTATAAACTGCTTCGTGATAATGAACTATATACGGGTAACACATTTTTAACCCTTCAGTTCACAAGTGTTTTTTATCTGTTTGATAAATAAAAAGAAAGCAGCTTTCGCTGCTTTCAAAAAAATTTTAATAATTAAATTTTTTATAGAACCATACGAACGATATCGATCTCACCCAGTTCTTTGTAAAGGGTTTCTACTTGCTCGATTGACGTTGCGGTAATGTTAATTGATACCGAGTGGTAATTCCCTTTTGCACTTGGTTTCACTGTAGGGCTGTAATCACCAGGTGCATGGCGTTGAATTACTTCAAGCACTTTCTCTGGTAGCTCAGGTTTTGCATAACCCATTACCTTGTAGGTAAACGAACAAGGGAACTCAAGCAGGTCTTTAAGCTTTGCATCTGAGTTAATAGTCAGCATATTGAAAACTCCAAGTTGGAAAATCTGTTTAGCAGCGCGGAATAGTACTGCCTATCGAGTTGGATCTCAAGAGCAGGCTCTTTGCGCTAGAAGTAAAAAAAGCCGCATAATACGCGGCTTTTTGAAAGAGAGGGTTCAGAATTAAAAGAAGCTTTTGAATAGAAGCTTGATGTAATCCCATAGGCGGCTAAATAGGCTGCCTTCTTTAACATCTTCCAGTGCAAGTAGTGGGTATTCTGCTACGTCTTCACCGTCTAATTGATAGTATAGCTTACCAACTACATCGCCTTTCTTCAGCGGAGCTTCTAGTTCTTTCTCAAGTACGAAGCTCGCTTTCAATTTTTTCGCTTGACCACGAGGCAAGGTAACGTAAGTGTCCTGATCTAAACCTAGCGCAACAGTGTCTTTGTCACCCATCCAGATTTTTTCATCCACAAAGGTTTGACCTGCTTTGTGTGGTGCAACGGTTTCGAAGAAGCGGAAACCGTAGCTCAGAAGCTTTTTACTTTCCGATTTACGAGCGTTTGCACTCTTCGTACCCATCACGACAGCAACAAGACGCATTTGGCCTTCAGTTGCTGAGCTAACTAAGCTGTAACCAGCGTTGCTAGTGTGACCGGTTTTGATACCATCAACGTTCATGCTCTTATCCCAAAGCAAGCCGTTACGGTTGTATTGAGTAATGCCGTTGTAGGTAAACTTCTTCTCGGAATAGATACGGTACTCTTCAGGAACATCGCGGATGAGTGCCGCACCCAGCTTCGCCATATCGTATGGAGTTGAGTATAGGTTTGGGTTATCTAAACCATGTACGTTGGCAAAATGCGTGTTTGTCATACCAATGGTATCTGCCCACGCATTCATGAGATCAACAAACGCATCTTCAGAACCTGCGATGTGTTCAGCCATCGCTACACAAGCATCGTTACCTGATTGGATGATGATGCCGCGGTTAAGATCTTTGACTTTTACTGTTGTTCCCACTTCCACAAACATTTTTGAAGAGTCAGGGAAGTTCTTCGCCCAAGCGTTACGGCTGATAGTAACGTCATCTTCAGAAGTAATGTTGCCGCGAGCAAGCTCTTGGCCAATGACGTAACTGGTCATCATTTTGGTCAAACTTGCAGGAGAAAGCTTAGTATTTGCTTCCTTTTCAGCAAGAATTTTCCCTGAATGGTAGTCGATTAGCACATAGCCTTTCGCTGCGATCTGTGGAGGATCTGGCACAACGGTCGGGGAAGCGAATGCGGATGAAGCGAACGTCGCAGAAATAGCGATAGAGGACGCGAAAATATTTTTAAGAAGCGTTGTTTTTTTCATGTTGAATACAAGTTTTTCGTTAACTGCCCATATCTTAACAGAAACAATCGCTCAAACCAGTAGGGGAGTACTCCCACACTGGATTGAGGACTACTGCGTTTTAATAAATGCGCTGGAGTAACCCAGAACTTTAACCTGTTCTAACGTCTTTTGCGTCAGCATATAGTCATCAAATGGCCCTAAGAACACTCGGTGAGCTTTTTTATTGCTGTTGACGTAGCTTTGCACAGATAGCTTCTGACCAAGATTTTGCGCTAAAGTTCGCACACGGTCTTCATATTGTGAAGAAACTACCTGAATAACATATTTAGGAATGGCTTTCTTTTTGTGTGCCGCGGTGGGCTTATTGACGGTAATCACCTCAATTTCAACGTTGGCAGTTCCCGTCTTTAGTACATCAAGCTTAGTGGCGGCAGCATAGCTCAAGTCTATGATACGACCGGGATGGAATGGGCCACGGTCGTTAACACGAACCACTGTGCTTTTGCCGTTATCTAAATTTGTCACCTTTACAAAGCTTGGTAACGGCAGCGTTTTATGCGCAGCAGTCATCGAGTACATGTCGTAAATTTCGCCGTTTGACGTGAGGTGGCCATGAAACTTTTTACCATACCAAGACGCTTTACCACGCTCTTTGTAGCCTTTTGCATCAGAGACTATTTTGTAATGTGAGCCTCGCAAGGTGTAGTTTTTGTTTCCGCCACGACTATAAGGTTCAAACTGTGGTGATACCTCTTCAATGTGTTCGACGGAAATCGGTTTTTCAGGGGCAACGTCTTGAGCCAGTTTATAGCGGCTTTTAGGCTCAGAAGGCTGAGTTACAGTGGTGCTTTTTTCAGTCTCTTTTTCCTCCGGTGTGGAGGAACATCCAGCCAAAATACCAGTAATAAAAGAAGCTAGGATGAAGTGTTTTACGTTCATGAATTAAGTTGCCTTTGAAAACGCTTTTCGGTGAGTGTGAATCGACATCAAGATGCCAAAGCCAGCCATCAAGGTGACCATTGAAGTGCCACCATAACTGATTAATGGTAGCGGTACGCCAACAACAGGTAAAATCCCACTCACCATGCCGATATTTACAAATACGTAGACGAAAAAGCTTAATACAATACTGCCAGCCATCATTCGGCCAAATGCAGTTTGGGCTTTGCTCGCCAAATAGAGACCGCGACCAA
Source organism: Vibrio sp. TRT 21S02 (assembly GCF_050113675.1). Lineage (NCBI taxonomy): Bacteria > Pseudomonadati > Pseudomonadota > Gammaproteobacteria > Vibrionales > Vibrionaceae > Vibrio > Vibrio sp. TRT 21S02. The sequence continues at coordinate 12,049 of NZ_JBNJOI010000015.1, forward strand.
TAATAAACAGGTACAGGCTAAGTAGCAGTAAGATACCAATGAGTCCCCATTCTTCTGCGATGACCGCGAAAATAAAGTCAGTATGGCGCTCTGGAAGGAATTCGAGCTGTGACTGAGTTCCTTGCATCCAGCCTTTACCTGAAATCCCCCCAGATCCAATAGCGATTTTACTTTGAATGATATGGTATCCAGCTCCGAGAGGATCGGACTCAGGGTTAAACAGGGTTCGAACACGAACTTTCTGATATTCGCGCATGAGGAAGAACCATAGGATTGGCAAAAATGCTCCGAGAGCACACGCGGCACTGAAGATGATTTTCCAGCTGATACCTGCAAGAAAAATAACAAAGATACCAGACGCTGCAATCAGGATTGAGGTACCTAAGTCAGGTTGTTTTGCGATCAAAATAGTGGGTACAAAGACCAATACTAGCGAGATCACTAAAGTTTGAAATGTGGGAGGAAGTGAACGCTTACCAATAAAACGAGCGACCATTAAAGGCACGGCAAGTTTGAGTAACTCTGAGGGTTGGAATCGTACAAAACCAAGATTGAGCCAGCGTTGAGCACCTTTTGAGGCTTCACCAAAAAAGAGCACGCCCAGTAATAAGAGTACCCCTGCGAAGAACATGAGCGGTGCAAGCGTTTCATACGTTCTTGGGGGAACTTGCGCCAGAATGACCATGACGCCAAGCGCCATTCCCATGCGTAATGCTTGTCTATCCATCATTGCGAAGTTTTGACCACTGGCACTATACATGACCATTAAGCCAAACCCCATTAACACCAAAATGCCAAGTAGCATCGGTAAATCAATATGAAAGCGCTCAAACAGAGCGCGATTCTGGCCAGTTGCTGGATCGAAGTCCATTATTTGCTCGCCTCTTGTTGTTCTGTCGATTCATCTAATAAATAGTGATCGAACACTTTTCTTACCACTGGGGCACCATGACTAGAACCACCACCAGCGTTTTCAAGTACGATGGTCACTACCAACTTCGGATCTTTTAGCGGGGCAAAGCCAGTGAACAGTGCATGATCGCGTAGGTGTTCTGCGAGTTCGTCGGCATTGTATTCCTCATCTTCACCTAGGCCAAAGACCTGTGCCGTTCCCGATTTGCCGCCACTGACGTACTTCGTATCTTTAAATGAGCGCCGTGCAGTGCCTTTTTTACCGTGGTTAACTAAGCGCATCCCATCAATAGCAATATCCCAGTAGCGTTCGGGTACGCCGGTGATTGGTGGATAGGTTTCAACGTCAGACAGTTGCTGCTTTTCAAATAACTCGCCATTTTTGATCGTTGCACGCAACAAGTGAGGAGCAACCACTTCACCTCGGTTGACTAAAACTGAGGTCGCTTTGGCGATTTGCATTGGCGTTGCAGTCCAATAACCTTGACCGATACCAACTGGAATAGTATCACCTTGATACCAAGGAACGCGGTGGCGCGCCATTTTCCACTCTCGGGTTGGCATATTAGCTTTGCTTTCTTCAAAGATATCAATGCCGGTGTAGTCACCAAAACCAAACATCATCATCCAGCGAGAGATGCGGTCAATCCCCATGTCATAAGCGACTTGATAGAAGAAGGTATCAACGGATTCTTCGATGGATTTCGTGATATTCACTTTACCGTGCCCCCAGCGGAGCCAGTCTCGGAATGGTTTGGTTTTCGAATTTGGTATCTTCCAGTAACCGGGATCATTTCGAGTGGTGTAGGGTGTGATCACGCCTTCTTGCAATGCAGCAACAGCCATAAAAGGTTTAATCGTGGATGCTGGTGGGTATATTCCTAATGTTGCGCGGTTAACTAGGGGACGGTCTTTGTTATTAAGAAGAGCGCTGTATGCCTTGCCAGAAATACCATGAACGAAGGCGTTTGGATCATAGCTTGGGCTTGATACCATCGCCAATACACCATTGTCTTTTGGATCGAGAACAACGGCGCTGCCTCTGCGGTTATCAAGCAATTTATGGACATAAAGCTGCAACTCGATGTCTAAATTAAGCACAATATCTTTGCCCGGGATCGGTGGGACATATTTTAGTGTGCGGATAATGCGCCCACGGCTGTTGACTTCGACTTCTTGATAGCCTGCAGTGCCGTGTAGTAGATCTTCGTAATAACGTTCAATACCAAGTTTGCCGATATCACGAGTCGCTTGGTAGTTCGCGTCTTTTTCTTCACGGATCAGTCGCTGCATGTCACGATCATTAATTCTTGATACGTAACCAATCACGTGAGTCAGCACTTCACCATATGGGTAGTAGCGCTTTAAGGCTGCGCCAACAGAAACACCGGTAAAGCGGTGTTGATTAACGGAAAACTTAGCAACTTGCTCTTGTGTGAGCTGAGTTAAAATCGGAACTGATTTGAATCGACGAGTTTGACGACGCTCTTTTTGAAAGCGTTCAACTTGCTCCGGAGTGATTTCTAATATTTTCTGTAGCTCGGTAATGGTTTCATCCATGTTTTTGATTTTTTCTGGGATGATTTCCAAGCTAAATACTGGGCGGTTTTCCGCAAGCAACACGCCGTTTCGGTCATAGATCAGACCGCGGTTAGGGGCCAATGGTACGACTTTAATTCGGTTGTCGTTAGAGCGAGTTTTATAATCTTGATACTGATTGATTTGAATGTTGTACAGGTTAGCAATCAGTACGCCCATCATGGCAATAATACCGAGGAAAGCGACAACAGCACGACTGCGAAACAGTCGTGCTTCTTCTTGGTAGTCCCTTATTTGGCTACGCTTTCTTAACATCTACGTTTATTCTCGATGGTACGGGTGGTTAGCAGTGATGCTCCACGCACGGTACAAGCTTTCTGCCATCACAATACGAACCAGTGGGTGAGGCAATGTTAATGGGGAAAGCGACCAGCTTTGATCAGCTGCAGCTTTACATTCGGGGGCCAAGCCTTCCGGTCCGCCAATTAAAATCGAAACATCTCGGCCATCTAATTTCCATGACTCCAGTTGTTGCGCTAATTGAGGGGTATCCCATTTGCGACCTGGGATATCGAGAGTAACAATTCGGTTGCCTTTTGGCACCGCTGCCAACATCGCTTCGCCTTCTTTTTGCAATATTCTTGCAATATCAGCGTTTTTTCCGCGTTTCCCCGCGGTGATTTCAATCAGCTCAAGGGGCATGTCGTGAGGAAAGCGGCGGCGATACTCTTGGAATCCTTCTTCGACCCATTTCGGCATTTTCGTGCCAACCGCGATAAGCTGGATTTTCATCACTTAGCTCCACAGTTTCTCGAGCTGGTACATTTCACGATGCTCTTCTTGCATCACATGTACTATGGTTGTCCCCATATCAACGACAACCCATTCACCTTCAGTTTCACCATCGATCGCAAGTGGTGCCATACCCGCGCCTTTCGCTTCTCTGGCTACATGATCCGCAATGGAGGCAACGTGGCGTTTAGATGTTCCTGTACAGACAATCATGTAATCAGTGATGCTGGATTTTCCCTGAACATCGAGAGTAACAATATCTTGGGCTTTCATATCGTCTACTTTGTCTGCCAAAAAGTCATTTAATTCTTCACGTAGCAAGGTGAGTTCCTCTATTCGGTTTATTTAGGGCGGCGCAGTATAGCATGCATTAATGTAATTGCACTTCAGGCATACAGAGTTCAAGGCTGAGTTGGTGTAGTTGTGGCCAACTGCTTTGCTCATATTGTGTTTTCGCCTGTAGCTCGATTTGTGTAAGCAAGTGAATAAGTGTTTGTAATTTCTTCAAGTTTAAGCGATTTAATGCAGCAGAATATAAAGGCCGTTTGGATTGCCAGATCCGGTGACTTTCAAAGATCTGAGCAAGAGAGCTTTGCTGACTCTGTTGCTTCATCTGAATAAGAAGGAGCAGCTCTTTTTGTATGGTACGAATGAGTATGACATCTTCCGTACCTTCCGCTTCCAGTTGGCGCAGTATTCGTTGTGAACGCTTTGCTTTGCCGGCCAATAATGCATCACTCCAATGAAAAGGTGTGTAGTGGTTATGGCGGCTTAACGATTCTTCAAGACGAACTAGTGTTAATTGACCATCGGGATACAGTAAGGCGAGTTTTTCTAAGCTTTGGGATAAGGCAAATAGGTTACCCTCATGCCATTGCGCTAACATTTGTACGGCTTCGTTATCTGGTTGCAGGTTTAAGGCTCGGCAACGTGCCTGTACAAATTGGGGCAGGCGGTGTAATTCGGGGGTTAAACAGCTTACCCAAGACCCTTTAGCACTCAGCGCTTTAAACCATTTGCTGTTTTCTTGTGCTTTGGTCAATTTAGTACCAATTAACACAAAGAGGATATCGTCATGCAGCACATCTGCCAGATTAACAAGTTCTTTGGCGATGGCAGTATTAACACCAGACTCTGGCAACTCCAGTTCGATTAACTGCCGAGAAGAGAATAAGCTTAACGCTTGGCAGCAATCGTAAACCTCATTCCAATCAAAGCTAGCATCAATACCAAATCGGTGTCTTTCTTCGAAACCTTGGCTTAAAGCTTGTTGTTGAATAGCCTGACGAGACTCTTGTATCAGCAATGGCTCATTGCCAAACAGCAGGTAAACACCGTGTAACTGTTTGGCAAGTTGTTCATTCAGACGGTCAGCGTAAACTCGCATTGATACCTCTAATTACTGGCCGTTTGCCGTCTCTGAGCTGACTGCTTGAGGATTCGAGACTTGCGGAAGCTCTCCCTCAACGGTTTTGATGCGGTATTGTTCTTCTGCGCCTTGAATTTGTTGCTGTTCCAGTTCTGCTTGCTGCATTTCGTTTGCCGTAATATCTGCTTTTAAGCGCGCCATTTGACGAATGATCTGAGTCGCAGCCAGCTTACGCATCTCGTCTTCGATCATGTCACGTTCTACCGATTTCGCTAATGCAGTTAATGGGTTATCTAGATAGCTACGGGTAACGCTGGTTGAGAAGGTTTTTGTTCCTAGTTCTGGAATAGTAACTCGGTAAGATGCTCGGAATGTCAGCTCTTTCTCCGCCGCTCGTGTATTTTGATAAAGAGATAGTGTGCGTTCACCCACGCCTTCACCTAATAGGTGTAAGCTCGGCGTATTCGAAGATGGTGGCACAATGTTGATATCGTTAATGCGCAGTTGAGCTTTGACCATACGTGTAAAATCACTGTATTGGTCATAACTGGTAACAGACAAATTATCGAGCTCTTCCGGAATAGAGTAGTCCCCGCGTAAATGGAAACCACATGCCGTTAGCATACTTGCTGCAAGTACTACGCTAGCAAGTTTAAGGGAAGAAATAGAAAATAAACGCATTGTCTGAGGACTCTCTGTTTTCGAAATACTTATCTTATGGCTCTATCGCAGCCATAAAATCATAAGATAAGTAAAGCAGGGCATAGGCCCTGCTTAAGACCAAACATGTAACGATTAGTTCGCTACGATATTCAGAAGTTTGCCCGGTACGTAAATCACTTTACGGATGGTTTTATCTTCTGTGAATTTGGTAACGTTTTCATCGTTTAGACCGAGTGCTTCGATATCTTCTTTAGAGATATCAGCAGGTACTGTTAGTTTCGCACGTAGCTTACCGTTAACTTGAACTACGATTGTTTTCTCGTCTTCAACAAGCGCTTTCTCGTCGAATGTTGGCCATACTGCGTTGTCGATATCTGACTCACCTAGTACAGTCCACAGTTCGTAAGAGATATGCGGAGTGATTGGGTAAAGCATTGCAACAACTGCTTTTAGCGCTTCATCAAGGATCGCGCGATCTTGCGCAGAGTCCTGAGGCGCTTTCGCTAGCTTGTTCATCAGTTCCATGATTGCAGCAATTGCAGTGTTGAACGTTTGACGGCGAGCGATATCGTCAGTCACTTTCGCGATAGTCTTGTGAACGTCACGGCGAAGTGCTTTTTGGTCGCCAGATAGTGCTGAAGTATCAACAGCTTCTGCCGCGCCTTTTGATGCGTGCTCGTTGACTAATTTCCAAACACGTTTCAGGAAGCGGTTTGCACCTTCAACGCCAGACTCTTGCCACTCAAGTGTCATGTCTGCTGGAGATGCAAACATCATGAATAGACGTACTGTGTCAGCACCGTACTTATCTACCATCTCTTGTGGGTCGATACCGTTGTTCTTCGACTTAGACATTTTGATCATGCCTGAGTGTGTTACGTCACGGCCTTCGTTGTCTTTTGCAGAAGTGATGCGGCCTTTACCGTCACGCTCTACAGCAACGTCAGTTGGTGCAACCCACTCTTTACCGCCTTTGTCGTTCTCGAAGTAGAATGCATCCGCCAGAACCATGCCTTGACACAGAAGCCGCTTGAACGGTTCGTCAGACGTTACGTAGCCTGCATCACGCAGCAGTTTGTGGAAGAAGCGAGAGTACAGTAGGTGCATACAAGCGTGCTCGATACCACCGATGTACTGGTCTACTGGTAGCCAGTAGTTTGCTTTTTCTGGATCTAGGATGTCATCAGCTTGTGGTGAACAGTAACGAGCGTAGTACCAAGAAGACTCCATGAACGTATCGAATGTATCTGTTTCACGTAGAGCAGGTTCGCCGTTGAATGTTGTCTTCGCCCATTCTTTATCTGCTTTGATTGGGCTAGTAACGCCATCCATTACCACGTCTTCTGGAAGGATTACTGGTAGTTGGTCAGCTGGTACTGGGTGAACTTCACCGTCTTCAGTCGTTACCATAGGGATTGGCGCACCCCAGTAACGCTGACGAGATACACCCCAGTCACGTAGACGGAAGTTAACTGTCTTAGTACCTTTGCCTTCAGCTTCTAGTTTCGCCGCGATTGCATCGAACGCTGCTTGGAATTCAAGACCATCGAACTCACCTGAATCGAACAGTACACCTTTCTCGGTGTATGCTTCTTCAGCAACGTTTAGCCCGCTGCCGTCAGCTGGCTTGATCACAGGGATGATGTCTAGGCCGTACTTAGTTGCAAACTCAAAGTCACGTTGATCGTGTGCAGGTACTGCCATTACAGCGCCTGTTCCGTAGTCCATCAGTACGAAGTTAGCGACAAATACTGGTACTTCACGACCGTTCAATGGGTGAATAGCAGTAAGGCCAGTCGCCATACCTTTCTTCTCCATTGTCGCAAGCTCAGCTTCCGCTACTTTGTTGTTCTTACACTCGTCGATGAACGCTGCAAGCTCTGGGTTGTTCTTTGCTGCTACTGCTGCTAGAGGGTGACCTGCTGCGATACCTACGTAAGTCACACCCATTAGCGTGTCTGGACGTGTTGTGTAAACTTCTAGGTCTTGTTGACCTTTAACTTCGAACTTAAGCTCAACACCTTCAGAGCGACCGATCCAGTTGCGCTGCATGGTCTTAACCATTTCAGGCCAACCGTCTAGGTTATCTAGATCGTCTAGTAGCTCTTGAGCGTATTCAGTGATCTTAATGAACCACTGTGGAATTTCTTTTTGCTCTACAGGCGTGTCACAACGCCAGCAGCAGCCGTCTTCAACTTGCTCGTTTGCTAGAACAGTTTGGTCATTTGGACACCAGTTAACTGAAGAGGTCTTCTTGTAAACTAGGCCTTTGTTGTAAAGCTTAGTGAAGAACTCTTGTTCCCAGCGGTAGTATTCAGGCGTACATGTTGCGAACTCACGGTTCCAGTCGTAACCAAAGCCAAGCAGTTTTAGCTGGTTTTTCATGTACTCGATGTTTTCGTATGTCCAAGGTGCAGGTGCTGTGTTGTTTTTTACCGCTGCGTTTTCGGCAGGTAGGCCAAATGCATCCCAACCAATTGGTTGCATTACATTTTTACCTTGTAGACGTTGGAAACGAGAGACCACATCACCGATGGTGTAGTTGCGCACGTGACCCATGTGCAGTCGACCACTTGGGTATGGGAACATGGATAGACAGTAGAATTTTTCTTTATTTGGGTCTTCACTTACAGCAAAGGTCTTGCTGTTGTCCCAGTGCTGTTGAACTTTCTGTTCAATATCTTGCGGGTTGTATTGCTCTTGCATCGATGATATCCGGTTATCTTGGAAATTGTGAGTTCAGTTAGAACAGACATTAATAGATCGTCATAGAATACCTAAAGGAGAGGAGCACAACAATAGGCTCAGCCAGATAATCAAATCCTAATACATCAGGTTATGGAGGTGGGTATGCCAAAACGCAAAGCAGGTTATGAGGAAGTTTTTGACGATGTTGTTGAAGCACTAAAACACAGCCCGGATGAAGTAAACCATGTTTTGGAAACATCAGGTAAGGTTGTGGAAGCGGCCAATGATATGACGAAAGACGAGCTGTCTTTAATTTCCGCCTATGTTAAATCAGACTTGAAAGAGTTTGCGGATAGTTATGAAGAGTCCAAAAGTGGGCCTTTCTATTTGATGGTTGCGGATTCTATCTGGCAAGGATTATTGGAGATCACCGACAGAACCAAAGTGGAGTGGGTTGAATTGTTTTCAGATTTGGAACATCAAGGTTTGTATGAAGCGGGAGAAGTGATTGGCTTAGGGACGTTGGTGTGTGATGAGTGTGGCCACAAGACACAATATAATCATCCAACCGTGATCATTCCATGCACCAAGTGTGGTCATAAAGGCTTTAGCCGCGTTGCTCTTAAACCTTAAATCAGATGTGCCGATAGATTATCAGAGAGGAATATGCCTTTGTTGCATTAAGAAAAGGGTTGGTTTAATCACCAACCCTTTTGGTTTTTTTAGCTTATCTTCCTTAAACGCCAACCTATCAGTAGGCTCAGAACTACCCAGATATATAGTGGCCAAGTGCCGTATCTGTAATATGGTGTTTGACCATCTGTTGAGACAACGTTAACTCTAAGCACTTCCGTTTCAAACTGTGGAACCTGTTTAATTACGTGGCCTTGATAATCGGTTACTGCGGTGACACCATTATTCGTAGAGCGGATCACTGGCTTTCCTAATTCAAGTGCACGCATTCTGGCAATTTCCATATGTTGCAATGGTCCAATTGAACGGCCAAACCATGCGTCGTTAGATAACGTCAGAATAAAATCGGTATCTTCTGTGAGATTTCTTCTCAGTTGCTCATTAAAAATAATTTCATAACAAAGTGCAGGAGCCATATGGCGTCCGCTTGCAACGATGTTAGGTTGCACAAAGTCACCGCTACTGAATGAAGACATAGGCAAATTAAAGAACGGAGCAATTGGACGCAAAATTGACTCAAACGGCACAAATTCACCAAAAGGGAGAAGGTGATGTTTGTGGTAGCGTTGATTCATATCATACTGGTAATCCCCATAGGGCGTTTGACCAAGCGTTAGAATGCTATTGTAGAACTTGCGATCTTCACCTTGGTTGACGACTCCAGTAATAACGGTACTACCGTTCATTTTGGCGGCTGAATCGAGGTTCTTTAAGTATGCTGACAACTCATATTCAAAAGCAGGTATGGCGGCTTCTGGCCAAATGATGACATCGGCATCCCAGTTTTCTCGGGTGAGATCCGTGTATTTCATGATGGTTGGCCAGCGTTCGCTCGGTAACCATTTTTTCGCTTGGTCAATATTGCCTTGGATTAACGCAATGGAGGTGGTGCTTTCAGGGTTTGGTTGAACCCAACTGACGGCTCTTAAGCCAAAGCCCGTAGCAAGGATCACTGCGGGAATCAGTAAGTTAATCCACTGCTTGTTTAGTATGGTGTAAGCCAGAGCAGCATTAATGATGATGACAAAGAGTGTTAGAAGTTCAACACCGCCAATAGGGGCAAAATTAGCAAGAGGGCTATCTATTTGGCTATAACCGAGCCAAAGCCAAGGGAAACCTGTCATTACCCAACCGCGCAACCAGTCTGCGATTAACCAAAGTGCTGGTGCAGCTAAGAAAAAGCGAGTTTTGTGGTTGGATGGAAAAAATCGGTTGAGTGTCCAGCTGAATAAGGCGCTATAAATGGCTAGGTAGCCAATCAACAGAGCCATTAAAAAAACGCTGGCAATTTTTGGCATACCACCGAAATTATCGATACTAACGTGTACCCAACTGACTCCGGTAGCAAATTGGCCAATACCCCAGGCATAACCAATCCATAGTGCTTGTTTAGCAGATTGCTTATGCAGTAACAGAAGCAGCAAAGCGGGAGAAATAAGTGCAATTGGCCAGAGTTGAAAAGGGGCAAATGCTAAAGTGGTTAAAGCGCCAACAAAAGCGGCCGCTAAGGGCCGCTTGAGGCGATGAACTAAGTTATTTTTCATCATTATTTTTATTATGTCCCTAATAGGGGGTTACTCTTCAGCTGTTTGTGGAAGAGGCTCCTCATCGGGGATAGTCACTTGCAATTGAAGTACGCGTCGGTTATCAGCTGAGGCAACCTTGAAGCTGTAGTTTTCTATTTCTACCACTTCACCACGAGAAGGCAGATGCCCAAATGCGGTCATTACCATGCCGCCAACTGTGTCGACTTCTTCATTGCTGAATGAAGTACTAAAGGTTTCGTTAAACTCTTCAATGGTTGTCAGTGCTTTTACGGCATACGTATGCTTACTTAGCTTACGAATATCAGCATCTTCATCTTCATCAAATTCATCTTCGATTTCACCAACGATTTCCTCGAGAATGTCTTCGATGGTGACTAAGCCTGAAACACCACCAAACTCATCAACCACAATCGCCATATGGTAGCGTTCTTCTCGGAACTCTTTGAGCAAACGGTCAACCCTTTTACTCTCAGGAACCACTACCGCTGGGCGGATGACTTGCTCGATATCAAATGGAGCACTGCCTGAACCTAGGTATTTAAGTAAGTCCTTCGCTAGTAGAATGCCTTCCACATGGTCTTTATCTTCACTTATTACCGGGTAGCGAGAGTGCTGAGCATCGGTGATAAGTGCGACAAGTGCATCGAGATCATCTGTTCTTTCTGCGGTGACCATTTGCGAGCGTGGGATCATGATATCGCGAACTCGCATTTCGGAGATTTCCATAACCCCTTCCAACATATCACGGGTGTCATGGTCAATTAGGTCGTTTACTTCAGAGTCTCGGATCACATCCACAAGCTCTTGGCGATCTTTAGGTTCGCCTTGAAATAGTTGACCTAGGCGTTCAAAGAAGGACTTTCTACTCGGACCTTCAGAGTTTTGCGAATTTTCTTCGTTCATTGCTTCTCAATTATGTAACGCTATCAGAAGTGTGATAGCACACGTAGTAGCTCTCGATATAATGCAAAACGGAGGAGAGCTACTGTTTCTCAGCGAAATATGGGTCTTTAAATCCCATACCTTGCATGATTTCAGTTTCGAGGGACTCCATTTCTTCAGCTTCATCGTCCTCGATATGATCATAACCTAGCAGATGCAGACTGCCATGTACAACCATATGCGCCCAGTGGGCTAATACTGGCTTATCTTGTTCTTTGGCTTCTCTTTCAACCACTTGACGACAGATTATTAAATCGCCTAGTAAATCTAACTCCATACCCGGAGGGGCTTCAAACGGAAAAGAAAGTACATTGGTTGGTTTGTCTTTGCCACGGTAATCTAGATTAAGTTGATGACTCTCTTGTTCATCAACTATACGCACAGTTACTTCAGCTTGTGGCTGAAATTGTGTAATCGTTTGTGTCAACCAGCGCTGGACGTCTTGCTCTGTAGGAAGCCCTTGTTCCTGTTCGACTGCGAGTTGAAGATCAAGTTCAATCGACATGATTATTCCTTATTCGCTTCTACTTTCTCTGCTTCGAGCAATTTAGCTTCGCGTTCTTCGCGTCGACGTTTCTCATATTCTTTGCGCTCTTTTTGATCTTGTGCTTCCCACTTTTCATAAGCGTTTACGATGCGTGCAACGACAGGGTGGCGCACCACATCATCAGCTTGGAAGAAGTTAAAGCTGATCTCGTCAACTTCACTGAGAACTTCTATCGCATGGCGAAGACCAGATTTCGCACCACGTGGTAAATCGATTTGTGTAACGTCACCAGTGATCACGGCACGTGAATTAAAGCCAATACGTGTTAAGAACATTTTCATTTGCTCAACCGTCGTATTCTGACTTTCATCGAGAATGATAAAAGCGTCGTTCAGCGTACGGCCACGCATATAAGCCAGAGGGGCTACCTCGATGACGTTACGCTCAATGAGTTTTTCAACTCGTTCAAAACCGAGCATCTCAAATAATGCGTCGTATAGTGGGCGTAGGTATGGGTCGACTTTCTGGCTTAGATCACCTGGCAGGAAACCTAATTTTTCACCCGCTTCAACCGCAGGGCGCGTTAGAAGAATACGGCGGATCTCTTGGCGCTCTAGTGCATCGACGGCAGCGGCAACAGCAAGGTAGGTTTTACCTGTACCAGCAGGCCCAATACCAAAAGAAATGTCGTGGGTGACCATGTTAACCAAGTACTGAGCCTGATTAGGTGTACGCGGTTTGATCACGCCTTTCTTCGTTTTAACGAATACTTCTTTACCGTGTTCAATATTTGATTCTGTACTTTGCTCTAATACACCGGTTTCTTTGATGGCGAGATGGATCTCTTCAGGATCTATATCTGGAATATTGCCACGAACAGGGGCGGTATTGACGTAAAGTGTCTTGATGATCTCAAGTGCCGCAGCAGACGTATGCGGTTTACCAACAATAGTAAAGAAGTTACTGCGATAGTTGATTTCAACGCCGAGTCGACGTTCTAAGTGCTTGATATTGTCATCGAATGGGCCGCAAAGGCTGGCCAGGCGGCGGTTGTCTGAAGGTTCTAGATTGATTTCTAGAGTAACAATTTTATTGCTCAAAGTTGCCTCTCATTTGTGGAAGCCCGATTCAGACCGGGCTTCCAATGATATATATACCCTTTATTCTAAGATGGTTGCTTAGACAGGTATTTTCAAGCTTATGGTGTAAAAGTCGCCACACCCAGCTCATCTTCTCGTTTTGTCTTCGCCATCATCTGCATTGGAGAAATGATTGAGCGAAGATCCATGTCTTTTTCTGTACGAACTAATTCACCGCGAAGAGAGTTAGCAAAGACATCGGTGATTTTAACATCGACAAACTGGCCAATAAGGTCTGCACTGCCTTCAAAGTTAACCACGCGGTTATTTTCTGTACGAGCTCGAAGCTCCATTAAGTTCTTCTTCGATGGCCCTTCAACTAAAACGCGTTGCTCTGTGTCAAGCATGAGGCGTGAGTAACGCATTGCTTGAGTATTCACGGTTTGTTGCAGTTCGTATAGGCGTTCTTTTTTCTCTTGCTCTGGCACATCACATGGGTAATCCGCAGCTGGTGTGCCTGGGCGAGGTGAGAAGATAAAGCTGAAACTCATATCAAAGTCTACGTCTTTGATAAGCTTCATTGTGTCTTGGAAGTCTTTATCTGTTTCACCTGGGAAACCAACAATAAAGTCTGAGCTTATCTGAATGTCAGGACGCGCTTTACGTAGTTTACGAATAATAGACTTGTATTCGATAGCCGTATGCGGGCGCTTCATCATCGTTAAAATACGGTCACTACCGCTCTGCACGGGTAAGTGAAGGAAACTAACAAGCTCAGGAGTATCTTCGTAAACCGCGATAATATCGTCGGTAAACTCGAGCGGGTGGCTAGTTGTAAAGCGAATGCGATCAATACCATCGATAGACGCGACTAAACGAAGCAGCTCGGCAAAACTACAGATTTCACCGTCATGAGTCGGGCCTCGGTAAGCGTTTACGTTTTGACCTAGTAGGTTTACTTCACGTACACCTTGCTCTGCAAGCTGAGCAATTTCAAATAGCACGTCATCCATAGGGCGACTTACTTCTTCACCACGAGTGTATGGTACCACGCAGTAAGTACAGTACTTTGAACAGCCTTCCATAATTGAAACGAATGCGGTTGCACCTTCAGCTCGCGGTTCTGGAAGACGGTCAAACTTCTCAATCTCTGGGAAAGAGATGTCCATCACTGGCGCTTCATTGGTTTGAGATTGCTTGATCATCTCTGGAAGACGGTGCAGCGTTTGTGGGCCAAAAATAACGTCAACAAAAGGTGCACGTTCACGGATGTGATCACCTTCTTGTGTTGCTACACAACCACCAACGCCAATCACGACGCCTGGTTTCTTGTCTTTTAATGTTTTCCAACGACCTAGCTGGTGGAATACTTTTTCCTGTGCTTTTTCGCGAATAGAACAGGTATTAAGAAGTAATACATCTGCTTCATCTGGTTCTTCTGTTAGCTCGTAGCCATTAGCTGCATTCAGTAGATCCGCCATTTTTGATGAATCATATTCGTTCATCTGGCAGCCCCAGGTTTTAATTAGCAGTTTTTTACTCATGTTGTTCGCTCGATCGTTAGTTTAAATTAAGGGAGCAAATCGCCCAGTGTGTTCTTAATTGTTTCGCACAAATAATATTGGCGATGACTATATTTTAGCCGCCCTCTCGGCGGTAAGCGGCGTATTGTACTGCTTTAAAAACCAACTGACCAGTGATCTCATAAAATCTGTTCTAGCCTTTACAGTACAAGGGCTTTGACCTCGTTCATGTTAAGGTTTTTGGTTACATTTTGGTTATGAAATCGTACAATCAAAAGCAAGTTAAAATTCAATTGAATGAAGAACATATTATGACCAGATTTGATATTGCGGTTATCGGTGGTGGCATGGTTGGGGCGGCAGTTGCTTTGGGGTTTGCGAAACAAGGGCGCAGTGTCGTTCTTGTTGAAGGAAATACGCCAGAACCTTTTTCAGCCGAGCAGGCTATGGATATTCGCGTATCGGCGATCTCGCATAATTCAGTTGCTTTGTTACAGGAACTAGGGGCATGGAATGCGATTGAAGCGATGCGTACTTGCCCATATCGTCGATTGGAAACTTGGGAGCATCCGGAATGTCGGACCCGGTTCGATTCAGAAGCTTTAGGGCTGGATCAGTTAGGTTATATTGTCGAAAACCGTATTATTCAACTTGGCTTGTGGCAACAGTTTGAACGCTATAGTAATTTGAAAGTGTATTGTTCAGACTCTTTGGCAACAATAGACTTTGATGACATTGCCAAAGTAACCTTGAGTTCTGGTGAACAATTTGAAGCACTTTGGATCGTTGGGGCTGATGGAGCAAACTCGAAAGTACGTCAAGTCGCTGGTATTGGCGTGACCGCGTGGGATTATCGTCAGCATTGCATGCTAATCAATGTGAAAACAGCGCTACCTCAGCAAGATATAACGTGGCAGCAGTTCACACCGTCAGGGCCTCGCTCATTTTTACCTTTGTGTGGCAATCAAGCATCATTAGTTTGGTATGACTCGCCAAAACGCATCAAACAATTGTGTGGGATGAGCCCAGAACAGTTAAGAAGTGAAGTTTTGCATCATTTTCCAGCGGAACTTGGTGATATTGAGGTTCTACAATTCGGATCTTTTCCATTAACTCGACGACATGCCCAGACTTACCAGAAGAACAATTGCATTCTTGTTGGAGATTCTGCTCATACCATTAATCCATTGGCAGGGCAGGGAGTTAATTTAGGTTTTAAAGATGTATCTGCACTGCTTTCTGTTGCTGAGGGACAAGATGCATTGAGCCAATCACTGGCTAAACGTTATGAAATGATGAGAAAACCAGATAACTTACTCATGCAGACAGGAATGGATTTGTTTTATAAAGGCTTTAGCAATGACATTGCTCCGTTGAAAGTTTTGCGCAATGCAGCACTAAAAATTGCGGAAAACTCAGGGCCTATGAAAGAGCAGGTATTGAAATATGCGCTTGGTCTAAAATAACCATCACTAACAAATAGACAATAAAAAACGCAGCCAATGGCTGCGTTTTTTGCGTTTAACTGAGTAAAGATTACTTAGTTACACGTAGAACTGGAGTTTCGCCAACAGTTACAGAACCAGAAAGCTTATTCAGCTCTTTGATTTCGTCCATGTTAGAGATAACAACTGGAGTCAGTGTTGATTTCGCTTTCTCTTCTAGAAGAGCCAGATCGAATTCAATGATTGTGTCGCCAGCTTTAACAGTTTGGCCTTCTTCAGCGATACGCTTGAAGCCTTCGCCTTTCAGTTCAACAGTATCGATACCGAAGTGAACGAATAGCTCAACACCATCGTCAGACTCGATAGAGAAAGCGTGGTTAGTTTCGAAGATCTTACCGATAGTACCGTTTACAGGAGCAACCATTTTGTCGCCCGCTGGTTTAATTGCAATACCGTCGCCAACGATTTTCTCTGCGAAAACTACATCTGGCACATCTTCAATGTTTACGATTTCACCAGATAGAGGTGCGATAATCTCGATTGCACCTGCATCAGCGCTATCGTCAGATACTAGCTTCTTAAGTTTGTCAAACAGACCCATTGTGTCATGCTCCTAACGTTTAGTTTTATTCTTTCGAAATATAGTATACCAATCCAAAGCAATAGACGACTACTTTTAGCCGTCTATATGGACTGGTCTTCGCAGATTATTGTGTTTTTGCTGCAATGAACTTTTCAACAACTGCTTCAATTTCAGCGGCTGTTGGTAGTGATAGTGCTTCTTCAGCCATCGCTTTTACTTCAGCGAAGTTAGAGTTACGAATCACTTTCTTCACTTTAGGGATAGAGATGCCGCTCATTGAGAACTCATCTAGACCCATACCCAGAAGTAGAAGTGTTGCGCGCTCATCGCCCGCTAGCTCACCACACATACCAGTCCACTTACCTTCAGCGTGAGAAGCATCGATAACTTGCTTGATCACTGTTAGTACCGCTGGTGATAGTGGGTTGTATAGGTGAGAAATCATTTCGTTACCACGGTCAACTGCTAGTGTGTACTGAGTTAAATCGTTAGTACCGATAGAGAAGAAAGCAACTTCTTTGGCTAGGTGATGTGCGATAGCAGCAGCTGCTGGTGTTTCAACCATAACACCGATCTCGATGTTTTCGTCAAATGCTAGGCCTTCTGCACGTAGCTCTGCTTTGTACTCTTCGATTGCTTTCTTAAGCTCACGAATTTCTTCAACAGAGATGATCATTGGGAACATTATACGAAGCTTACCGTGTGCCGATGCACGTAGGATGCCGCGTAGCTGGTCACGAAGAATTTCACGACGGTCTAAGCTGATACGTACTGCGCGCCAGCCTAGGAATGGGTTCATCTCTTGTGGAAGATCCATGTAAGGAAGATCTTTATCACCACCGATGTCCATAGTACGGATGATTACTGACTCGCCATTCATTGCTTCAGCAACTTCTTTGTACGCTTGGTACTGTTCTTCTTCAGTAGGAAGTGCATCACGGTCCATGAATAGGAATTCAGTACGGTACAGACCAACGCCTTCACCACCGTTACGGATGATGCCGTCGCAATCTTTAACAGTACCGATGTTACCGCAAACTTCAACGCGGTGACCGTCTAAAGTTTCTGCGTGTAGGTCTTTAAGCTTAGCCAGTTCTTCTTTCTCAGCAACGAATGCCGCTTTTACTGCTTGCGCTTCTTCTAGCTCTGCTTCAGATGGGTTGATAACGATCTTGTTGTTCATCGCATCAAGAATCAGCATGTCGCCGTTCTTCACTTGCTTAGTGATGTCGTTAGTACCAACGATAGCAGGAAGTTCAAGTGAACGAGCCATGATTGAAGTGTGAGAGGTACGACCGCCGATGTCACAAGCAAAACCAAGAACGTAGTCTAGGTTGATCTGTGCAGTTTCAGATGGCGTTAGGTCGTAAGCCACTAGGATAACTTCTTCATTGATATCGCTTAGAGAAACAATGTTGATGCCTAGTGCATTTTTAACGAAACGTGTACCGATATCGCGGATATCTGTTGCACGCTCCTTTAGGTATTCGTCGTCTAGAGACTCTAGAGCAGATGCTTGTTCTTCGATAACAGTGTAAATCGCGTTATCAGCGTGCATCTTGTCTTTTTTGATTAGTGCTAGGATTTCTTCCTCTAGCTCTTCATCTTCAAGAAGCATGATGTGACCTTCGAAGATGGCTTCTTTTTCTTCGCCAAAGGTCTCTAGTGCTTTCTGCTTGACAGTTTCCAATTGAGCTGAAGATTTGTCACGAGCTTCAAAGAAACGCGCAACTTCAGCTTCAACTTGATCGTCTGAGATAGTGTTTGTGTTTAGGACAATTTCATCTTCTTGAAGTAGTAGTGCTTTACCAATAGCAATACCAGGAGATGCTAGGATGCCTGAAATCATAGCCTTACCTTAAATTGGTCAACTTTAAAACGGGAGATTAAATGGATGCGCTAACGATAATTTTTAGCTTAAATTTGGGCCTATTTCCAACAAAGCCATTTTGTTTTCACAAAATGGCTTTGAAATAGGAGACCGGATTAGTGTAGTTGATCCATTAGAGCAACTAGGTGGTCTACAGCTTGTTGAGCTTGTGGGCCCTCAGCTGAGATAGTAACTAGTGTACCTTTTACTAGGCCAAGAGTTTGTAGTTTGAACAGGCTCTTCGCGCTAGCGCTTTTGCCATTAGAAGTCACAGTGATGTCCGCGTCGAATGCTTTAGCTTCTTTTACGAACTGTGCAGCTGGACGAGTGTGAAGACCGTTTTCTGCAGTGATTTCTACTTGCTTCTCGTACATGTTATATACCCCAATTGATTTATATTTTGACAGATTCTTAACCAGAACTAGCTTAACCGCTAATACGTGTTTCTGCTAGCAGAGTAACGTTGATCGCGTGTCATAACTGATACAGGTTATTAATTTACAACTGCGATTTCAATCTATGTTGTCTTTCGCCGCTGCGTAAAATCCTGATTCTCACTTCTTTATTTTGAAGCGAAAAATAAAACTGTGTTGATATTACCAAAGGTGGGGCAGGGATCAACAAAAAAGCCCCTAAATGGGGCTTTTTTGGACGAAAAATTGATTTGACCACATATTACTGTTGGTTCTCTTTTTCAGTAAAGATACCTGCAAATAGCGCGGTGCTGAGGTAACGTTCACCTGAGCTTGGAAGTACAGTGACAATGGTTTTTCCTTCAAATTCAGGTAGTTCAGCAATTCGGTTTGCAGCCACCACAGCAGCACCTGATGAAATACCAGCTAGAATGCCTTCCTCTTCCATTAGGCGGCGAGCCATCTCGATAGCCTCTTCAGAAGTAACGGCTTCAACACGGTCAAGTAGCTCTAAATCGAGGTTGCTAGGGATGAAACCAGCGCCAATACCTTGGATCTTGTGTGGTGCAGGTTGGATTTCATCGCCAGCAAGCGCTTGTGCAATCACTGGTGATTCTGCTGGTTCTACCGCTACTGAAACAATATTTTTGCCTTTTTCGCCCTTAATGTAACGACTTGTACCTGTGATAGTGCCGCCAGTACCAACGCCTGCGACGAATACATCGATTTCGCCATCAGTGGCATCCCAAATTTCTGGACCAGTGGTCTTTTCGTGAATTTCTGGGTTAGCAGGGTTGTTGAACTGTTGTAGAAGAAGGTATTTCTTAGGATTGCTAGCTACAATTTCTTCTGCTTTTGCAATTGCACCTTTCATACCTTTCGCCGCTTCTGTTAACTCTAGATTTGCACCTAGTGCTTTAAGAAGCTTACGACGCTCAAGGCTCATAGATTCTGGCATAGTCAGTGTGAGCTTATAACCACGAGCGGCTGCTACGAATGCAAGTGCGATACCTGTATTACCACTGGTTGGCTCAACTAGTTCAACACCAGCTTTTAGTGTGCCTGCTTTTTCTGCTTCCCAAATCATGTTGGCGCCGATACGGCATTTAACACTGAAGCTTGGGTTACGCGCTTCTATTTTGGCTAAAACTTTGCCCTTGCTTACTTTATTTAGGCGAACTAGAGGTGTATTACCGATGGTAAGTGAGTTGTCTTCGTAGATCTTGCTCATAGTGATGTTCCTTCATTACACGTTTTGTGAATACGAATAGAAGAATATTAGCTGATAAAAAAAGGGAAAAGGATTAAAAAGTTATATCTTATTAGAGGAAAGTGCTAAATGCGGTTAGCCTCTCTTATTGTGAGCTAACCGCATCCGATGTTAGCGCTGGTGTTGCTTAAATTCTGCTACCCACATTGCCGTTGCCCCACATACGGCAACTGGCATCACAAATAGGTTGAGAATTGGGATTGTGGTGAAAATAGAAACCAAGGCACCGAAAGAATAAGCTTTCCCTTGTTTTTGTTTCAAATTGTTTCTCATTTCGTTAAAGCCGATCTTATGGTTGTCGAAAGGATAGTCACAGTATTGAATCGCAAGTATCCATGCGGTAAAGGCAAACCATAAGAATGGTCCAAGTGTTTGACCTAGTGCAGGGATCAACAACAAGATAAAGAGCCCTATGGCTTTAGGAAGAACATAAACCAGTTTGCGCCATTCTCTACCTAAGATGCGAGGTGTATCTTTTAGGATATCCAGCAAACCATCATCATTAATTGAACGGCCTGTTAGTTTTATTTCTACCTTTTCAGCGAGCAGCCCATTAAAAGGAGCGGCTATAAAATTAGCCAACGTGCTAAAGAAGTATGAAAATGTCGCAAGAATAGTCAATACCAATAAAGGCCACAGCACATAACTGAGCCAAGACAGAAACTCGGGAATTTGACCAATGAGCTGCTCAATCCATCCGTTTAGGTGTGAAAAAAGGTAAAAGAGCGCTCCACCAACCAATACGATATTAGTTAGCAGTGGCATCATAACAAACCGGCGAATGCCCGGTGAAAGAGCGAGTTCGATGCCTTGGAAGAAATAACCAAACCCCGAACGTCGGTAAACGGATGTATTCATATTGCTAAATCTATGTGTGAATTTGGGTTGATTTCTATCTTACAAGAAAAAAAGCGTGTTCAAAATCACAACATACTAGGAACTTCTAACATTAAGTTGTTCTAATTACGTACTTAGTTTTGGTAAAGTAACTTAATCGTCGGCTAAACAAGTTCACTTATTAACAGCTGAAGTTTTGCCATTACATCATATTTGAGCAACTGAGAGCATAAAATGCAGGAATTGCGATTCGTACTCATCATCGTTGGTGCATTAGCTATTGCAGCACTGCTATTCCATGGACTATGGACAAGCAAAAAAGAAGGAAAAGCCAAGTTTGGTGATAAACCACTCGGAAAGCTAAATTCCGAAAGTGAAGGTGAGCAAGACAGTGCGCCCGAACGTAGTTTCGCACCAGAAGATGATTTCGAAATCATTCGTAAAGAGCGAAAAGAGCCGGAATTTGTCGCAAACCATGATCCTCTGGATCCATTGGCTGACAATTATCAAGAAGAAGCAGAGTCATCAGAGAAAGAACTGTCGGTTTCAGTCAGCGATGAAAAAGAAGAAATCCCTTCGATTGAAGCGAGTCGTGATGAAGATGTCTTTGCTGAGCCAATAGAAACACCTGTGGCGAGCAAGACTGTTTCAGCAGAGCCTGAAGAAGTGAGTGAGCCGGAATCAGAACCTCAAATGGACGTCATCGTACTTAATGTACATTGCTCTGGTGAAGATGCATTTGTCGGTACTAAGCTATTTGATAGTATGCAACAAAATGGCTTGCTCTATGGTGAAATGGACATCTTCCACCGTCATGCAGATATGTCTGGAACGGGTAAAATCTTATTCAGCGTGGCTAATATGATGCAGCCGGGGACACTCAAACATGATGATCCTGCTGATTTTACAACCAAAGGCATTTCCTTCTTCATGACGTTGCCTTGTTTCGGTGACCCAGAACAAAACTTTAAGTTAATGCTAAAAACCGCCCAGCAAATTGCAGATGATATGGGGGCGAATGTTTTGGATGATGCCCGTAACCTGATGACTCCAAACCGTCTTGATGCATACCGAGCTCAAATTCAAAAATTTAAGGCGGCGCAGAAAGCCTAAATCACAAACTCGAAAAATAGGCTCCTTTTAAAGGAGCCTATTTGTTATTTGAGGCTGGCTATTGCGGATAAGCGCCCAGCTGTTCATACTCTTCCAAATAAGCTAGATAGATCAATTTTTCAGAGCTACTCATGTCGATAGAAATTCAAAACAAACTACACCAACTTCGTGAAACGTTGCACTACCACGCAGTGCGTTACTATGTTGAAGACAGCCCAGAAATTCCCGATAGCGAATATGACCGTTTAATGCGCGAGCTATTGGATATTGAAGCTGAGTATCCTGAGCTAGTGACGATTGATTCGCCAAGTCAGCGCGTGGGTGGAAAACCTCTCGATGGGTTTGACTCTGTGACCCACGAAATCCCAATGCTATCACTAGATAATGCGTTTAATGACGAAGAGTTAGATAGTTTTCAAAAGCGGATGGTTGATCGTCTCACAGGGACCTCTGTAGGGCAGTTTTGCTGTGAGCCAAAGTTGGATGGTTTAGCTGTCAGTCTGTTATATGAAAACGGCGTATTAGTTCAGGCCGCTACGCGTGGTGACGGTGCAACTGGGGAAAATATTACTGAAAACGTAAGAACTATAAGTGCAATACCATTGAAACTCCAAGGTGAGGGCTGGCCTGAAAGGCTTGAAGTCCGTGGTGAAGTCTTTATGCCACTCGCGGGTTTTGAGCGCTTAAATGAACAAGCCCTTAAAAAAGGTGAGAAAGTCTTTGTGAACCCACGCAATGCAGCTGCCGGCAGCCTACGTCAGCTAGACTCGCGTATTACAGCGACACGCCCTCTGAGTTTCTACGCGTACAGTGTTGGTGTTGTAGAAGGTGTAACCTTGTCTTCAAGCCATTATGAGCGATTCCTTCAGTTGAAAAACTGGGGACTGCCTATGTGTCCAGAAACAAAGCGTGTCGAATCGCTTGATGACGTTAAAGCGTATTATCAAGATATCTTAGAACGTCGAAGTGAATTAGCTTATGAAATCGATGGTGTCGTTATTAAGGTTGATGATATCGCTAATCAGGAGCTATTGGGCTTTGTGGCACGAGCACCTCGTTGGGCTATTGCTTATAAATTCCCGGCTCAAGAAGAGCTAACTATATTAAACGATGTAGAGTTTCAAGTTGGTCGTACAGGGGCAATTACTCCTGTGGCAAAACTAGAACCAGTGTTTGTTGGTGGTGTCACAGTCAGCAACGCGACACTTCACAATGCCGATGAGATAGAGCGGCTTGGTGTCATGGTTGGTGATTGTGTGGTGATTCGTCGTGCTGGTGATGTGATCCCGCAGATTGTTTCTGTCGTGAAGGAGCGTCGTCCAGAGACTGCAAAATCAATAGTTTTTCCGACCCAATGTCCGGTTTGTTCATCACTGATCGAGCGTGTTGAAGGGGAAGCCGTTGCTCGCTGCTCAGGTGGTTTGGTTTGTCAGGCTCAACGTAAAGAAGCTCTGAAGCATTTTGTATCACGTAAAGCGTTGGATGTAGATGGATTAGGGGAGAAGGTTGTTGAGCAGTTAGTTGACCGAGAAATGGTTAAGACCCCTGCTGATTTATTCAAACTCTCTGCTGGTGTTATTACGGTACTAGATCGTATGGGACCAAAGTCTGCTCAGAATGTCGTGAATGCGTTAAATAAAGCCAAAGAAACCACATTGCCACGTTTTTTATACTCGCTTGGAATCCGTGAAGTTGGAGAGGCAACAGCAGCAAACTTAGCGCATCACTTCAAAACGCTTGATGCCGTTAAGTCAGCGACTCATGAGCAGCTAATTACTGTTCAAGATATTGGTGAAATAGTTGCAAGTCATATCACTGCATTTTTTGCTCAAGAGAGTAATCAATGTGTGATTGATGATTTGCTTGAGCAGGGAATCCATTGGCCTTGTATTGAAGATAAATCTGATGATGCACCGCAGCCATTAGCTGGAAAAACAGTGGTTTTAACTGGGTCATTATCGAAACTATCTCGAACTGATGCTAAAGCTGCCCTACAAAATTTAGGGGCGAAAGTAACAGGTAGCGTTTCTAAGAAAACGGATATCTTATTTGCTGGTGAAAATGCCGGCTCAAAGTTAGCAAAAGCTCAAGAATTAGGTATTGAAATCCGTACTGAAGATGATTTAGTCGCTTTGCTATAAAAAAACTTCTAAATATCGTTAATAAAAAATAATAAAACCCCGATATCGTAAGGTATTGGGGTTTTATTTTTGAGAAAAATAAAGTGTCACAAATTTAACTATTAAAGGGAATTACTAGTTTCAGTGACTCTGATCTCTAATTTAAACAATCGATTGCATTGAAAGGTTAAATGCGACCCGGTTCAATATTATCGTGGATGTTCATTTTTTAAGTTATTGTTTTTAATGTTATTTAGCTTAACTCTGCCAAGTTCAGTAGATAAATAAGATCTTGATCACTAACTTGATAAAAATTTGTAGCAGCTCATATTTTTTTATTTAGAAATTAAGTTCTCATTGATGTTTTTTGATGCAAAGTTAGTCTAATACCCATGGATACACGGTGTGTATGCAGGAAATAGAAAGTCGAAAATTAAATGACTAATTGAGATTTTCAACATAGGAAATGCGTTCTCCCTTCGGCGGCCAACTAAAGGCGAGAAACAAATAAAACAGCTATATCCATTTTTAGGAGTTTTTCCATGGACAAATTTTTTAAAGTATCTGCTCTGACTGCAGCGATGGTAGGTGCTCTAGCTGCTTCTCCGGTCATGGCTCAAGATCCAGTTGGTCCTGAGTATGCAAGTGAAGTATCTGAGTTTTTTTCAGAGTCTACTATTAGCGGTAACCTAAACTTCTTCATGCGTTCGCGTGACCGTGCTGGTAAAGACGCAGATGGAAACGATACAGAAAAAGTAGCAAACCTAGATCATGGTTCGATCTTCGCTAACCTAGGTTTCCATTCTGGTTATGTTGCTAACACTGTCGGCCTAGATGTTGTGATTTACAGCACTTTCGATATGTGGAATAACGCTTCATTTGAACATGAGATGAACTTCTTTGATTGTGACTCAGTATATGGAGCTGGTGACTCTTGTGACTCATTCGAAACTGACAATGGTGTTTCTTTTGCAACAGCTGCCCTTAAATTTAAATTAGCGGATGTTGGTACAGCAAAACTAGGCTACTTCCAGCCTTCAGTACCGTCTAGCTTAGGAGTTAACTGGTCTTTTGCTCCAGGTTCGTACCGTGGTGCTGAAATTGGTGCTAGCTTTGGTGGTCTATCTCTAGGTGCTGTTTATGCGGACGAATATAAGGCGCCATGGATTAAGGAAACTTATGAGTTTAATCAAGGCACATTCTGGGGTGGTGCAGGTGAAGATGCAGGTGATGTTTACTCTTTAGGTGCTCGTTATGCATTCGACAATGGTCTATCTCTTGATGTAGCTTATGGTGGTCTAACTAAAGGCGATCGTAAAAATGCACACGTTAAATTAAAAGGCACAACTGATGGCGGCTTATACTGGTCTCCTCAGTTATACGTTGTTGATGATGATAACCAATATGACAGCACTGCATTCCAGTTAGCAATGTTGACATCTCAATCTGTTGGTCAATATAGCTTCCGTGCAGAAGCTACATACACATCAGCTGATTCAGATGAGACGCGTGGTCAAGTTGGCAATATGGCATATCGCCTAACTGAGCAATACGGTGGCTCAAATGGTGCATATGAAGTATGGTGGAATAACCGTTCTGACTTTAACCATGATGGTGAGTATGCGTTCTTCCTATCTGCAGCACGTGATTTCTCAGACATCGGTGGCAATGGCTTTAGCGCAGGTGTTAGTGGTGCATATGGTGCTGGAGCAAAAGCAGAAGGCTTTAAAGAGCTTACAGAATATGCATATAGCTTCTTTGCAAACTACGCTATCCAAGGTGGTGCACTGAAAGATGCTAACATTAGCTTCTACTACACTAACTTCTACAATGATACTGATGCAGGGGATTGGGGTGCTTACTCTAATGCATTCAATGATGAGACAGATTTCAAGTTGATGCTAACTATCCCATTTGCAGTTAAGTAACTGACAAAGATTATCCAATTAAAATTGGGCAGTTTTTACTGCCCAATTTTTTTGTTTAACGGAAGGCAGAAAGTGAATTTTAAGTTCCTGATTAAATTATTTGTCACTTTTATTGTAGGATGCAGTTCTTCGCCTACGACATATAAGCAGGTATGGTACAAAGAAGGTTATCGAGTAGGGAAAGCTGGATATCAAGAAAACAATAGGATTACAAATAACTTAAAAAATAAACTTGGTAATTTTGATGAATTATCATACTCATCAGGGTTTTACGATGGAAGGAAAGTTTTTTGTAAACCTGAATATGCCTTCTCAAGGGGTATATCTGGAGCAAAATATAACGGGCAATGCGAAGGCCATAAAAATGAAGTAATGATAAAAGCTGACTGGGAACGAGGATGGCAAGCATTCATATCACAGAGCTTTTACCATTTCTAATTTGAGTACCTTAAATTGCACAATGGATTATTTGTGTTTACCACCATGTAATTTGCATAGTTCTCTTGGCATAACTTGTGTCTTACCGCTATCAAATGAGCATTGCACTCCTGCCCCAAATACTTTACCCGCATTTTGATTTGCACTCACACTTAGTGGAATAGCGAACAATATTACAATAATTAAAGATGTTAGATATTTCATAATTAGCACACCCTAGTATTCGTTTCATCTCTTATTGAGACGTAACATTAGTATGTGACCAATTTGGTAAAGATCAAAAAAAAATAGTACTTTTAAAATTTGCGTATAAAAATAAGTAGGTAAATATACAAAGCTTGATCAGTAAGGCATTGAATCTATCTATAGACTTGTTCGATATTTATAATCGAGATGATGGTCTGAAGAGGATCTCGGTTACTTAATTCTAGAACCTAAGTATTTATCTATTTGAAAAAGATTAAGTTGTACAGTATGACGTGTAGAATCAGGATGTGAAGGAGGGATATAAGCACTTTCCCTCCTTATTATTTTGATATTTATTTTTTATATTGCTCTATTTTTAATACGATCCCTTCCACATCTATAACCTTTATTGTGCTGTGCGCAGCGATCTCTTTCTCAGAAACAGCAGACCAAGTCGTATCTCCCACCTTTATGCGATTTGTACCGATAGTAATATCGTGCTCGACAGTGATGATCTTTCCTATTAGTTGCTTGTGTTTTTGATTTAGCGTCCGATTATCATCACTTTGTTTGTCTGATTGGCTTTGCTTTCGCCACCATAACCAAGTGGTAATAAGGGAAAATGTAGCAAAACTTACCCATTGCAACTGCCAGCTAATGGGTAAGACGGTTAAGAGTAAACCGACAAGTATTGCTGAGATTCCTAACCATAATAAATAGCCAGCGGTCCCTAATAACTCACTGGCTAACAATATTAAACCGAATGCTAGCCAATGCCAGTAGTTGAGTGAATTGAGTAGCTCTATCAAAGTGGATCCTTACGATTTACCAGAAGGTTGGTGTTTAAACATTTCTGCAATACCTGCCACAGAGCCCATGAGACCAGATGCTTCTAAAGGTAGCATGATGATTTTCCCATTTTCAGCTTGTCCAATAGTCTTGAGCGCTTCAGTATACCCTTGGGCGATAAAGTAGTTTACTGCCTGCATGTCGCCTTTCGCGATGGCTTCCGATACCATGGTGGTGGCTTTCGCTTCTGCTTCCGCTGCTCGTTCACGAGCTTCGGCTTGGAGAATTGCAGCTTGTTTATCACCTTCCGCTTTCAGTATTTCAGACTGTTTGTGACCTTCGGCTTTTAGAATTTCCGCTTGGCGTATCCCCTCTGCTTCTAGCACTTCAGCACGTTTATTACGTTCTGCTTTCATTTGCGCATTCATCGCTGCAGTTAGATCTGCGGGTGGTTGAACATCCTTAATCTCGATACGAGTGACTTTAACACCCCAAGGGTTGGTTGCTTCATCGACAATGGACAGCAATTTAGTGTTGATCATATCTCGCTGGCTGAGCATTTCATCGAGTTCCATTGAGCCCAAAACCGTTCGAATATTGGTCAGTGTTAGATTGCGAATCGCATGCTCAAGATCATTTACTTCATATGCGGCTTGAGCGGCATCAATGACTTGTACAAAACAAACAGCATCAATGGTGACATTTGCATTATCTTTTGAAATGACTTCTTGAGCGGGGATATCCAGGACTCGCTCCATCATATTGATTTTAAGGCCAATACGATCGATGAAAGGAATGATTAGGTTGAGGCCCGGTTTTAAAGTATGGGTGTAACGACCAAAACGTTCTACAGTCCAATTGTTGCCTTGGGGAACGGTTTTAATTCCTGCAATTACTACTGCAATTGCCACAAAAACTAAGACACCTATGGTGATCAGCGAGTCAATAGCCATGACGATATGTCCTTATTTAATTTATTTATATCAATTGGTTAATTAAGACACATCTTAGGTAACAAAACTGGGAGCAGACAGAAAATTTGGACAAAATATAAGCCGGTTAACCGGCTTATATTTGTATATGTAGAGATGTTAATACAACAAGGAATAGAGCTGTCGACGGTAACTTGCCGCTATTGGGTTACCTTGCCCGAGTGCAGAAAGGATATCCATAAAGGCTTTTTTTACATCCCCTTCTTGTGCATTAAGATCGGTTTTCAAAAAGCGCCACAGCAGCTCTAGAGCGTCTTCGTCACGTTTTACACTATGGTAATTTAATGCCAGTTCAAGGGCTATTTGAACGTCATTCGGGGTTGCAGTAAGAGCTTGTTCGAGCGATTGGATCTCAGGGCTATCAGCAGCTTGTTTATGAAGTTCTAGCTTTGCAATGAGACCTTTATAATAATTATCTTGATACTCAAGAGGAATATGTTTTAAAAGCGTTTCTGCATTATCGAATTGCATTGTTTCCAAATAACAATCAGCAAGGGCCAGTTTTACTTCTGCTTTGTCTTTAAGCGTTTGAGGCAAACCTTCAAGTTGTGTTAGTGCTTGTTGATGGTTGCCTTGCTGTATTTGTGATAATGCTTCGTTCAGGGTTAACTCATCTTGGCTCGGCAAATGCTTAGCAAGCATTTCCTTGATTGCATCAAGTGACTGCGGTCCACCTAAACCATCAACGGGTTGACCATTTACAAATAACGCAATCGTCGGCAAGGCTTGTACGCCAAATTGTGCCGCTATCATCTGTTCTTGTTCGCAATTCAGAAGCGCTAAGATAAAAGGCCCATTAAATTGTTGAGCGAGCATTTGTAGCTCTGGAATGATTTGCGTGCTTTCTTGACTCATTGATGCCCAAAAATGAATGAGCACAGGGGTCTGCATTGATCCTTCCAACACTTGACGGAAGTTTTGTTCGTTTAACTCGACAATAAATGGTGACTGCATTGAGTTATTCCTTGAAATTAGAAGCCGTTAGTATGAGAGGTATGGGCAGAGAGAGCAAAATTCAAGGCAGAAAGAATAAAGCCACTGCATCGCAGTGGCTTTTGGTGGTGCAAGCAAAGGTGTGTCTAAATCATAAATAATATTGTCAGCGCAACACCTACACTAAGCCAGTTCAACTGATTTAACGTCATGTGTGTTTCCAATGTAACGCTTAAAACCGGGATAATTAGCAATCTAACTATCGGAAGTTTCTAGAGTCGGTTAATTTATCATCAATATGTTACGAAAAAATGACAGTTGCGCCTCTTTATGCCGCTTTGTAGAGAATTTTGTCCAATAGGCGCGTTGGTAATAAGCGTTTAAGTACGGCAAATACTTTTGTTGGCGTTGTTACACGATAGCGAATCTTTGGACGTTTCGCTTCTAGCGCATGAATAACAGGCATGACGCATGATGATGCTGGCAGTACAAAGGCGTTATTTGACTCTTCTTTTGCCAATCGTTGTATCTGAAGTTGGTACTCATGACGATGTACACTGTTTTCCATATTTATCCAGTGTTTAAAAGCGGATAACGCGTTGGCACGAAATTGAGTTTCGATGGGGCCGGGTTCGAGTAAGCTAATGTGAATATTGCTGCCTTGAAGCTCCAATCTGAGTGTGTCAGTCCAGCCTTCTAATGCAAACTTAGAAGCATTGTATGCGCCGCGATATTTCATTGCTGCAAAGCCTAACACAGAGCTGTTTTGGATAATTCGTCCTTCCCCCTGTTTACGCATGACAGGGAGAAGCTCGCACACTAGCTGATGCCAGCCAAAAAAATTTGTTTCAAACTGATTTCTTAATGCGGTGGTAGGAAGGTCTTCGATCGCTCCCGGTTGTCCATAGGCCCCGTTGTTAAATAGTCCATAGAGCTTGCCTTGCGTTATTGATAGTGTTTCTTGAACCGCTTGTGAGATGCTTGTTGTATCGTTTAGGTCGAGCTGGAGGCAAGTTAAACCTTCTTCGCGCAGGCGCTGAACATCTTCTGGTTTACGGCATGAGGCAATGACTTGATATCCTCGTTGTTGTAGATCATGCGCGCAGCGATAACCAATACCGCTCGAACAGCCTGTGATAAGAATGGCTTTTTCCATATATTCCTAAATAACCTCAGATGCTTGAATTACCTAAAAGACGTTGAGACTAAGATGGCAGATATTCCCATTACGCGTCAAATAACCTTTGGTAACACCTTATCTTTCTAATCTTTTATTCAGATTAAGTGGGTGTTTTGCGCTATTTGTTGGCAGTTAACAAAATTAAAGAGTGATGCACTGGGTAGTGAATCATTGATGATGTTGTAATAGGTTTTTCAGTGCAGGCTCAAGTCGAGAGTAACTAAAGTGAAAACCTAGCTCTGTCAGCTTCTTTGGTTTGGCTCGTATACTATCGAATAATAGCTGTGAGCTTTCGCCCATGGCGAGTTTTAGCAACCACTTTGGTGTCATCAACATATGTGGGCGCTTTAATGTTTTTGCCAATGTTTTACTGAATTCTTTATTGGTGACAGGGTGGGGGGCGCAAAGATTAAATTCACCGTGTGCGTGTTCAGTTTTGAGTAGATAGACGATGCTCCTAACCATATCGAGCATATGGATCCACGGCATATATTGCTTACCTTTACCAATGGTACCGCCGACCCCAAACTTATACGGCGGAAGCATTTTTTTTAGTGCCCCACCTCTTGGGTCAAGCACTATCCCAGTTCGAAGGATGCAGACTCGGGTTTGCTCTGAACGAGCACGATTAGCAATGCTTTCCCATTCCTTGCAAACATGATGAGGGAATCCTGAATGATGAACATGTAAGCTTTCATCGAATGGGTGATCTTGTTGATCGCCATAGTAACCGACGGCTGAACCACTGATAAATACTGCTGGTGGGGTTGTGCTCGCGTGGATAAGTTCGACGAGTTTTTCTGTGATTTTCCATCGGCTTTGGCAAATTTCGTGCTTTTGCTCCTTGTGCCAACGCTTATCTGCGATAGGTTCGCCCGCCAAGTTGATCACAGCGTCAAAATCGTTGAGATCGTGTAGATGTTCAAGTGAGGAAATATAAGAGACATTACCTAAATCGGCGTGGCTAAGCGTATTTTTGGCCTTGCCGGGTTCTCGTGTCAGTAGTACCACGTCGTCCATAGTGAACTGCTTTAACAATTCACGTCCGATGAAGCCTGTACCACCCGTCAGTAATATTTTCATATCTCCTCCTCATATCTTATTAATTATATACCGAATTTTTTGGAAATTATTCTCACAAGGACTTTCATGAGTGTATATACGAAGTTCAAGGTATTGAGAGCTATTATTATTGATATTTAGTCATTCATAATGTCACATTTTTTACAATTTGTTACGTATTGTTAGCGAGACAGAACGAGTATCACACTAAATAACACCATGATTTGCCATAGTAAAA
Organism: Vibrio sp. TRT 21S02; assembly: GCF_050113675.1. Lineage (NCBI taxonomy): Bacteria > Pseudomonadati > Pseudomonadota > Gammaproteobacteria > Vibrionales > Vibrionaceae > Vibrio > Vibrio sp. TRT 21S02. Next base: position 43,680 of record NZ_JBNJOI010000015.1, read on the forward strand.
ATGAAACCTAATGGGGAGAATGAATGGACGCGATCACGGCTCTCTTTAAAGCGCTGGGTAATAGTTTGAGAGATCTATTACCTATCATTTTAGTTATTGCTTTTTTCCAGCTCGTCGTACTTCAAGAGCCGCTACCCAACTTACTCTCTATTTTATTTGGGTTGTTTTTGGTTGTGCTTGGACTGACCTTCTTTATTTTTGGCTTGGAGATGGGGTTATTTCCTATCGGCGAAACTATGGCGCAGGCTTTTGCTCGTAAAGGGAGTGTTTTTTGGTTGCTCTTGTTCGCCTTTTGCCTTGGTTTTGGCACCACGGTTGCTGAGCCCGCTTTAACAGCCGTTGCCGCAGAAGCCGCAGAAGTTGCTGCGGAAGGTGGAATGATCCCTCACCATGAACAGAGTATGGATGATTATGCGAATGGGCTTCGCTACACCGTTGCTTTGTCTGTTGGTGTGGCGATTCTTCTTGGGGTATTAAGAATACTAAAAGGCTGGCCAATCCAATACATGATTATTGGCGGCTATATTGGTGTTGTTGTGCTGACCACATTTGCGCCCGAAAGTATCATTGGCATTGCATACGATTCTGGTGGTGTGACAACGTCGACGATAACGGTTCCATTAGTCACTGCCTTAGGTGTCGGTTTGGCATCGGCGATCAAAGGCCGTAACCCTATGATTGATGGCTTTGGTTTGATTGCGTTTGCTTCGTTACTGCCAATGATGTTCGTGATGGTGTACGGCATGGTGGTGGCATGATTGGGATTTCCGATTTTACTGACACACTGCTCGGCACCATTGGTGACGTACTGCCAATAGCCAGTATTATCTTTGGCTTTCAATTTGTTGTTCTACGGCGCCCTGTTGCAAACCTGCCCAAGGTTTTACTCGGCTTTGTTTATGTCATTGTTGGCTTATCCCTTTTCTTATTAGGTTTAGAATTGGCATTATTTCCTTTAGGGGAAACCATGGCTAAGCAGTTAACCGCTCCCGACTTCCTCATCAAATATCGTTTTGACTCCCACCAAACGCTGAATTGGGCAGACTATTACTGGGTCTATTTGTTTGCATTTTGCATCGGTTTTAGTACCACGATTGCAGAGCCCTCATTGATAGCTGTTGCAATAAAAGCGAACCAAGTTTCAGGGGGAAGTATTAGTGTTAATGGGCTTAGAATTGCTGTTGCGCTCGGCGTTGCTGTCGGAATTGCTCTAGGGAGCTATCGGATTGTTGTGGGCGATCCTATCCATTATTACATCATCGCTGGGTATATCATTGTGGTGATACAAACCTTCTATGCTCCTTCGTTGATTGTGCCACTGGCTTATGATTCAGGTGGTGTGACAACATCCACGGTGACGGTTCCACTCGTTGCTGCCTTGGGGTTAGGGCTTGCATCCACGGTTCCGGGGCGTAACCCCATGATCGATGGTTTCGGTTTGATTGCATTTGCCAGTCTATTCCCAATGATTTCCGTGATGGGGTATGCCCAGATTACTCAATGGTTAAATAAGCATTCACAGCCTGAAAAGGAGGATGAAAATGCGCTTTAAACTGATATTGGCATTCGTTGAAGATACGAAAACGGATGTCGTGCTTGATGCAGCTAGAAATGCAGGCGCAACGGGCGCAACGGTAATTAATAATGCGCGTGGGGAAGGGTTAAACAAAAAGCGAACGTTTTTTGGGTTAACTTTGGATGTACAAAAAGATGTGTTGTTGTTTGTCGTAGAAGAGCATCTCTCACGCCATATTCTGGAGACGATCAGTGATGTTGGTGAGTTTGACCAAGAATCCGGTCAAGGCATCGCGATTCAGATTGATATTGAAGATGCTGTCGGAGTGGCACATCAGGTAGAGAAATTGACCAAAGTGGTTGAGGACGAGTTATGAGTAATCATGAAATAATTCAAGTCAGGGACGTGATGGCCAATACCTATGTTGTGATTGATGGCCTGACCACAGTTCATGAAGGCATTGAGTTAGCAAAGGAACACGGTGTAAAAGCGTTGGTGGTTAATAAGCGTCACGATGGTGATGAATACGGTTTGGTATTGATGAATGACATTGCTAAAAAAGTACTGGCACAGAACCGTTCTCCTAAGCGCACCAATATCTATGAAATCATGACCAAGCCAGCACTTGCTGTTAACCCTGACATGAACGTTAAGTATTGTGCGCGACTATTTGAGCGATTTGGGATTAGCCGAGCTCCCGTGATTGAGAATGGAAAAATCATTGGTATGGTCAGTTATAATAATATCGTTATTAATGGTATGGCTCGGGATGACGATTAACGTGTAAAGCCGTAAAATACGCTCAAATATGTTGAGGAGAAGATTACGGTGAAATGCTTTTTTGCGTCCGACTTACACGGTTCATTACCTGCAACAGAACAAATGTTGGTGGAATACAAACGTTCCGGTGCTGAAACGTTGATTTTGCTTGGTGATATTCTTAACCACGGCCCTAGAAATCCCATACCAGAAGGGTATAACCCACCAGAAGTAGCTCGCGCCTTAAATGAGTTTGCATCTGAGATTATTGCAGTCCGCGGAAACTGTGACAGTGAAGTGGATCAGATGCTACTGTCATTTCCAATGATGATGGATTATGCCTGGTTGCTACTGGAAACGGGTCAGCGTTTATTTCTGACTCATGGTCATTTATACAACAGTGCAAAGCGTCCGGCATTACGAGAAGGGGACGTGATAGTTCATGGTCATAGCCATATCCCAGTGGCAGAACTAGATGGCAAGCAGTTTATCTTTAACCCCGGCTCAGTTACCTTTCCGCGTGATGGATTTAAAGCCAGCTTTGGAATTTATGATGATGGTCAATTGAGGGTGATGAGTTTTGATGGTGACGTCATTGCGCAAACTAGGCTCAAGAATTAAAAAAACCGGCGAAAGCCGGTTTTTTATTTGCTTGACGAAGGCTGATACTAAGCGCTTGTTTTATCAATGTGCCCAAGATCTCGGTCAGGAGCGATAACATCACGAATTTTCTGTTTGAGAACTTTAGCTTCAGGGAAGCCTCCATCGCGTTTTCTTTCCCAAATCAAAGTGCCATTACATATGATTTCAAATCTTCCACCGGTATCAGGGTGTAATGAAAGGCTGTCAATTTCTTCACTGAATGTGTGGAGTAATTCCTGACTCATCCAAGTTGCTCTAAGCATCCAGTTACACTGGCGACAGTAATATATATCGATGTTTGCTTTTTCCATTATCTTTCCTAAATCAATAATTTGATGCCGACAGCAAAAGTCAATATCTCAAAACAGAGCTTGATGGTCTGATTGCTGTAACGGGTTGCAAGATAAGCGCCAATGCTTCCACCGGCAAATGAGCCTAATAGGAGGATAGGCAACCAAGGCCAATAGATAGGGGCGCCAGCTTGAGCAATTGCGATGCCACCCATACCATTCCAAAATAGGCCAACGCATATCATGGTTAATGCGACCGCTTGTTTATAGCTATAGCCAAACCAGCGGACTAAGAATAATGTGACCAGCAGCCCTGAGCCAGCCGTGAGTGAGCCATTTATGACCCCAATTAACGCAAGCCCAATACCGCCAATGGCCCAGCCTTTAAAATCTCTATTTATCGCTTGCTCTTGCTGCCCTAGCTGTTTTTTGAGTCTCGAATAGATACCAAGGGCAAGGATCATAACTCCCAGCAAACGCTGAGCAATAACCTCAGGGATCTGCAATACAACGTTTGCACCAATAATCACACCGATGCTGCCAACTAGGATCAAATAAACAGCAATGCGACCATCAATGGTTTTCTGTTTGATATGAGTAAAAGCGGCTCCAAGACCTAAAGCAACGCTTGCAACTTTATGGGTCGCAAGTGCTGAAGCGAAAGGTAAACCAAGGAAAATAAGCAGCGGAAATTGCAATAAGCCAGCGCCACCACCAGAGAGTGAGGCAAGGGTATTGGCAATGAAAGAGCCGGTAAATAGGCCGAGTGTGTTTATCCAGTCCATAAGAAATGTAAAAGGGGGCTTCTTGCCCCCTTAAATAGAGTCAGTTAGTTGCTAAAAAGTACAGTAGAACCGTGGCTTAAGCTCGTCAATAATAAAGTCTTTTCGTTGACGATATCAATACGACGACTTTGCTGAGCATCCATCTTAAAGATTTGTGTGATCAACTGCAGTTGATCTTGAGTGAAATCTTTTGATTGTGGGGAGGAAACATCTTTAAACTCGGTTGGAGAAACCAGCAGGTAGTTATCACTGATATCCCAGTCACCGGTTTCGGAAATATTGATCATGCTTTCATTATCAGCATTTTCAGCGTACAAACGAACTGTAGCGACTCGAATGTAAGTGCCATTTGGCAAGTATTTTACATTAGATTGAACGTCAACACGGCGAAGCGGGCCAACGGAGGCTTCTTGTAGATCTTCAGTGATCAGCGTGACCATCTTAGATTGCCATTCTTTCGAGGTCAGAACCTGTTCAATTTTTAGATCACTTCCCCAGTACAACCAGCTACTAACCAGAGCTGAAACCACAAAAATAGCGGCGGCGATTTTTTGATTCATTGACTGCATTCTCCTCGTTAGTTGCACACTTTATCTAGATCATCTTGCTCTGCCACAATACGTAGTGTGACGTTTTCACCAGAGTGATTGAGAGAGTGAATATAGTTTAAAATCAGTTGGTTGTTCTGTCCGCCAGTGGCAATGATTTCAATTGGCTTCATTTCACCGCTATGGCTTTCGTTGTATTTTTTCACGCATCGTTCAATTGATGGCATCCAACCTTGTAAATCCGGATGGTTAATTGGTGTTCTAATTGGTACTTCGTCGTAGACTGCGAGCTCTCGAAAGTTTGATTCACTCGGGCCCGAAATCAGCACTACGATGAGTGGGATAAGTAGCGCAAGTGTGAGTAAAATTCTCACAACCCAAGGGTTAGAAGCTGGTGGTGTTGATGGTGCTGGCGTGATCACATCAGTAGTTTTGTCTGATTTAACGGCATCGTCTTCAGCGATTGATTCGTCAGTAGCATGCCCATCAAATGGCTCTACCACATCGGTTGTTGTAATGGTGATGTCATCGATAGAAGGTTCTTCTTTTCCCTCTGCTTCCCCTGCAAGCAAAGGTGTTGAGCGCTCAACACTACAGATAAGTTGATAGCCTCGTTTGGGTACGGTTTTGACAAACTGAGGCGATTTGGTGGAGTCTTTCAGCATTTTGCGTAAGGTGGAAATGGCTTGAGTGAGACTGGAGTCGTCAACTTCAAAACCTTGCTCACGCCAAACAAAATCATGTAGATCGTTTCGAGAGATGATCTCACTAGGTTTTTCACACAAAAGTAGCAGGATTCGACTCTCATTGCTGCCTAGGCGAATGATTTCGTTATCGTTTGCTTTATCGACTAAAGAATTCGTATTGGGGTCAAAGGTAAAGCGATTAGCGAGGTTAAACTTAGTGCCTATGTTGCTCATTTGAATTGGCCATCGTTATATTGTTAACGGAATTATTAAAGCGTGCTTATTCACAAAGTAGCTGTGCACGTAATAGGCTACTTTATGTTTTTTGATTTTTTGAGAGCCAAGGATAGTCAAATTTCATACAAAAAAACACTGTTTTTATGATTTTTGACCTTGAATTTACAATTATGGCCCTCATGTTTTACTCACAAATCATCGTAACTCATGCTACGCGATTGGTTGCGTAGTCAAAGAACGTTGAAGATATGGAGTAAACATGAGCGAAACCGCAACAACCAATAAAGAAACTCGTGGCTTTCAGTCTGAAGTAAAACAACTACTTCACCTAATGATCCACTCTTTGTACTCAAACAAAGAGATCTTTTTACGCGAGTTGATTTCTAACGCATCGGATGCAGCAGATAAGCTGCGTTTTCAGGCACTATCTAATTCTGAATTGTATCAGGGTGATGCGGAACTGGGTGTAAAACTGTCGTTTGATGAAAAAGCGAACACGTTGACTATTTCAGATAACGGCATTGGTATGAGCCGTAATGATGTGATTGAGCACCTTGGTACGATTGCGAAATCTGGCACGGCTGAATTTTTCTCAAAACTATCGGAAGACCAATCCAAAGACTCTCAATTGATTGGTCAATTTGGTGTGGGTTTCTATTCTGCGTTTATTGTCGCTGATGCTGTAACGGTAAGAACACGTGCTGCTGGTCTTGCGGTTGATGAGGCTGTTCAATGGCACTCTCAAGGTGAGGGTGAATACACCATCGAAAGTATTAGTAAGGAAACTCGCGGTACCGACATCGTGCTCCATATGCGTGATGACGGCAAAGAGTTTTTGAATGAATGGCGTCTTCGCGATGTGATCAGTAAATACTCAGATCACATTGGTATTCCTGTTTCGATTTTAAGTAAAGTTCGTGATGAAGAAGGCAACGAAACTGACGAAACAAAATGGGAGCAGATCAACAAAGCGCAAGCACTATGGACGCGCAGTAAGTCTGACGTTAGTGACGAAGAATACCAAGAATTCTATAAGCATGTTTCGCATGATTTTGCCGATCCTTTAGTTTGGAGCCATAACCGAGTTGAAGGTAAAAACGATTACACCAGCTTGTTGTATATTCCGGCAAAAGCTCCGTGGGATATGATGAACCGTGACCACAAATCAGGTTTGAAACTGTATGTGCAACGTGTGTTCATCATGGATGACGCTGAGCAATTTATGCCGTCATATCTACGCTTTGTTCGTGGTTTGATTGATTCGAACGATTTACCATTGAACGTTTCTCGCGAAATCCTTCAAGACAACAAGGTGACTCAGTCGCTGCGTAACGCATGTACCAAACGTGTTTTGACTATGCTTGAACGCATGGCGAAGAATGACGAAGAGAAATATCAGTCATTCTGGAAAGAGTTTGGCCTTGTTATGAAAGAAGGCCCAGCAGAAGACATGAGCAATAAAGAAAAAGTGGCGGGTCTACTGCGCTTTGCCTCGACAGAAGTTGACTCTGCCGATCAAACGGTTGCTTTGGCTTCTTACGTTGAGCGTATGAAAGAAGGTCAGGATAAGATCTACTACCTAACCGCAGATAGCTACAGTGCGGCGAAGAACAGCCCTCACTTAGAGCAGTTCAAAGCAAAAGGCATTGAAGTTATTCTGATGTACGACCGCATTGATGAGTGGTTGATGAACTACTTGACTGATTTTGATGGCAAGCAGTTCCAATCGATCACGAAGGCAGGTCTGGATCTTAGCAAGTTTGAAGACGAGCAAGAGAAAGAGAAGCAAAAAGAGACAGAAGAAGAGTTCAAGTCTGTTGTTGAGCGTACTAAAACGTATTTGGGCGAGCGCGTAAAAGAGGTCCGTACCACATTTAAGCTTGCCAATACGCCTGCAGTTGTTGTAACTGATGACTTTGAAATGGGGACGCAAATGGCCAAATTGCTAGAGGCAGCAGGTCAAGCGGTTCCTGAAGTTAAGTACATCTTCGAGATTAACCCAAACCACGCGCTGGTTAAACGTATGGCGGATGAAGCAGATGAAGAAGCCTTCGGACGCTGGGTTGAAGTGTTGCTTGGACAAGCGATGCTGGCAGAACGTGGTTCGATGGAAGACCCATCTCATTTCTTAGGGGCAATCAATACACTTTTGACTAAGGTTTAATAGCTAAAAAGACTCAAAAAGCTCGCAAACTGCGAGCTTTTTATTTGAACTTCTGCGAAATTGTCAGAACTTTACAATTGAATGTGTAGTGCGCTTAAGTTTTGAGCGTCGAAGCATTCTTTAGTCTTAATTCAGCACTTGAACATTGAAAGTGTGGTAGAATTTCGGACTTGAATGTGATTCTGAAGGCGTGTATTTTGACCCGCCAATTTTTAGTAAACGTTATACCGAAACTTATCGTCGTTAACATTCCACTGTGAGCTTCGGTATAAATCATCATTTTTAAAGAGGATAAATCATGCGCATCATTCTTCTAGGTGCTCCAGGTGCAGGTAAAGGCACACAAGCTAATTTCATCATGGAAAAATACGGTGTTCCGCAAATCTCTACTGGTGACATGCTACGTGCTGCTATCAAAGCAGGTACAGAGCTTGGCAAACAAGCTAAAGCTGTTATCGATGCTGGTCAGCTAGTTTCTGATGAAATCATCCTTGGCCTAATCAAAGAGCGTATTGCTCAAGATGACTGTGAGAAAGGCTTCCTACTTGATGGTTTCCCTCGCACTATTCCTCAGGCTGATGGCCTAAAAGAAATGGGTGTTAACGTAGATTACGTGATTGAATTCGACGTGGCTGATGATGTGATTGTTGAGCGTATGGCTGGTCGCCGTGCTCACCTTGCTTCTGGCCGTACTTACCACGTTGTTTACAACCCGCCAAAAGTGGAAGGTAAAGATGACGTAACAGGTGAAGACCTTGTTGTTCGTGATGACGACAAAGAAGAAACTGTTCGTGCTCGCCTAGGTGTTTACCATGATCAAACAGCACCGCTAATCTCTTACTACGGTAAAGAAGCTGAAGCGGGTAACACTAAGTACCTTAAGTTTGATGGTACTAAGCAAGTTGCTGAAGTTAGTGCAGATATTGAGAAAGCACTGGCATAATTAACTGTCGAGAGAATCTGATAGTTTGCTATAGTGAAAGCGACCCAAATAGGGTCGCTTTTTTGATCTGTAGAAGTAAACTATTTTAAGCGATGTTACGTACATATGCTTTTGTCAGACAATTTAGGAAGTTATGCAAAATAATAAAAATAGAACCGGTGTATTATTGGTGAATCTTGGAACACCAGATCAACCCACTTCGTCTGCCGTAAAACGTTTTTTGAGCCAATTTCTTCATGATAAGCGTGTTGTTGATATGTCTCGATGGTTATGGTGTCCGATCTTGCATGGCATCATCTTACCGATTCGTTCGCCTAAAGTGGCAAAGTTGTATCAAACGGTATGGATGGAGGAAGGCTCTCCACTTTTACATTATTCCCGATTACAGCAACGCAAGTTGCAGGAGTTATTGCAACTCCCTGTTGAACTAGGGATGACCTATGGCAACCCAAGTTTGGAGCATGGTGTGGCTGAGCTTCAGAAGCAAGGTGTGGAAGACGTTATCGTACTGCCTCTATATCCTCAATACTCCGGGACGACCACGGCCGCAGCATCTGACGGATTAACCAAAGCATTTAAACAATTACCTGTCATGCCGGGCTTTCGTTTTATCCGTGATTATCATGATCATCCACTTTATATAAAAGCACTGGCTGAAAGTGTACGAAAATCATGGCAAGAACATGGGCAAGGGGATTATTTACTCTGCTCTTATCATGGTATTCCTAAACGCTATGCAGATAACGGCGATGTTTATCCGAAGCATTGTGAACAAACAACTCGACTCTTGGCACAAGAGTTGGGGTTAAATGATGATCAAATCGGTTTAACGTATCAATCTCGATTTGGGCGTGAAGAGTGGCTTCAACCTTATACCGACAAAACACTGGAGCAATTGCCAAATCGAGGCATTAAAAAGCTCGATATCATGGCGCCAGCATTTTCAGTTGATTGCTTAGAAACGTTAGAAGAGTTGGCAGAGCAGTGTCGTGATATTTTTACCGAAGCGGGTGGGGAGTGTTTTACGTATATCCCATGCCTTAACGACTCTGAGACGCACCTTGCAATGATGCAAGCGATTGTTCAACGAAGTTCATAACTTTGGCCGCCATCCTCGTGGCGGCCAAGCCCCTCTCTCATATTCTTAACTGACATACCATTTTCAGAATAGCTTCTGCTTTAACTCATTTATCTGATCTATTGTTTGTGATCCAGATCGCCTTATGCACAGCCAAAAGTATTAATCGTAAAAAAGAACCTAAATCTGCTGTGATCTTCGTATTGCTCATGATGCGTTCTTGCTTGGTTATTTGTGATCTTGAGCAACTGCTTACGGTTTTATTTATTTTTATAACTTTATAAGTTGTTGTTTTTAAGGTTTAAAATAACTTTCTCTTTATTGTGGGTGCGCAAGATCTCACTCTATGGGAATTTATTTTTTTCAGTGAATTAATTTGTCCAAGATGAAAGTCAAGCCATGGAGGCAAACCTCACTTTGCGGTCAGGGTGAAGAAACACCAGACAAGAAACCGCGGCTAACTTTTAAATTAAGGCAGATTATTATGAAAAACGTATTAACTCTAAGTGCACTTTCTCTTGTTTTCGCTTCAAGCGCTTTTGCGGGCTCTTCTTATGTGACAGGTAATGTTCAGTTCCATGATGATGGACGTATCCATGGCTCAAAAGCAACGTCTACTTTGGAAGCGGGCCATACGTTTGACAACCAGTTTGGTGGCTTAACGGTATACACAGAGTTTGATGGTATTCAACTGGGGGATTTAACTGGCGCTGAGGCTTCTGGCCCGTATGTGACGCTAGGTGGTGAACAATCTTTCAATATCACAGAAAACTTTTGGGTTGCGGCGGGCTACCATCATTTGATTAACGAAGGTGACAGTATTCAATATCGTCCGCTAGTGAAGATTGGCTACAACTTTGATAACGGCATTGCACTTAGCAACCGTACACGTGCTCATATTGACGCGACTGACGCTGATGCAAAAACAGATTACCGCATGGATAACCGAATTGGTTACACTCTCAATGATGATGTGTTGCTGAGCTACAACAACGTATACATGATTGAAGCGGAAACAATGGACCATGAGCTTCGTGCTACCTGGACACGTCAAGGTGTTCAGCCATATTTCGAGTTCCGTTCACAAGCACACGGTGCAAAAGATGAGATGGGTGACAGCCTGGTGAATAACGCATTTGTCTTTGGTGCGTCATACGGTTTCTAACGCTTTGTTGTTCTAAGTCCTAAATGAAAAAGCCCGGTAAATACCGGGCTTTTTATCTTTTATTTGTCCGTATTGCCTTCGTGTCGGTGGTACTCAAAAACCTGTCCTTTTTCATTGAATGCATAAACCGAATAGGTGTCTTTTTTATCGCCATACTCCATACCAGGCGAGCCCATTGGCATCCCCGGAACTGCTAAACCTTTCGCATTTTTAGGTGGGTTTTCTAGAAACGCTTTAATATCTTCAGCAGGGATATGGCCTTCGAAGACGTAACCGTCAATTACTGCGGTATGACATGACGCCAGTTTTGGCGTAATGCCAAACTTTTCTTTGATTGGATTCATGTTCTCATGTAGCTCTTCCTTGATATCAAAGCCAGCTTCTGTCATGTGTTTTGTCCATTCACCGCAACAGCCACAGTAAGGTGATTTGTAGTTAATGGCGTCAGCCGCCAATGCGTTGGCAGATGCCATCGCGAATAGAGCAAGAGTTAAGGTTTTAAGTTTCATAGACGCCTCTAAGAATCAATAGTGGTTTTAAATAATCGTAATCGGTTTGCATTGCTGACAACGGTGATTGAGGACAATGCCATCGCAGCTCCCGCAACAACTGGACTCAGTAAAATACCGAGTATTGGGTATAAAGCCCCTGCCGCAATTGGAATGCCAAGTGAGTTGTAAACAAAGGCCCCAAACAAGTTTTGTTTCATGTTTTTCACGGTTGCGCGAGAGAGCTCAATGGATTTTGCTACGGCAACTGGAGATGAGTTCAATAGGGTCATTTGAGCGCTTTCAATTGCGACATCACTGCCGCTACCCATTGCAATGCCGATATCGGCAAGAGCGAGCGCTGGAGCATCGTTGATACCATCTCCGACCATGGCTACTCGTCGGTTTTCATCTTTTAGCTTTTGGATGTGTTTTGCTTTTTGATCAGGCAGAACTTGAGCTATGACCATATCAATACCAAGTTGGTGAGCAATCGCATCAGCAACCGTTTGGTTGTCTCCGGTAAGCATCACGGTTTGAATGTGATTGGCTTTGAGTAGTTCGATGGCTTGTTTTGCATCACCTTTGATGGCATCAGCCAATGCAATGGTGCCAAGTAGCTGGTTATTTAGGCAGATCCCGATCGTGGTCCATGCATTTTCTTTAGCACGTTCAAGTATGGTGTTAGCAGAGCTCATATCAATGCCTGAAGCCGCCAAGTAATTTGTCGAAGCAACCTGAAGTGGTTGATCATCTACCATGGCAGCGACGCCTTTCCCTTGAAGGTTTTGAAATTGCGTGACTTTGAGCGCTTTTCCGTGGTGCTGCTCGGTATAGTGGCAGATAGCTTTGGCTAATGGATGCTCTGAATGACGTTCGATACTGAACAGAAGGTCAATCAGGTGCTCTGTGCTTGTGGTATAAGCTTCGAGCGTTTGTACCACCGGTTTTCCTTGCGTCAACGTGCCAGTTTTATCAAAGACGACTGTGTTTATTTTACTTGCTGATTGCAGCACGTCTGCGTCTTTAATCAATATGCCCATTTCTGCGGCTTTACCGATACCAACTGTGACAGAAAGTGGTGTGGCAAGCCCAAGCGCACAAGGGCAAGCAATGATTAATACCGTAGTCGCAACCACAAGCATGTAACTGGCTTTTGGATCCGGCCCAATAAAGAACCAAACCAATGCAGAAAAAATAGCGATCATGACGACCACAGGCACAAAAACCGCTGAGATTTGATCCGCCAATTTGGCAATGGCGGGTTTGCTGCTCTGAGCCTGACGAACCATCTGAATAATTCGGGCCAGCATGGTGTCATTGCCAATACTGGTTGCTTCAATAACCAGTGAACCATCTTGGTTTAATGTTCCTGTAGAGACTTTTGTTCCAATGGATTTAAACAGTGGAATAGGCTCTCCTGTTAACATGGATTCATCAATGAATGATTCTCCGTCTAGCACTTTTCCATCCACCGGGATTTGTTCTCCGGGCTTGATACGTAGCTTCATACCCAGTTGAATCGCTTCTACCGGAATGGTGATGTCGCCATTCTCTGTTAACTGAGTTGCGAATTTTGGTTGTAAATCAAGTAATGCTTTTAATGCATGGGTGGTTTTGGCTTTGGCTTTGGACTCGATGTAGTGGCCAAGGGAGATAAGCCCAACAATCATCGCGCTGGCTTCAAAATAAACGTGGCGAGATGGTAATGGGAACAACTCTGGGTAAACGACCACTAACATTGAAAATAACCAAGCGGCACCTGTGCCAAGTGCAACCAATGTATCCATGGTTGCGCGCCGGTGAGTAAAGGCTTGCCATGCATTTACGAAGAAACTTTTCCCAGCAGTGGCTAACAGCGCGAAACAGATGATACCAACGATGCCCCAAGCAATCTGATCGCTTGAGTTTCGGATCATCATATTGCCACCTAATATGCCCCATAGCATGAGTGGTGCACCAATCGCCATGCCAGCGATGGCACTTTTTTGAAAGTGCTTCTGTTCTCTTTGTTGCTGCAAAGCCTGCTTTTCATGCTGAGTCGCTAAGTCATCAATGAACTCTGCCTGATATCCGGCCTGTTTAATGGCATCTAACAGCGCACTTTCAAAGGATTCTTGAATTGAAGAGTGATAGATGGTGGCACTTTGTTCAGCGAGATTCACTTGTGTCGCCATTACGCCTGGTACTGAAAGCAATGCTTTCTCTACGGAAGAAACGCAGCTGGCACACGTCATCCCTTGGATTAACAGAGAAAGTGGTGGGTGAGTACTAACTTGTTCAGGTTGAATCGAAGCGGTAGCGTCCACAATCTCTGGTGTTTCATGCTTGATAGCAGGTTCTACTGTTGGACTGAAGGCTTGATAGCCTGTTTCTGAGACCAAATCCAAGATTTGCTGTTCACAGAGCAGTGACGTTAGAGTGAGCGACTCCTTACTTACCTCGGCTTCAGCAATCAGCGGATGCGCTAATAAAGCATCGTGCAGTTTGCTAACACAACGTCCACAGTTCAATCCTGCCAAACGATAATGTTGCGTTGTACCTGCATCATAACCTAGCAATTTGATACTGCGGTGGATGGTGGAAAAGCGTTCTTCCGTTTCCAAAACAATGTGTGTGGGGGATAGGTCTAGAATTGTGACTTGGTTGTTTTCAGTCAGTGCTTTCTCTACCTTGCGAGCGCATCCCATACAATTTAACCCAGACAACGGGATCTCAAAATGCTGCATGGTAATACCTCATTATTACTGTAGTTGTTGCTGAGCTTAAACCTTACCTCAAGGGAAAGGTCAAGACGTATTTCAACAAAGGAAAAAACGTCAAAATTGACTATGTCTGGTACTGAGCAAGCTATAAATAATGCGAGAGAATTCAAAAAATAAGCTCCAATAAAGTCAAGCTGGCTAAAAGTTCCTGAAACTGTCGTGACACAAGTCATCAATATCGACCTATTTATGTGAAAAAAGCTATCGCTGGAATGTTTTTGACGTTTTTGTATCTTTAGTGTTTTTATTTAACCTATTGTTTTAAATGTATTTATGTTTATTTTTCTTTCTTTACTTTGAGGATGGTCAGATAAAAAATGCCATTCAATTTTCGCCCCAAAAAAAGTTTGCCACCATGCCCTTGTCCATAAATAGCCCACCGATTCATTGGTCTTTAAGTTGAGTTGGTGGCTAAACAAATAATTCTCCTAAGGAAAAGGGTTAATAATATGAAAAGCGTATTCAAACGTTCATTAGTAGGTGCAGCGGTGTCTTCTATGCTATTTGGTACGGCAGCATTTGCTGCGGATCCAGTAGGGCCAGAATACTCATCTGCAGCTTCTGCATTTTTTGAAGAATCCACTGTAACGGGTGCGATTAACTTCTGGATGCGTGATCGTACACGTGCGGATTTTGATGTGGCGACAGGTGAGCAAACAGGCAAAACACCAAACTTAGATCACGGCTCGGTATATGTATCATTAGGCTTCCATTCTGGTTATGTTGCAGACACGGTTGGTCTGGATCTAAACGTCTACTCAACGTTTGATATGTGGAATAACGCTTCTCCTGACCATGAAATGAACTTCTGGGGTGTCGATAATCCATATGACATGAATCCAACTCAATCTAGTGGTTGTACTGGTGAATGGGATTCAGGTTGTACTGACAACGGTGCAGCAATCCAAACGGCGGCAGTTAAGTTTAAATTCGGTGATTCAATCACAGCTAAAGCAGGTTACTTCCAACCAAGCGTACCAACAGCGATGGGCGTGAACTGGTCTTATGCAGCAGGTACTTACACTGGTGGTGAAATTGGCGGTACATTCGGTGATTTGGCTGTTGGTCTAGTATATGCAGACGAATACCGCGCACCATGGTTCCAAGACAGCTATGGCTTCCGTGACGGTCAGAATGAAGATGCTGGTGATGCGTACTCTATTGGTGCACGTTACAACTTCTCTGATGCAACATCGCTTGATTTCGCTTATGCGGGCCTAACAAAAGGCGACCGTCAAAATGCGCACATCAAACTCAAACACAACACGGATAATGGTTGGTACCTATCGCCACAACTTTACGTAATTGATGATAACGACCAATACGATAGCACGGCATTCCAGCTTGCATTCCTATCATCTAAATCTGTTGGTCAGTACAACTTCCGCCTAGAAAGTACTTATACCTCTGCTGACTCTTCAGACACACGTGGTAACACAGGTAACTTCGCTTACCGTTTGACTGAGAAATACGGTGGTTCTAACGGCGCATACGATATTTGGTGGAACAACCGTTCAGACTTCAACCATGATGGTGAAATTGGCTTCTTTGGTCAAATGAGCCGTGACTTCTCTGACCTAGGTGCTCCTGGCTTTAGCGCAGGTATCAACGGTGTTTACGCTTTTGGTGCTGAAGCAGAAGGCTTTGATGAGCTGGTTGAATACTCTGGTAGTGTGTTTGCCAACTACGCTATCCAAGGTGGTGCGTTGAAAGGTGCGCATGTGGGCATGTACTACACGCGTTACGTGAACGATGCGAATACACCAAACTGGACTGGCTATTCAAACGCGTTCCAAGACGAGAACGACTTGAAAGTGACATTAGTGATTCCATTCACAATCAAGTAATGACTTAAGTACGAAGGCCCCACATGTTGGGGCCTTTTTCTATTTATAAGGAGAGGTTAATGCAACGTAGTTGGATATTGGTACCTTTTATATTAGTCAGTGGTTGTATGGCAACCACAATGCATCTTGATCCTGAGCGATGGGGAGAGCGCAGTGCCACAAGAGGGGAGTTGATGGTGCAGCATCCAGAAGCTTTGAAAGAAGCACTCAAAGTGGATGATATTAGTGCTGAGGATTTTGCGCGCTATCAACAAGGCTTTTTGAGAGGGAGAAAAGTCTTTTGTGATGTCAACAAAGCGTTTGCTTGGGGGGCTAACGGCAACAAATACCAAGGGCAATGCGATGGTTTTTCCACAGAACCGCAGTTTCGTTATGAAGCCGAACGTGGATTTGAGCGTTTTGTTTACCCTGAGAACAAAAGTTTTCCTTAGCTTGAATTGTCGTATGAGTGAGTGCAGTGCTAGAATACCGCCCAAAATTTAGCTCATGCTGATTAAATTGGCTGATCTTTCATATAAGGTAAATGACACATGACGGTTAAAACTCGTTTTGCTCCTAGCCCTACTGGCTATCTTCACGTTGGTGGTGCACGTACAGCACTGTACTCTTGGCTTTTCGCAAAAAGCCAAGGCGGCGAATTTGTACTTCGTATTGAAGATACTGACCTAGAACGTAACTCTCAGGAAGCGGTGGATGCCATCCTTGAAGGGATGCAGTGGATGGGATTGGAATGGGATGAAGGCCCATACTTCCAGTCAAAGCGTTTTGATCGTTATAACGAGATGATTGATAAGCTACTTGCTGAAGATAAAGCTTACAAATGCTATGCGTCAAAAGAGCTGTTAGACGAAATTCGTGCTGAGCAAGAAGCAAATAAAGAGATGCCTCGTTACGATGCGAACCATCCTAAAGTTGTTGCTGCGAATGAAGCTGCAAAAGAGGGTGATGCATTTGTTGTTCGTTTCCGTAACCCAAAATCAGGTAGCGTTGTATTTGAAGATCAAATTCGTGGCCGTATTGAAATTGGTAATGATCAGTTAGATGACCTAATTATCCGCCGTACTGACGGTGCACCAACTTACAACTTCGTTGTGGTTGTGGATGACTGGGATATGGGAATTACACACGTTGTACGTGGCGAAGATCATATCAATAACACTCCTCGTCAAATTAACATCTACGAAGCGCTAGGTGCGCCAGTACCGACCTTTGCACACTGTGCAATGATCCTAGGTGATGACGGAGCAAAACTGTCGAAACGTCATGGTGCAGTTTCTGTGATGCAATATCGTGATGAAGGTTACCTGCCAAATGCATTGAACAACTATCTTGTGCGTTTAGGTTGGTCTCACGGTGACCAAGAAATCTTCTCTCGCGAAGAAATGATTAATCTATTTACGTTAGATGCCATCTCTAAATCCGCATCGGCATTCAACACAGATAAGTTGCTTTGGTTGAATAACCACTATATTAAGACATCTGAGCCAGAATACGTTGCTGAGCACCTGCAATGGCATTTAGATAACCAAAAACTTGATATTACAAATGGCCCTGCGATTACAGAAGTGATCAAGCTCGTTGGTGAGCGTTGCAATACATTGATTGAGCTTGCAGAGCAAATTCGCTACTTCTACGAAGACTTTGCTGAGTTTGAAGCTGGCGCTGCGAAGAAGCATTTGCGTGGCGTAGCGAAGCAACCATTAGAGCTAGCACTTGCGAAAGTTGAAGCACTAACGGATTGGTCGACTGAAAATCTTCACAATGTCATTAAAGAAGTGTGTGAAGAACTTGAAATTGGTATGGGAAAAATTGGTATGCCATTGCGTGTTGCTGTGACAGGTGGTGGCCAATCTCCATCTGTAGACGCGGTTATGCAATTAATTGGCAAAGAACGTGTCGTGAGTCGCATCAAAATGGCTTTGGCGTTTATTGCTGAGCG
The DNA here is from genome assembly GCF_050113675.1 of Vibrio sp. TRT 21S02. Lineage (NCBI taxonomy): Bacteria > Pseudomonadati > Pseudomonadota > Gammaproteobacteria > Vibrionales > Vibrionaceae > Vibrio > Vibrio sp. TRT 21S02. Next base: position 61,532 of record NZ_JBNJOI010000015.1, read on the forward strand.
TGAAGCTAACGCATAAGTCAGTTTTTATCGAAAAACCGTGGTTTTATCCGCGGTTTTTTTGTATCTCAAACCGTGAAAATCATGATCTTTCAGGAAAAAACGGCCGTATTTGTGTCTCATTTTTAAGAAATGACAACGCCATTGTATAAAAGTTCACCGATTGAATTGGAGGGTGTGATCTATGTCCAACCTTTACCGGATAAGGGTTTGCGAGCCATGCCTCAACTTTTTGATGAAATTTGATGACAAAATATTGACATTTGACCCCTTCAATCTTGTCAAAAATTCATTATAGTTCTCCCCGTCAGTTACTCTTTGTTACCAATAGTAACGGCTAGGACAGGAAGCAAAAACAAACGGAACTGCAATAAAAACAAAGGTGTTCTTTCACCAGTCGACCATGTTGTTGAGTGTCGGGGTAGAGTTGAGCACCAAAGCTATAGATAACTTAAAACTGCACCAAGCAGTAAACCGATTTCAGAGGAATCAATAATGAAAAAATTAGCAGCGGTAATCTCAGCATCACTTCTTCTTGCATCAGCATCAGCAAGTGCTGAACTATACGTAGGTGCTAAAGCTGGTAAAGCTTGGCTAGACGATGCATGTGAAGCAACAGCAAACTGCGACAAAGATGACTCAACACTGGGTGCGTTTGTTGGTTACGAAATGTGGGACTTCCTATCTATCGAAGCTGGTTACGATTACCTAGGTAAATTCACTGCTGACGGTCTAAACGACGAGAAAGTAGAAGCTTACACTCTTGCTCCTAAAGTAAACCTACCACTTACTGACGATATCTCTCTATACGGTAAGTTCGGTGGTGCGTTCGTAAACTACGGTAACGCTGACGATTGGTCATACCTAGGTGCTGCAGGTGTTGAATTCGATTCACACGAGAACGTAACTGTACGTGTTGAATACCAAACAATCACTGACGCGAACAACGACATCGTTCGTGCAATGGGTAACTCTGCTACTCTAGGTGTTGTATACAAATTCGGTGGCAGCGAAGAAGTTGCTCCAGTAGTAGTTGAAGAAGAGCCAGTAGTTGAAGTTGTTGAAGAACCACAACCAACTGTAGTAACTAAGACTTTCGAAACACAACGTCTTGGCGCTGGTAACTTCGAACTAAACAGCACTGAACTAAAAGCGGAAAGCGCTTCTAAACTAGACGAGCTAGTTGAGTTCCTAAACACTTACCCACAAGCTAACGTAGAAATCGTAGGTTACACTGACACTTCAGGTGCAGCTTCTTACAACCAAATGATTTCTGAGAAGCGTGCTCAGTCTGTATCTGACGCTCTAGTTGCTAAAGGTGTTGACGCTTCACGTATCACTGCACGTGGCGAAGGCGAGAACAACCCAATCGCTTCTAACGACAACCGTGAAGGTCGTAAACAAAACCGTCGCGTAGAAGTTATCGTTCCAGAATTTGAATACCAAGTTCAGCAATAATTATTGCTTCGATAACAACGACTGTTGAAATTCAAAGCCCCGGCATTGCCGGGGCTTTTTCTATGTGCGTTCAATATTATTGTTGTCATTCTATGAAACATAAAAAGCCAGTACATTTGTACTGGCTTTTCATTATCTTGCAGCAAAGCAATATGGCTTAGTGAGTGTAGGTAGGACCTACTTCAGGTCAATACTCGCTAACCGACCCATGAATTCAAGAATTTCTAAGTTATCTTTATTGGCTTCAAGTAGCGCTTTTTTAGTTTTAGTGTAAGCCCCTAAGCGACCATGCTTACTGATGGAGCAAACCACACTTCGATAAATCAGCTTTCCGTTTTCATCGTAGTTACGCCAAGATGCAATATAACATTCATCTTTAGCATCAGGGTTGGCTTTGGTTGGGCGTGGTTTGAAGATGATCTTGGGTTCCAGTGAGTGAGGAAGGCGTGTCATCAGATAGGGATCTTTCAACAATCGGCGCCAAAATTTCCCCCACATTTCGAGTCCTAATTCGTTACGAAGTTTAATCGCTTTTTTCAGTCCTTTTTTTTCTCCAATACGTATGTATCCCACCGACCGGTGCAACACTGTGTCGTCGGGTGTATGAATATGTATCTTATAGGCTGTTTTCGCTTTTGAGATAAAGCGATGGCCTGTATTTGTTGTCAGGTTGCTCTTAGCCATTATTCCAAGTAATAGTTCTATTAATAAGCAAGCGCACAGGGTAAGCAATTATTAGTAATAATTAAAGTAGTAAAACCTGACATTTCCAATAGAATTATTAATAAGAGTTGTAACTGTCTGATTTGTTGTAAATGAAAATTTCAATACAGCTTTTTATCGATCAATATCACGGCACTTTCTCATCTTCTCCACTTTGTTTTGTGAAAGGTTAATTATCCTTAATCCAACCACAAAGCGGTCTTAATCCTTCTCTATTTACACTGGCGGTTATGTGGATTGAGTTTTCTCAGTCCTCAGAGTTTGTGCTCTGTGGGTGACCTCTTTATACGATGGTTTGTTCATTGAGCATAAATCACAAGCTTGATTTTTATAGAGGGAACAACAGTGAATATACTCGGATATTTTCAGAAAGTTGGGAAGGCTTTGATGGTCCCCATCGCTGTGCTGCCTGCTGGTGGCTTAATGTTGGGGCTTGGTTATGCCATTGACCCAGCTGGCTGGGGCGCTAATAGTACTCTGGCGACCATCCTTGTCTATGGTGGTAAGGGGATCATGGACAACCAGGCGTGGTTATTTGCTGCCGGTGTGGCTTATGGCTTAGCAAAAGATAATAACGGTGCCGCAGCCCTAGCTGGGTTATTGGGGCTTTTGATTGTTGAGATGATCGTAGGGAACACTGCGGTGGTGTCTCAAATTACAGGCGTTCCTGTCGAGCAGATGTCGTCATCAGAAGTTATTGCTTCGAAAGCGGCGGTTAGTGCGTTTACAGGGATCATGATGGGGATTGTGGCGGCAACACTTTACAATCGATTCCATGACATAAAATTACCTGCCGCACTGGGCTTTTTTGGTGGACGCAGATTCGTGCCGATTATTACCTCTTTTGCTGCCATTACCATTAGTCTAGTGATGGTTTACATTTGGCCAGTGGTATACGGTTCTCTAGTTGACTTTGGCATTGCGATTTCAGAGCTTGGTGCCACAGGTGCAGGTTTGTATGGCTTCTTCAACCGCTTACTGATCCCGATTGGTTTGCATCATGCACTTAACCAGGTCTTTATTTTTGATTTGGTTGGGATTAATGATATTTCTAAGTTCTGGTCTGGGACTGGAGAGCTAGGGGTAACAGGCATTTACCAAGGTGGCTTTTTCCCTGTTATGGGGTATGGATTACCCGCCGCGTGTTTAGCTATGTACCACTGCGCAAAGCCTGAGAATAAAAAGAAAGTTGGCGGTATTCTTGGTGCTTCAGCGTTAACCGCCATCTTTACTGGGGTAACAGAACCGATTGAGTTTGCGTTCATGTTTGTTGCACCAGTGCTTTATTTTATTCACGCAATATTAGCTGCATTGTCTTTGTATATTGCCGCAAGCATGCAGTGGATCGCTGGTTTCACCTTTAGTGGTGGTTTGATTGATTTTGTACTGTCATTTAACCTACCTTTGGCGAACAAACCCTACATGCTGATCCTGCAAGGTCTCTGTTTTGGTGCCATTTACTACTTCGTGTTCCGCTTTGCAATTTTGAAATTTGATCTCAAAACCCCCGGCCGCGAAGATGAAAAGACCAGTACTGCGACCGCAGTCAATACCGATGAGAAAGCGGCGCAATACCTTAAAGCGCTTGGTGGGCATCGTAATCTAAGCTCTATCGATTCTTGTATTACTCGACTGCGTTTAACACTCAACGATATATCTGTGGTTGATGAAGGAGTATTGAAGTCGATCGGTGCCATGGGGGTGGTGAAAATTGGTGCTAATAATCTTCAAGTGATTGTTGGTACAGAAGCCGAGTCTATTGCGATGGCGATGAAGGCTATCCCAACAAGTGAGGATTTGAGTCACATTGTTTTACCTGGATAACGGGTACTCATACAGCCGAAGTGTCTGCTTCGGCTGTTTAATTAAGTCAGGCAGATCCTTGCTCTTAACCCTGGATGGTTGTCGCGAAACAAAAGTTGTGCGTGATGACGCTGAACAACGGCTTGAACAAGCGACAGCCCTAATCCATTCCCTTGCTCTGTACGACTTTTATCTGCACGATACATTGGTTTGCACACATGCAGCTTCTCTTCATTGGACAAACCTATTCCTTTGTCAGCGACCACCACACCAAAACGATCGGCAATCACTTCAATACGACCATGTTCTGGTGTGTACTTTACGGCATTTTCTATCAAGTTAAATACGGCTCTAAAAAGCAAAGAGCGGTCGCCAGAAAGAAAACAAGGCTGATCTTGGCGAAAAGAGACGTGTTGATTTTTTTGCTCGGCTAAGGGTTGAATGAATTCGAGCGCATCTTGCGCGACAGCTGCTAGGTTAACCGTTTCATTTTCAATGGTGTGTTGACCACTATTCAACTTTGCAATCTCGAGCATGCTATTGAACAGCGATAAAATCAGCTCTAGCTCATCATGACAAGAAGAAAACTGTTGATACTGTTTATCGGACAACTTGGAGTCACTCAGAAGCTCTTCCAGCCGTAGCTTTAACCTTGCCATTGGGGTACGCATGTCATGAGCTAATCCGACCGTCAGCGACTTTAGCGTTTGTTCATTCTTAGCCATTTGCTCAATCATAAAGTTCAAATGAATGGCAAGAATATCGAATTCATCATCTTGCTTTGATACCGCGATTTTTACGTCTCGCTCACCACACAAGAACCGGTTCATCGCCTGATTAACACGTTCAAGCTTTTGTAAGATCAATACACTGAAAAAGAAGGCAACGACCAACATGACACCGATCGGCAATACGATTCCGGTTAACACCATTGGGATCACCGATTGGCGATACGCCTCTAATAGATCCTCTTTCAATTCGATCTCGAGCCGGTATTTTTCGCCAACGTTAATACTATTGCGTTCATTAAGTAATGGTGTTGCTGGATAAAGAGGGGTAGAGAGTGGGGTACTTGTTGGTATGAGTTGATAAGAAAACAGTGAATGATTGGTTTGTTTGGTTTTTAAAAGTTGCTCTATGCTCGTTGGATTATATGCCGCCGCGTTTTTAAATTCTTGAATTTCATCAATGAGTTGTTTGGATAAATGCTCTCGATGAAAAGCTTCTGAGTTAATAAACAGTTGGCGAATAAAGACGATGTTCACCACGGCGATGAGGACAAATAGCGTTAATAACGTTTTGAAAACGGAGGAGCGTGAAAGGGTATAGTCATCGACGAAGGACATAACCAGCCCCCCTGACGGTATGTAGAAGTTGATTACAGCCAGCGTCTTCTAACTTCCTGCGTAGGTTGGCAACGTGAACATCAATGACATTGGTTTTTGGATCGAAATGGTAACTCCAAATTGCTTCAAACAGGCGCATTCTTGAAACGACCTGTTCATGATGCTCGACAAAATACTGCAGTAACTGAAACTCTTTAGGTTGAAGTTGAAGCTCTTTTTGATTGCAGATGGCTTTATGAGCACGTAAATCCACTCGAATACAGTCGTAATTGAGTGTGGTTTGGAGGGGGGATTTGTGTTGTGAACGATTGATAATGATGTTTACGCGGGCAATTAACTCTGCGAGTGCAAAAGGCTTGATTAAGTAATCATCGCTACCAGCTTGCAAACCATTCACGCGATCTTCAACGCTATCCATTGCACTGAGAATTAAGATGGGAGTCGGTGATTCAGTTGCTTTGATGGCGGCCAATACTTTCATACCATCAAGGTAGGGCAGCATTCTGTCAAGAATGATCAGTCGGTATTCACAGCTTAATGCCATCATTAAGCCTTTTTGGCCATCTTCTGCCTGATCCACTTGGTAGCCATGTTCTTGCAATCCCTTTGCGACAAAGTCACGTGTGGTTGCGTCATCTTCAATGATCAATATTTTCACGCATCATCCTCCATGAATGTGGCCAAATCATAACCTAAGTGAATGGCTAACTTCTTGTCTAAAAACAAGAAAGGCTCGGCGAAAATCGGCGAGCCTGATAACGGTTATAGGGGGTAAACCGTTACAATTACAGTAAGGTGCGAGTGGCAATCACTGTACAATGAGAATCATTTTACTGGAAGCGAGTAAATTTCTGGTAATGAGAAGATTAAGTTTTCTTAAAGTTTGGTAAGAAAATAAAAAAGTCGGCGTAAAGCCGACTTTATCAATATGGCGCTCCCGACAGGATTCGAACCTGTGACCTGCCCCTTAGGAGGGGGCCGCGCTATCCAGCTGTGCCACGGGAGCGTAGACGGTCATGATACTCAATTATTTGAGTATGTTAAGTACAAATTCGCTACTTAAAGTAGTTTGTGCATAACATCGCCAATTTGGATACTACCTGCCAGATCAGCTTGATCAACGGTCAGCTCTGCTTCATTTTCGTAAACACGCTTAACCGTCAATGTAATGTCTGTTTGAGTCACTTTGTTTCGTGGCAGCCCACGTTGGTCGATAAATGAGCCAGTGTGCCACAGCTGCAGTTTGTCACCTTCTTTTACGCCATGTACACGACCGAGATCAATCGTAAGCGTATTACCCCACTTGGCGATTACTTCAGGTAGAGTGATTTTACATGATACTTCGGATTCAAGATCCAACATGATGTTGCGGCTCACGCGTAACATCATCTCACCATAGGTCGATGCCCAAAAGCGCGCACTTTTAGTATCGACTTGGCTGGTTTTGGCAAAAGGCCATTTAGCAACTTCACGGTAGTTACGGTGATACACTTCATTGCCTGTTTTGCCGTCATAAATGGTCATTTCAAGTGCAAATTGACGGTTGATGATGTCTTCTGCCAGCATTTTTTTGTCAATGGTTGCCGTTAAGTCAGTAATGGTTCCCCCCAGAATGTATTGCGCTCCTGTGTCTTGGGCGATCATCTTTAAGCGCTCTGGATAGCGTTTATTGATCTCGTAGTCGGTAGTGCCGACAGAAACAAAGCTTGCCGATTCTTCATCTAATTGACGGTTGATGATGCGGGCAAAATCATCACCGACACTGTAGATTTGGCCCATAACCGCTTGTTGTGGGGACTCTATGTCGATGTTGCCAATGAGAAAGGTCTTTTTGTATTGGCTGACGTGGCAACCTGTTGCCGACGGGTAAATATCTATCCGAGCTTTGACTGACATGATGTTGCGACGAACTTTTTGCTCCTCGACCACGACATAGCGAACCTCATGATTACTAAACTGGTACTCTTTTCGATCACTTTCGAGCAGTGGACGAAGATTACTGATGCTACCAATATCTGCGCCAGAAAAACTGACGGCTTTGTATAACGCATCCTCTAGCGCGTGGATTCTCGCTTGCTCTTCTGATGAAACGACCGTTGCCGTTCCCGTGACTTCATACCAGCCTGCGAACGCAAAAGAAGGTAGCAAGTAAAGCATTGAAAATATGGTAAAAAGCGATTTTTTCATAAGGTGGTTACCATTTGGGTATATATTTTGCTTGATAAATCGTAGCTGATTTAGGCATCGCATTTCTAAATTGTAAGCACAGTTAGAAAAGCAAGGAATGTTCCACTTTGGCGAGAGAGATGAAAGTGGGGCAGGAACAGTGCCTTAAAGTATCGGAGATTAGAGAAATGAAGAAATGGTTATCGCTAGTGCCCGCAGTATTTCTGACTGCTTGTGCTTATGCTCCTATCTATAACGGTAAAGAACCCTATTCAGGTTCTCAGTTTATGCTGATGGAGAGCCCGCGTCATACTCTTGACTTTTTTGTTGAGAGCATGACTGAAGATTTAATGATATCGAACACCAGTGTGTCGGCTCGTACCCCTATTGCTGTCACTTCGTTTGTCGACCTACAAAATATGGATGCGACAAACTGGTTAGGAAATTCGGTATCTGAAGGTTTTATTCATCAATTCCAGCGCCGTGGGTTCAAAGTCGTGGACTTCAAAACCACCGGTTCAATCCAAGTGACGCAACAAGGTGATTTTGCTTTTAGCCGAGATTGGAAAGATTTAGCGCAAGAGCAAGAAATTCAATATGTGCTAACAGGAACAATGCTTCGTCAAGAGGGCGGGGTATTGGTAAACGCACGTGTTGTGGGCATGCAATCAAGGGTGGTAGTCGCGACAGCTCAGGGCTTTTTACCAGCGGATCGCATTGGTCGTGACTTGGATACGCTCAATAGCATTCGCACGCAAGATGGTGTGCTGATTCGCTCCGACCCAACAATGACACAGCCTTACACCGTGATTCTGCGTCCATAGGAGGAGCAATGAAAAAACTATTATTACTACTCGTTGCTTTTGTTATGGTGGGTTGTCAGCCATTGAATAACATGCGTCCAGATGATTGGCTAACGGCTGTTGGCTATGCGAGCATTAGTGAACAAAAGGGACGAAACGAAGAAGAAAAGCAGGTTCGAGCAATGCGAGCGTCTAAGATTGATGCGTATCGTGAATTGGCAGAGCAGGTTTATGGTATGCGCGTTAGTGGCCGTGCCGATTTAAAAGATCAGCGTTTAGGAACTGAGCTTACATCAGGTGCCGTGGATGGTGTTATTCGTGGTGCGGAAGTTGTGCGCAGCTATAAAGTTGGCGACAGCTATGTCACTGAACTTCGCTTAGATATTCAGAAAATGAACAAGCTACGTGATTATGGTGAAATTCAGCAAGTTCCGGAAAAGCGTCAGCAAACCTTGTTTTAATTCTCTCTCAAACTCCGATACAAAAAAGCGGCAATGATTGCCGCTTTTTTTATGTGTTACTTTCGTATCAGGCTTTAATGTTGGTACCAAGGGTGGATAAATTTGAAGTTTGTCCTTCGGCATTGTATGTCATGCCAAACTTTCCTTGGGTTTGCTGCATTAAATTGTTCAGTTTATTGAAACTCAGTTGCGCACGCTGAAGCGCTTCTCCATTAACAAGGTTTGCTTGTTGGCAGTCATGGACGATAGATCGAATTTGGTCAACTAACGGGCTCAGCTCAGGGTCGGTTTTCAGGCTTTCTACTTCAGGGTGCTGAGCAATTCGTTGGTCGGTTGTCTGCAATTGATCAATTAAGGTTACTTTCTCTTTTGCAATGGCTTCAATATCTTTGGAGAGTCGATTAGCAATGGCCAGCTTCTCTTTCTCTAAAAGCTCAGAAAGATCTTTTGCATTTTTCAACTGGAATTCAACCAGACTATTGAGTGCTGCCATCGTTACTACTCTTTATCAGCGACGCTTAATAAACTACAGCCCGCCTAACTCTTTCTCAAATTTAATCATATTATCAGCCAATTTTTCAGGATCGACGGTGTAAGAACCATTCGCGATCGCTTCTTTAATTGCCGCAACTTTTGCTTTATCAAAACTTGGCTGGCTTACCATTTGGTTATGCATTTCACCTACCGCCTTGCCTTGTTTACTTAGTGATACCGCGTCTTGGGCAACTCCCGACTTCTTTGCAGAGTCAGTGTTACTCGTCGCGTTGGTATCACTACGTGCAGAACTTCGAGTCGATGTTGATATCGTCTGTCCCGAACGTATGTTATCAATACCTGCCATAATTGAGCCTTTTACCTGAATGAAAAACCTGTACAGTCCATATCGACTGAACGAAAAATAACTTTAGTGTTTTTTCGTCCACCGTTATTTTTACAACTTAATGACTAAAACTGTACAGTGACTTCTGAAATTCCCGTTACTCGTCCTTCAATTATACGGTTGGATTTACTATTTTTCACTCTTATCTGTTCACCATGTGAGCCATCCGTTAGCGCAATACCTTTTGTTGTTATCGTCATGCCAGACTTAATCGCTTTGATAACAACGTTTTCATTACGACATACTACGCAAATATCATTGCTTTCAAGAACTTCACCCAAACGTAAGTTTTTTTTAGCTTTAGCACCAATTACTGAACTAATTGTTGAAAAGCCTTGCCGTCTGAAGCGCTGCAAGTCTACCATACTAATAGTAACGTCCTGAGGCGAAATAATTTGTCCTCGACTTAGTGATGTGGTCAAGGTGACTTGTGGCCCTGAACGATAGATACGAACAGGAACATAAACCTTCCAATTATCATCGGGGCATTCAACTAGTACGGTAATGTTACTGGCATTTGGATTTGTTGATGATGAAGAGGTTGCTAAGTCACTGGGACAATCAGTTGCAAAAATCCTTGAATCGATATTCGCGGCTTTTGCTTTAAGAATGCCATCTTGAGGCCAGTCTAGCGTTGCAAGAATATACTCTTCCGCGCTTTGCTGAATATGCTGTATTTGTGGTTGAGTAGCTGATGTTACTGAAAAACTAAAGAAAAAGAATAAAAAGCCGATACACTTAGAAAAAAGTATACAGATGGCTCTACAATTACTTATGGAAAACGATCTTACGGTTGATTTAGGATGTGTCATTCTGTTTCTCTGGTTTTTCATTGCACACAGTAGACTATCATCTTTTTAGAATGAAAGTTTAAGATGGAGATGAGCTTATGACGGGGATCCTCGATTCGGTGAACCAGCGTACCCAACTCGTTGGTCAAAACCGATTGGAGTTATTAACGTTTCGTCTAATGGGACGTCAACGTTACGGTATTAACGTATTTAAAGTAAAAGAAGTACTTCAATGTCCTAAGCTTACTTTAATGCCTAACCTTCACCATTTAGTCAAAGGGGTGGCTCATATCCGTGGCCATACGGTTTCTGTTATTGATTTAAGTTTAGCAATTGGTGGCAGACCGACAGAAGATGTTGATAAGTGTTTTGTGGTGATCGCGGAATTTAACCGGACTATTCAAGCCTTTTTGGTGACGTCAGTTGAACGCATCATCAACATGAACTGGGAAGCGATTTTGCCACCGCCAGATGGTTCTGGTAAAGCCAACTATCTGACAGCGGTAACGAACATTGATAATGAATTAGTTGAAATTCTCGATGTTGAAAAAATTCTTGCTGAAATCGCTCCGATCGATGAAACCATGGATTCCACAATTGCGGAAGAAATCGCTCAAGCCGAAGAAGAAAAAGAAATCGTTAGGCGTATTCTTATCGCTGATGATTCAACTGTTGCAAGAAAGCAGGTTGAACGAGCAATTAACTCAATTGGTTTTGAAGCGATCGCGGTGAAAGATGGTAAAGAAGCTTATGAAAAGCTGGTAGAAATGGCAGCAGAAGGGAATATTTACGATCAGATCTCATTAGTGATTTCAGATATCGAAATGCCAGAGATGGATGGCTATACTTTAACGGCAGAGATTCGTCGTCATGCCGATCTCAAAGATCTATATGTCATTCTGCATTCATCTCTCAGCGGTGTATTTAACCAGGCAATGGTAGAACGAGTTGGTGCAAACTCTTTTATCGCGAAGTTCGATCCTGATGAACTGGGTAATGCAGTGAAGAAAGCACTAACGGAATAAAGAGAAGTTAATGACAGCGATAACTATAAGCGATCAAGAATATCGTGATTTTAGCCGTTTCTTAGAATCTCAGTGCGGTATCGTACTAGGAGACAGCAAGCAGTATTTAGTGAGGAGTCGTTTGAGCCCACTCGTCACGAAATTCAAACTCGGGTCACTTTCAGACCTTCTTCGTGATGTAGTCACCGGACGTAACCGAGATCTACGTGTTGCCGCTGTTGATGCTATGACAACGAACGAAACATTATGGTTTCGTGATACTTACCCGTTTGCAGTGCTTGCCGATAAGCTTTTGCCTGAGGTGGCTGCTAGTAAAAGACCCATTAAAATTTGGTCTGCGGCAAGTTCTTCAGGTCAAGAGCCGTATTCAATGGCAATGACTATCCTAGAAACACAACAACGCAAACCTGGCATGCTGCCAAGTGTGTCTATCACGGCAACTGATATCTCAGCGAGTATGTTAGATATGTGCCGAACCGGGGTCTATGACAACTTGGCTCTGGGTCGTGGTCTCTCTCCTGAGCGTCGTCGTAACTTCTTTGAAGATGCGGGGGATGGTCGGATGAAGATCAAAGACAATGTGAAGCGTTTAGTGAATTTCAGACCACAAAACTTAATGGACAGTTATGCGCTGCTTGGTAAGTTCGACATTATCTTTTGTCGCAATGTACTGATTTACTTTTCTCCGGATATGAAATCTCAAGTTTTGAATCAAATGGCGAATAGTTTAAACCCTGGAGGTTATCTGCTTTTAGGAGCATCAGAGTCTCTAACTGGGTTGACCGATCGCTTTGAGATGGTTCGTTGTAACCCTGGAATCATATACAAACTGAAATAATGTTTGGTGTATGGATAAAAGCCCGGCAATTGCCGGGCTTTTTTGTAGTTATCGAACTGTGCCGCTTCGTTATATACTTGTCTTGAGACATTCCATCTCTCCATCGTTAATCTAGGTTTTAAATAAATTGGCTTATTTATTGCTGGATTAGCAAAAGATATTGGCATGAATTGAGTCTGATTCTAAAGTTGGTACACAACTTGCTTTTATCTTAAGTAATAACGGTCAGTTCTTTGAATAGAGGCAATTATGGCTATTTCTTTCGACAATGCTTTAGGTATCCACCAATACACGGTTGGCGTGCGTGAGCGCAATGCTGAGGTCATCTCTAGCAATATTGCACAAGCGAATACACCGGGCTTTAAGGCGAAAGGAATGGACTTTAAGAGAGCATTGCAGGCGGCAACATCAGAGGCAAGCATTGGTCTTAGCCGAACAGATGGTCGGCATATTTCTGCCTCTACTCAGGTAACCGGGGAAGTGCTTTACCGCACGCCAACTCAACCTGATACCGGTGATGGCAACACAGTAGATGTCGATTTGGAGCGTAACCTATTTATGCAAAACCAAATTAGACACCAAGCATCACTCGACTTCTTAGGAAGTAAATTCAAGAACTTAACGAAAGCACTGAAAGGGGAATAATTAGATGAGCTTATTTAACGTATTCAATGTGACTGGTTCTGCCATGAGTGCTGAATCTGTTCGTCTAAATACTACCTCAAGTAACTTGGCGAATGCAGACAGTATCTCTAGTTCAGCAAAAGATACCTACAAAGCACGTCATGCTGTCTTTGGAGCTGAGTTAAGCAAAGCGCGTTATAACCGTGACCATAATGTGCCAGTGAAAGTATTAGGTATTGTAGAGAGCGACAAACCGCTCAATGCAGAGTACAACCCGGATCACCCACTTGCGAATGACGAAGGTTATATCTACAAGCCAAACGTCAACGTAATGGAAGAAATGGCAAACATGATTTCTGCTTCCCGTTCATACCAGACAAATGTTCAGGTCGCAGATGCAAGTAAACAAATGCTGCTGCGTACGCTGCAGATGGGTCAATAAGGATAGGGGGTAACGTATGGCCGGTGGTATTAACAACGTTGGTCAAAGCGGCTTGTCCTATATTGATCAGCTTAAGCAGATTCAGGACGCTAAAAAGCCAGATGAGACCACAGGTAAGCAAGACTTAAAGCAAGAAGACTTCTTATCGCTACTCACAAAGCAATTAGCGCAACAGGACCCGTTTAAGCCGGTCAGTAATGACCAGATGATTGCACAAATGGCATCATTCGCAACGGTGGATGGTATTGGGAAAATGAACAATCAGTTTGAAACACTGAATGCGTCCATGACCTCAAACCAAGCACTTCAAGCTTCTTCATTAGTCGGTCGTGATGTTCTCGTACCGGGTGCTGCAGGGGTTAAGAAAGACACCGGTGGTATGGCTGCCATGGTTAAGCTTCCTCAGTCGGTTGACAATTTGATGGTTCGAATTGAAGACCAAATGGGACAGCTTGTCAGAACGTTCGATGTCGGTGCGAAGCCTGCGGGTGACAGCCGCGTTGAATGGGATGGTAAAGATCAAAACGGTAATCCATTGCCGGCGGGCAAATACAATGTGAAAGCCGCAGGTTTGCTTGATGGGAAGAGCAATGAATTTGCAGTTTCAACTTATGCAAATGTGAACAGTGTTCTTCTTGGAAAAGGCGATGGGAACGTACTGCTCAATCTGGCTGGCTTTGAGTCGCCAGTTCGACTTGCTGAAGTACTAGAAGTTGGCAAAGCGTAATTTACGCTAGCTAGATAGGAGATTTTGGAATGTCATACGTAGCTTTAAGTGGTTTGTCTGCCGCTCAATTAGACTTAAACACAACCAGTAACAACATTGCCAACGCCAACACGTACGGCTTTAAAGAGTCTCGTGCTGAGTTTGGAGATGTTTATTCTAACTCATTATTTACTCATGCGAAGACCACTCCGGGTCAAGGTGTTCAGGCTGCGAAAGTTGCTCAACAATTCCACGAAGGTTCAAGTATTTATACGAACAACCCAATGGATTTACGTATTTCGGGGACGGGTTTCTTTTCTGTAGCGAAAGACCGCTTAACACCTCAGCAAAATGAGCTGACGCGTAATGGTGCTTTCCACCTCAACAAAGATAACTACATGGTAACTGCAAACGATGAGTTCTTATTAGGTTACCAGGTAAATAAAGATACGGGGGATGTGCTGTCTTATGAGCCTTCTCCAATTAACATTCCAAAAGAGTTTGGTAAGCCTAAACAGACAGCAAATATTGAAGTCGGTGTGAACTTGCCAGCGGGTGGTGAGCTAAAAGATCCAGCATTGTTTGACTACTCGGATCCTGAAACTTATAACCGCTCAACGTCTTCTACGATTTACGACTCAATGGGCCAGTCTTACAAGCTGACAACGTATTACTTGAAAGATCTAAACCAAGCGAATACATGGCAGACGTACTATACCGTGACTGACAGTGCAGGTGAAAAGCCGATCAACATCGTTGGTGGTGATGCAACTAGCCCAACCGGTCATGTTGGCCACACTATGAAGTTCAATAACGATGGTACCTTAGCAAGTTTGAACAATGGTCAGAATATTGTTTCAGAGGCGCTTGGCGCAGGTGCGAACCCTGTTGAATTGAATGGTGCCGATGCATCACAAGTACTTGCGTTTGGACTCAATGATGCCACTCAGTTTGCCGCTCCTTTTGAACTCACCAAGTTCGATGAAGATGGTGCGACAACTGGCTTTTTGACCAAAGTCGACTTTGATGAAAATGGTAGTGTGTTGGCCACTTACTCTAATGGTGAGAACACCTCATTAGGTCGTGTAGCGCTGGTTCGTGTTGCTAACGAGCAAGGGTTGGACAAGAAGGGCGGCACTCAGTGGGATTCTACTCAATTCTCTGGTGACAAAGTTTGGGGTGAATCTAACAAAGGCTCATTCGGTACGATCAGCAGCGGTACGCTTGAACAATCAAATATCGATATGACACAAGAGCTGGTCGATTTGATCTCTGCTCAACGTAACTTCCAAGCGAACTCTCGTTCACTAGAAGTTCATAACCAAACACAGCAAAACATTTTGCAAATTCGTTAATCAGATATTCGCAATCATCTGAGTGGCAAGCTGGTGGCAATCACCTGCTTGCCGCTGTTGCCTCTTGCCTATTGTGGCAAATCAAAATCTTCATTTTATCGTCACTTCTCCATATATCTCATTGAAAAATAACCAAATATAAAACTGGCACATCAATTGCTTTATTAGCTCTGAATAGTGATTTTTGGAGTGAATTATGGATCGTGCATTGTTTCTAGCAATGAGCGGCGCAAAGCAAAATATGCAAGCGATGCAGCTCAGAGCAAACAACTTAGCCAATGTCAGTACGACAGGCTTTCGAGCCGACTTAGAGCAAGCGCGCTCTATGCAGGCTTATGGTGAAGGTTTGCCTAGCCGCGTATTTAGCATGACAGAGCGTCCGGGACATAATTTCTCTCAAGGCAGTGTGATCACCACTGGGCGAAACCTTGATGTCACCATCCAAGGTGATGGTTGGATTTCTGTCATGGATAAAATGGGCAAAGAAGGCTTAACCCGCAACGGTAATCTAAAAATTGATGTCAATGGCATGCTTACCAGTGGTAACGGCAATTTGGTGCTTGGCGAAACAGGCGCCCCCATCACAGTGCCGCTTCCGGTGAGTAAAGTAGAAATCGGTACCGATGGCACGATTTCGGTTGTTCCTCAAGGAGCACCGGCGGATGCGATGGAAATAGTTGACCGCATTAAGCTGACCAGCACAAACAACCAATCACTATTCAAAGATGTTAACGGAATTTTCCGAGCAAAAGATCCTAACACGGCATACGAAGCGGATGCCGGAGTCAAACTGCTCACAGGTGCACTCGAAGGCAGTAACGTGAATGCCATTGGGGAAATGACCAGCCTGATTGACTTGCAAAGACAGTTCGAGATGCAAGTGAAAATGATGAGCACTGCAGAAGAGATGGACAAGACGTCTGATTCTCTGCTTCGTACAAGCTAATGAGGTTTTAGGAGAGAGTTATGCATCCGGCATTATGGGTAAGTAAGACTGGCTTAGACGCACAGCAAACCAATATTTCAACCATTTCAAATAACTTAGCGAACGCCTCAACCGTAGGTTACAAAAAAAGTCGCGCAGTATTTGAAGATTTGTTTTATCAGAACATTAACCAGCCTGGTGGTCAGTCATCGCAAAACACTGAGCTACCGAGTGGCTTAATGTTAGGGGCAGGTTCCAAAGTTGTCGCCACTCAAAAAGTGCACACCCAAGGTAACACCCAAACCACAACCAACAGCTTGGATATGATGATCGAAGGAGATGGCTTCTTCCAGATCCTGATGCCAGACGGCAATATTGGTTATACCCGTAACGGTCAGTTCACCGTGAATGATGAAGGGGTAATTGTTACTTCAGGTGCGGGGTATTCCCTAGAGCCAGAAATTGCGATTCCAGAAGATGCGATCAGCATTACCATCGGCACAGATGGTGAAGTTTCAGTGCGAGTTCGTGGTCAGCAAGACAACCAAGTACTTGGTCAAATTACCACGGTAGATTTCGTTAACCCAGGTGGCCTAGAGCCGATTGGTCAAAACTTGTATCTACCAACTGGTGCGAGTGGTGACCCACAAGAAGGGGTTCCGGGGCTGGATGGTTTTGGTGAGGTTCGTCAGTCAATGCTGGAAACCTCAAACGTCAACGTAACGGAAGAACTGGTGAACATGATCGAAGCGCAGCGTGTCTACGAAATGAACTCTAAAGTGATTTCAGCCGTCGACAAAATGATGAGCTTCGTGAATCAGCAACTATAAGCGCGATTGAGAGGGTGAGAGCAATGAATCGTTTATTTGTCGTACTAGTGGTTGCCGCGATGTCCGGTTGTACTATGTTGGAACCAGAAGTAGAAACGCCAGATGTGGTTCAAGGAACCACAACGGTGGATGCGGTTGAAGGGGATAAAGCGAAAGAGGAAGATGCTGGTATCGTCGATACGCTTCGTCGCCGCAATGATCCTGTCGCAGGAGACCCAGCTTGGGCACCTATCCATCCTAAATATCAACCTGAACACTATGCAGCGGAAACGGGTTCATTGTTTAATTCTGCTCGAGCGAGCAGCTTATATGATGACTCAAAACCACGTGGTATTGGTGACATCATCACCGTAAATTTAAATGAGAGTACTAAGGCAGCGAAAAGCTCTGACGCGGATTTGTCTAAAAACAACGATGCGTCGATGGACCCACTTGAAGTCGGTGGTCAGGCGCTTGCTATCGGTGATTATGATTTCTCTTATGCATTGAGCAACGACAATAAATTCAGCGGTAGTGCTGCGGCCAACCAAAGCAACAGTATTTCAGGCTCAATTACCGTCGAAGTGATCGAAGTGTTGGCAAACGGAAATCTCGTGATCCGTGGGGAGAAATGGCTCACTTTGAACACAGGGGATGAATATATCCGCTTAAGTGGCACAATTCGTCCGGATGACATTGATTACGACAACACCATCGCATCCAACCGCATTTCCAATGCCCGAATTCAATATTCTGGAACCGGAACCAATCAAGATATGCAAGAACCGGGATTCTTGGCACGATTCTTTAATGTTGCTCTCTAAGCCAACGTGAAGTCGAAGTTTTGGCACCCGTGAGAGAGTATAGGTAGAAGCGATGAAGAAGTTATTTCTGTTAATCACCAGTTTGATGATGATCACCACCAGTGTACAGGCTGCCCGCATCAAAGATGTCGCACAAGTCGCTGGTGTGAGAAGTAACCAATTAGTGGGTTATGGTTTAGTTACTGGCCTACCGGGTACTGGAGAGTCAACGCCATTCACGGATCAGAGTTTCAATGCCATGTTGCAAAACTTTGGCATTCAATTGCCACCGGGTACCAAGCCGAAGGCAAAAAACGTAGCCGCAGTTATCGTAACCGCAGAGTTGCCTGCATTTTCTAAGCAAGGCCAAACCATTGATGTAACCGTTTCTTCAATCGGTGCCGCAAAAAGTTTACGTGGCGGCACCCTAATGCAAACCATGTTGAAAGGTCTCGATGGGCAAATCTATGCCGTTGCACAAGGTAACTTAGTGGTCAGTGGGTTCAGTGCGACAGGGGCAGATGGCTCCAAAGTGGTCGGAAATAATCCAGCCGCAGGCATGATCTCAAATGGTGCTATTGTGGAGCGTGAGATCCCAACACCATTTAGCCGTGGTAACCACATTACTTTTAACTTACTAGAATCCGATTTTACCACTGCACAGCGAATGGCTGATGCAGTGAATAACTTCCTAGGTCCTCAAATGGCACAGGCGGTGGACGCGACTTCAGTCAAAGTGCGTGCCCCGCGTGATGCCAGTCAGCGTGTTGCTTTCCTATCTGCTATCGAAAATTTGGAATTTGACCCAGCAGATGGCTCAGCAAAAATTATCGTCAATTCGCGCACAGGCACCATTGTGGTTGGTAAACATGTTCGCCTAAAACCAGCCGCTGTGACTCATGGTGGCATGACTGTGGCAATTAAAGAGAATTTAAACGTGAGCCAGCCAAATGCTTTGGCGGGTGGGCAAACGGTCGTGGTACCGGATACGGATATCGAAGTGAAAGAAGAACAAGGCAAAATGTTTAAGTTTGAGCCGGGTCTGACGTTGGATGATTTAGTGCGTGCAGTCAACGAAGTAGGCGCAGCACCTTCTGACCTTATGGCTATTCTTCAGGCATTGAAACAAGCTGGGGCCATTGAAGGCCAGCTGATCATCATTTAAGGAGTGAGCCATGATCAATAACGGAAATGACATCGGCTTTATCCATGACATTGCAGGGTTAGACAAACTGCGTCAGAAAGCAGTAAATGGTGAAGAAGGTGGTGAGCAAGCGGCATTAAAAGCGGCAGCGAGACAGTTTGAAGCGATTTTCACCTCTATGTTGTTTAAATCGATGCGTGATGCGAATGCATCGTTTGAATCAGGCTTAATGGATAGCCAAAATCAGCAGTTCTACCGTCAAATGATGGATGAGCAGATGGCCAGTGAGTTGAGTGCGAATGGTTCACTGGGCTTAGCAGACATGATTGTTGCTCAATTAAGCACGGGGAAAGTAGAAAACCAGAATGCCGCAGCGAACAATGAAAGCTTCGAGCAGTTGATGGATAAGGTAAACCGCACTCGTCAATACCGTGCTGAGCAGGTAGAACAAGCAACAAACACTACCAAAACGGAACCAAGTTCATTTGATTCGCCAGAGTCCTTTGTCGCGTCATTGAAGCCGTACGCTGAAAAAGCAGCACAAGCTCTTGGGGTTGATTCATCACTGCTTCTTGCTCAAGCTGCCCTTGAAACTGGATGGGGCCAGAAAATGGTGGGTAATGCTCGCCACAGCAGTAATAACCTGTTTAATATTAAAGCGGATCGTAGCTGGGGTGGAGAGCGCGTGGCTACACAAACTCTTGAATACCATCAGGGGGTTCCTGTCCAGGAAAAAGCCGCATTTCGTTCTTACCAAAGTTACCAAGATAGCTTTAACGACTACGTTCGTTTCCTACAAGAAAACCCTCGTTATACATTGGCTCTGCGTCATGGCGGTGATTCTGAAAAGTTCATTAATGGTATCCATCAAGCTGGTTACGCAACTGACCCGAAATATGCAGATAAGGTATTGAGGGTAAAAGATAAAATTGACCAAATGTAATCTCAATCACATCATTTCTAAGCCAGCGTCCTGCTGGCTTTTTATTATCAAATAATTCCTACATTGTTCTGGCACGCATGTTGCTTTGTATATGGGTAGCAGTTCAGTAATTACTGATTTTATTGGGTTTTCGGGGGCAATATGGCGTCGGATCTTCTGAATCTTGGTTCACAAAGTGTACTTACAGCTCAGAGACAACTAAATACCACAGGTCATAACATTTCCAATGTTAATACAGAGGGTTATAGTCGTCAGTCTGTAATACAAGGCACGAATATGCCGCGTCAATATGGTGGGGAAACCTACGGTATGGGCGTACATGTGGAAAAAGTTCGCCGCTCATGGGATCAGTTTGCCGTTAACGAGCTTAATTTATCGACGACCAACTACGCGCACAAACGTGATGTTGAAGAAAACCTTGAGATGCTCTCAAGTATGTTGTCTTCAGTGGCGTCGAAAAAAATTCCAGAAAACATGAACGAATGGTTTGATGCAGTAAAGTCTTTGGCTGACAGCCCAAACGATGTGGGTGCACGTAAAGTTGTGCTCGAAAAAGCGGGCTTAATCACGCAAAACCTAAATGACTTTCATGAAACCATTCGTTTGCAGTCCGATGTCACCAATAAAAAGCTTGATTTAGGTATCGAGCGCGTCAATCAGCTTGCGTTAGAAATCCGCGATTTGCATCGTTTAATGATGCGAACCCCCGGCCCTCACAATGACTTGATGGATCAACATGAAAAGCTAATAGCAGAGCTATCGGAGTACACCAAAGTAACGGTAACACCGCGCAAAAATGCGGAAGGCTTTAACGTCCATATTGGTAACGGACACACCTTAGTTTCAGGTACCGAAGCCAGTCAGCTTAAAATGATTGATGGTTATCCTGATGTGCATCAACGCCGTCTGGCGATGATCGAAGGAAAGGGCATCAAAGCCATTACTACCAAAGACATTGACGGCAAAATTGGCGCAATGCTAGATATGCGCGACAAACGCATTCCACAATTGATGGACCAGCTCGGCCGAATGGCGACCGCTTTCTCCCATGAAGTGAATACGTTGCAATCTCAAGGTATGGATTTGAGAGGGAACATTGGTGGTTTGATCTTTACCGATGTGAACTCAGAACCTGTCGCTAAAGCGCGTGTGATCACCAGTTCAAATTCGACGGCTGACCTTGCGGTCTTTATCGAAGACACCAGCCAGTTAAAAGGTGGTGAATATTCGCTGCAAAATAATGGCAGCGACTACATTATCACCAAGCCAGATGGTGAGCAGTCTGCCGTTCCAGTGGTGGGTGACTCGATTTATTTAGATGGCATCCGAATCGAAATTCGTAATGATTTAAGCCAAGGTGAGCGTGTTTTACTTAGACCGACACGATATGGCGGCGCGCAAATTAAGATGGAAACCAACGACCCCTCACACATTGCAGCGCAAAGTTATGAAGCTTCAACCACATTTGCGCAGGGCAATGCAAAGTTCACGATTGCTGCCGCTGGTGATCTGCGTGAGTTTGAAGTTGTGGTATCGCCGGACGGCAACCAATTTGCAGTTACTGATACCAAAGGGAAAATGTTACTTGCACCGCAAGCCTACCCACCAACAGGTCCGGTAACGGTAATGGGCACCAGTTTCGAACTGACTGGCGGTGCGCTGCCGAACGACAAGTTCACGGCAAATCTTGTCCCATCTGAAGGTGACAACGGCAACTTGCTAAAAATGCAAAATATTCAGACCAACAAAAAGCTCAATGATGGTGAGTCCACGGTATTGGACATCTACCATAACTTGAATACCGATGTAGGCTTGCAAATGTCGACAGCCTCGCGTTTGACCGATGTCTCTCGGTTAGAAAAAGAAGCGGCGCAAGAGCGTGTAGCTTCCATCTCGGGGGTAAACCTAGATGAAGAAGCGGCCAATATGATGAAGTTCCAACAGGCATATATGGCATCGTCACGCATTATGCAGGCTGCGAATGATACCTTTAACACCATTCTGGCACTGAGGTAGGAGGCGATATAAATGTTAAACCGTATTTCTAGCTTCCATAATTATCAGTCGGTGCAAAATGACTTGCGTCGTCAAGAGACCAAGGTGCATCACAATCAGGCCCAGCTTGCATCAGGTAAGCGGCTCATGAAAGCCAGCGATGACCCATTGGCGACCCATTATATTCAAAATATTGGTCAGCAAAGTGAACAGTTGCGCCAGTATATGGACGGTATCGTGTTAAGTCGAAACCGTTTAGAACATCATGAAGTGATCATTTCGAACGCAGAAAGTTACGCGGATGAAGCAAAACGTACCGTAATGGAAATGATTAACGGCTCGCTTTCTCCGGAAGACCGCTTTGCTAAACGCAGAGAAATCGAAGAAATTGCCAACAACTTTCTCAACTTGGTGAATGTTCAGGACGAGTCGGGTAACTACATCTTTGCTGGGACCAAACCTAAAAACCAGCCTTTCTTTCGAGATGGTAATGGTGATGTGGTCTATGCCGGAGATGATTATCAACGCAAGATGAAGATTTCCAACGCCTTGGAAATGCCTATTAATGATCCTGGCAGCAAGCTGTTTATGGAAATTGATAATCCGTTTGGTGACTTTGAACCACAGTACGCATTAGGCGAGGCTTCAGAGCTGTTGTTGGAAAGAGCGATTAACCTTAACCCGGATGATCAGTCTACCTATAAAGTCACTTTCGTTGATATGCCAAGCGGCAAATATGGTTATCAATTAGAGCGTGACGGTTCGGTGGTTGCCGCTGATGAATTTGACCCATCGACGGGAATTAAGTTTGAAGATGTTTCGATTCAGGTAAAAGGCCAGATCAACAAGGGGGATGAAATCACCCTTGAACCAAGAAGAACGTATTCGATCTTTGAAACATTTCGTGATGCGATGGCGCTATCTGAAGGCTCGGTTTCAGACAGCTCGAATACTGCTAAGTTACATCAAATTACGCAAGAATTTCATGCTGCTTTTATCCATTTAAACAAAGCGCGCACCGATGTAGGGGCAAGGCTAAGTACGCTCGATATTCAAGAGCAGCAACATGAAGACTTTAAGATGACGCTCGCGAAGTCAAAAAGTACGTTTGAAGATTTGGATTATGCCGAAGCGGTGATTGAGTTTAATGAAAACTCACGTGCGCTTCAGGCATCGCAACAGGCTTTTGGCAAAACCAAAGACCTGACGCTTTTTAACTACATCTAACCGTCATGCCTTACGTGCTATGCCGTAAGTGCTGGTTAGGTGATGCTGCCCTTGGTGATGAACATAAGTTGCATAAGCAGCTATGGCAATTAAGCGGCAATCAGATGGCAATGCATTTTGCCGTTGAATAAGAAAGATAGGTTTTTAGCCATTATAAAAACCGATTCCTTGTTATAAATGATTGAATAAATTGAGTAATAAATCTTTTGTGAGATTTTTCTTAAACTTGGCATAGTACTTGAAAGAGTAATATCAAGAGTTAATCAAAAGGTTTATAAACCGGTGATTGCCGGTTTAGCAAGTCATCACGGTCAGTGCTTCCAAATGAGATTAAGCTGGCCGCTTCGCAAGCACTTGCGAACTCACTAGGAGAGCAAACTATGACCATTACAGTAAATACTAACGTGTCGGCGATGACCGCTCAGCGTTACTTGAATAAGGCGACAGGTGAATTAAACACCTCGATGGAACGCCTATCTTCAGGTAATAAAATTAACAGTGCAAAAGATGATGCGGCAGGTCTGCAAATCTCGAACCGATTGACAGCGCAGTCTCGTGGTCTTGATGTTGCAATGCGTAACGCGAACGATGGTATCTCGATTGCACAGACAGCTGAAGGGGCGATGAACGAATCGACCAGTATCTTACAACGTATTCGTGACTTGTCATTGCAGTCTGCTAACGGCACCAACTCAGCATCTGAGCGTCAAGCTCTGCACGAAGAAGTTGCAGCACTGCAAGATGAGCTAAACCGTATCGCCGAGACGACGTCATTCGGTGGCCGTAAGTTGCTTAATGGTTCATTTGGTGAAGCGTCATTCCAGATCGGTGCGAGTTCTGGTGAG
The DNA here is from genome assembly GCF_050113675.1 of Vibrio sp. TRT 21S02. Lineage (NCBI taxonomy): Bacteria > Pseudomonadati > Pseudomonadota > Gammaproteobacteria > Vibrionales > Vibrionaceae > Vibrio > Vibrio sp. TRT 21S02. The sequence continues at coordinate 85,641 of NZ_JBNJOI010000015.1, forward strand.
GCAATCATCATGGGATTGACCAGTGTACGTGCGGATGATTTTCGTATGGGTGGCCAGTCATTCATTTCTGAGCAAGGTAAAGACAAAGACTGGGGCGTTCCTGCAACGGCCAAAGATCTTAAATTTGAATTTACCACCAAAGATGGTGAAGCCATTACGCTAGATGTTTTAGCAAAAGAAGGCGACGACATTGAAGAACTGGCAACGTACATTAACGGTCAAACCGATAAGTTCAAAGCATCTGTTAACGAAGAAGGTAAGCTGCAGATCTTTGCCGCAGAGCCAAACCTACAAGGCAACCTCAATATCTCTGGTGGCCTAGCAGGTGAGCTTGGACTCAACGGTGGTCCTGGTGTTGCGACAACCGTTCAGAACATTGACGTACGTTCGGTGGGTGGTGCACAAAATGCAGTAGGCATTGTGGATGCAGCGCTTAAATATGTAGACTCTCAACGAGCTGACTTAGGTGCGAAACAAAACCGTTTGAGCCACAGTATTAATAACTTGGCTAACATTCAAGAAAACGTTGAAGCGTCAAACAGCCGTATTAAAGATACCGATTTTGCGAAGGAAACAACGCAAATGACCAAAGCACAAATTTTGCAACAAGCTGGTACATCGATTCTGGCTCAAGCAAAACAGTTGCCAAACTCTGCAATGTCATTATTGCAGTAGTAATAAGACCCTTCATTAACGCACTCCCAGACGTGGGGTTAATGAAGGAGCTTAGGCAAGCATGATTGATATTGAGTGTAAAGTTCTCTCTCTCACCTGCTTTATACTTTGCCATTAATCATGCACTCGGCAGCCAAAATGTGTCATTTCTCTCGATCTCCACATTGGCATGGCTACCACATAGCCCCGGTTCTCTCAAAGGAAAGGGGCTTTTTCTTTTTCTGTAACTTTTAAACCTTCCATATTTCAGCATGATGTAGCGCGTTATTGATGTGCTAATGCTATCACTCGACCGATTCTGATTATTCTTTAATTAAAACTTCTCAAACTGTTTCCTTGGTCACCTAATCATCTAAAGTTTATTTTTTCGGCATACAATTCCATTTTTCTTCTAAAGGAAACTCAATGCGGGTCGCTAATAAGGGTACTTTGAGAGAACTAATTGGTTTGCCGAGACGTCGGAAACCGTTCGGAACTTCCGACTCGTCGGATAATCAATAGGAGAGACCACTATGGCGGTTAATGTAAACACTAACGTATCGGCGATGACTGCGCAGCGTTACTTAAATAGCGCAACATCAGCACAACAGACATCAATGGAACGTTTATCTTCTGGTTTTAAAATCAACAGTGCAAAAGACGATGCTGCTGGCTTGCAGATCTCTAACCGTTTGAATGTGCAAAGCCGTGGCTTAGATGTTGCTGTACGTAATGCGAATGATGGTATTTCAATGGCGCAAACCGCAGAGGGTGCCATGAATGAAACCACCAACATCCTGCAACGTATGCGTGATCTATCACTACAATCGGCGAACGGTTCAAACTCTAAGTCTGAGCGCGTGGCGATTCAAGAAGAAATCACTGCATTGAATGACGAATTGAACCGTATTGCGGAAACGACCTCATTTGGTGGTAATAAGCTACTTAACGGTACATTCGCAACCAAATCATTCCAGATCGGTGCAGATAATGGTGAAGCGGTGATGTTAACGCTGAACAATATGCGTAGTGACAACACCATGATGGGCGGTAGCAGCTATGTTGCAGCAAATGGTCAAGATAAAGACTGGGCCGTTCAAGCAGGTGCTAACGATCTAACCATCGCACTGACGGATAAGTTTGGTCAGGCACAAAACATCACTATCAATGCAAAAGAAGGTGATGATATCGAAGAACTTGCAACGTACATCAATGGTCAGACTGATATGGTGAAAGCATCGGTTGATGAAGAGGGTAAGTTACAAATCTTCACAGATAACAATAAGGTAGAAGGTGCAACAACCTTTGGTGGTAGCCTTGCTGGTGAATTGAGCATGGGTGCAGCTCAAGCCGTGACGGTAGATACCATTGACGTAACTACAGTAGGTGGCGCACAAGAGTCTGTCGCTATTGTGGATGCGGCTCTGAAGTTTGTAGATAGTCACCGTGCGGAGCTGGGTGCATTCCAAAACCGCTTTAACCATGCGATCAACAACTTAGATAACATTAACGAAAACGTGAATGCTTCTAAGAGCCGTATTAAAGACACTGACTTTGCTAAAGAGACGACAGCGCTTACTAAATCGCAAATCCTGTCTCAAGCATCAAGCTCTGTCTTGGCACAGGCAAAACAAGCACCAAACTCTGCTCTTGGTTTGCTTGGTTAATCCAATTAGTTGCAATGCAAAAATCCAGCTTCGGCTGGATTTTTTTATGCCTAAGCTAAGTGTAAGTAAGCGCGCTCTACGTAAAGTGAACTCGTTGTCTATCGCTCGTAAAAGTGTGTTAACTCGGAAAGAAGGGGATGAAGTAAAGTTAGACGGATAGATAAAACAAAACCCAGCAAAAGCTGGGTTTGTAATAAATGGTGCGGAAGGAGAGACTTGAACTCTCACACCTTGCGGCGCCAGAACCTAAATCTGGTGCGTCTACCAATTCCG